>JAFTYF010000053.1 GCA_017461395.1 Ruminococcus sp.
GGATACATTGTCACAAGCGCCATATCTCCGCCGCCGACATCCAGTGTAACTTCATAGTGGCTGAGCTTTATTTCTTTAACTTTGTATGGATCATCTGTAACTGTAGTTGTTGTGGAAGAAGTTTCAGTCACTGTAGTTGTTGTAGTTGTTGCTTCTGTTGATGTTGACGTTGTCGTTGTCGTAGCAGTTGTGGATTGAGTAGTGACTGCAGTTGTAGTAACGCTGCCTATATCTATAGGACCGTATTTCATGAAATCCTCGAATTCAAGAACACCGCCGGAGCCCTGATATGTATAGTAGCTGAGCGTCAGAGTTGCGTCTGATCCTGTAATCCTTCCGTCACTGTCAACATCACAGGCATTTTTCTGTATTTTTGTAAGCTCTCCGTCTGTACCGCTTGATATCAGCGTATATTCACGAAGAATCCATGTTGCATCCGAACCCGTGATTTTCTTGTCATTGTCAATATCTCCGAGCATATACGGTGCCTCTGCCGTTGTTGTTATTTTGGCAGTCGTTGTAACGGTAGTTTTCGGAGCTGTTGACTTAACAGTGGTTGATACCGGCTTCTTTGTCGTTGTTTTCACTGTAGTCTTAGCTGTAGTCTTTGATGTAGATTTTCCAGTTGTCTTAGAAGTCGTTTTCGCTGTTGTTTTCGCTGTTGTTTTGGAAGTTGTTTTCGCAGCAGTCTTCGTTGTAGTCTTTGCGGCGTATGCTTCCGGAGAAGCCTGCGAGCTTATTGCCGGTGCTGCCTCATCAGATATTGCAGCAGCAGAGATCAATTCTGCAGCCACATTGACCTTTGGCGGTAAAAATGAAACGCACATTGCAAAAGAAACTGCCGCTGCCAAAAGTTTACGCATTGTCAATTAAATTCCCCCTAAATTATAATAATGATACACAGCATATTTCTGGTAACATTTTTTCAATTATACCACATTTTACCGGAAAAATAAATATTTACGGACGAGTTTTTCAGTTCCAGCTACAGAAAATACGTTTCTTAAAATGGAATTTTTTGGATAATATGTTAAAAACCGCTCTTTTTTTGCAAAAAAATCCCGAGAATACTGCTATCCTCGGGATTTTAATATCATCTTCGTTCAGTTGTCGGCTGAGAACTGTTTTCATCGGATTTTATAAGTTCTTCATCTTCCTCAGGTTCAATGTGTATTGATTTTTGAATCAGCACTGTTGGTTTTGACGGATTTGCTATTGCCCATACCTTATCAGAAGCAAGACAATGAACCGTTACATCAAAATAGCTTTGTCCGACAGGAATATCCGTATTAAGCAGATTTGCCTCTGCAGCAAAATCAGCAGGCGTAAGCTTAGCAATTTCCTCCTTCGGTCCAACAACACAGATTTTCACATTCTGACTTATCAGATCGTAATCGTAATCACCGCCGCCCGGCTTATTGCTTATATGAATACTACTCTTGTCGAGTATAAATTCCTTCTTTTCAAGATCTGTATCATCAAGCGTTAGTACAACAGTTTCAAGTCCGGACATATTTATTACATTACTTGTTTCAAGCAGTGCATTTATATCAAATGACTTTGTATATCCCAGTCCTACATCGCTGAGATTGATCTTTCCGATATCAAGCGGATCGGGTATTTCAAGCTGACTGTTCCTTGAAGCAACTGTAAGTGAATCAGCTGAAAGGTCGAATTTCATACTGCTCTTGTCAAAGTCCGCAGAACCGCCGATTATCTGCACAGAAAGCTTTACAGTTTTCTGAGTAAGAACGGGAATATTTATCGAGAAGCTTGAATTGCTGAATTCCATCATTGACTGGTCGATTATAGTTCCGTCATCCGCAAGAAGCTGAAGCTTATCGGTCGTAATGTCAATTGAAGATTCAAGATCCATAGACTTATCAGAATAAGCATAGCACTTAGATATCTTATCGAGCTGTACCGAGGGACCTGTTATCTTAACGGTAGACGGATTGCACTTATGCTCCGCCTGATAGATGACCTTACCCTTTATTGTTGAAATATTCGGGCACTTCGGTTCTACGGGTATCTCAATAGTCTCGTACTTATCAAGATTCACAACAACCGTCGAGGGTGTGATTGATTCCACTTCAAAGGGAATATTATCCTTGCTGCGTATTTTCAGCGGAAGCGTTCTTCTGCCCGGCGCAGTTACACCGCTCGTATCAATATAGGCGATAAAGCTGTTGGAATTCATCTTTGAAGCCTGAGTTCGGCTGCCTTTTACGGTCACATTCACTTCTTCAAGATTACATGAAATAACACTAAGACCGTTTTCCGAAGCTGATGTTCCCGAGATATCAAGGCTGACCTCTATATTTCTTATCTGCTTCGTAACCGAGGGATATAGCGCCATAGAAATAACAAACCACGCAATGCAGGCGATAATCACTGAGTATATCGCCAGTGAAAGATTATTTTTTGCACCTTTGGCGAGATTTTTCTTAACTTTCTCAATTATATTCACTTCTTTTTCCTCCTTTCACTGCGTGAGGAAAAGAATTTTCTGCCGGGAATAGTGATTTCAGTTTTTTCCTCAAAGATCTCATCTTCAAGAAATTTCTTCAGCTTTTCACGGGTATAATCTCTTACAAGAACACCGTTCATAGCTGTAGAGATCTGTCCTGTCTCCTCTGAAACTACAATTACGATAGAATCAGAATTTTCACTCATACCGATAGCAGCTCTGTGACGTGAACCGAGCCTTTTGTCTATCTGGGCATCCTTCTGCGGCTTCGGCAAAAAGCAGGCTGCCGCAAGTATCACGCCGTCTCTCATTATAACGGCACCATCATGAAGTGGTGTTTTCGGATAGAAGATATTCCCGAATACCTCTTTACTTGGTACTGCATTAAGTATGGTTCCTGTTTCGATCTGTTCACCGAGGCGCACCTGACGTTCAATTACGATAAGTGCACCAGTACACGTTGCTGAAAGTTCCACGCAGGAATCACAAACAGCTTCGATCGCCGGATCCCATATTTTTCTCAGTTCATCAACATTCTGTCCGAGACTGAGAAATTTCACACCGAAGCGTGTATGGCCTGCCTTTTCAAGCATACGGCGGAGCTCAGGCTGGAAAAGCACAATCATCGCAATAAGACCGATATCAAGTGCCTGTGTAAGAAGATACGAAATTGCTTTGAGTTCAAAGAAAACGCTGAGAAAATATCCTGCAACAAGAAACAGTATACCTTTTATGAGCTGACCAGCTCTTGTTTCACGGATAAACTTCAGAAGAAGATATACAAGATATGCAAGAATAGCAATATCTATAATGTCAATAAGTTCAATAGTACTGAGTACACTGAGGAACGCTGATTTCAATTCTTGGAAGGACATCTGATCACATCCTTTCGCATTTTTAATAAACGGAGCGGCATATATCTTTCTTTGACCTGCTCCTGTCAAAATAACGCCTGTACAGCATTATATGTACGAGTTATATCCTTCGTTCATGCACAGACAGCACTGCACGGATTGTTCGTGCAGTGCCGCTCATAACATCCTATTATATATTGTATCACAATTTCAGATATTTTCAATACTTTTTTATTAATTTTTTTCGATTCACTATATTATTAATTGTATTAGCAAGAGCAGCTGCGTCAGATTCGGTGCTGAATACCGATGGAGCAAATCTTACTGTGCCCGTTTCCGTTCCAAGCTGAGTATGAGCAAGTGCTGCACAGTGGAAGCCGGCACGCAGACAGAATCCATGTTCTGCAAGCTCGCCGGCAAGCTCCTCTGAGGGAATTCCTGCTGCATTGAAGGATACGATAGGCACATAATTACTCTGTTGATCACGGTATATAGTGATATTTCTGTTTTTTTGCAGTTCCCTGACAAAGCGGCTGCATACACGCTCCTCATGCGCAAAGATACTGTCTATGCCCTTTCTCCGGATAAATTCGATACCAGCTTTAACTGACATCGCACCTATCACGCATGGAGTGCCGCTTTCAAGAGCGTCAGGAAGCATATCCGGCTGTCTGAGGCTGAGCGAAGAGCTTCCTGTACCGCCCTGAATTACCGGTGATATCCTGTATTTTCCGTCAGTTATAAGAAGTCCGGTGCCTGTTATTCCGTAAAGTCCCTTATGACCGGCAGTACAGAGGATATTAATTCCCTCGGAGATATCTATATCCACTACTCCGCAAGCCTGAGCTCCGTCGGCAATGAAACAGATATCGTGCTCACGGCAGAGCTTTCCTATTTCTCTCCACGGCATGAGCTGACCAGTAACATTACTTGCAAGAGTACATACAACAGCCTTTGTGTCAGGTCTGATAAGTCTGCGGAAATTTTCAACCGTATCGCTGTCATCCGGACATATTTCCGCAATGGAAAGATTTACCTTTCCGTCAAGCGCAAGCTTTGCCGCAGGACGAGCCGCCGAATTATGCTCCATGCTGCTTATGATGAGATGACCGCCGTCCTTCATTATTCCCTGTATTGCAAGATTGAGAGCATAGGTACAGTTCATGGTAAAAACTACATTCTCAGGCTGTGCACCGAAGAATTCCGCCGCCGCCGATCTTGCGGAATACAGCGCACGGGAAGTCCTCATCGCAAGAGCATGGCCGCCTCTGCCGGAGTTCCCGCCAAATTTTTCAACAGCCTCCGCAACAGCTTTTTTCACACTCGGCGGCTTCGGATAGGTTGTTGCTGCGTTATCAAAGTTTATGATCATATCAGCCGCCCCCTTTTTCCTTGATTATAAAGGGAATGCCGTTCTTTTTAAGGATTTCGGAAGCCCGATTGAAATCCCTCTTTACATGAAGGGAATAGCCGCAGCTGCCGGGAGCAGCATTTATATTCCTTTTCAGCTCGCAGGAGATCCCTCTTGCTTTCAGCAGTTTTTCGCTTTTTACAGCGAAGGTATACGAGGGCATTTCCAATATGATGACTGTCAAAATCAGCCCCCCTTTTTCAGGAGACAGGAGCCACTGAAGCAAGAAGGATCCCCCTGTCATCCTGCTTCTTGATTTCTTGCTTCTGTACAATATATGTATTTTCCCTGAAAAAGGTTAACTTTTGCTTTTATTTTTCTTTTTTTTCTTCTTTTTGCGAACCGACCAGCCAAAGCTGCCGAGTTTTTTTCCAAGAGAGAAATATTCTCCATGCGCATAAGCCATAAGTCCGCATTTTTCCATGTCAAGACGTCCGTTTGCGTCGATATATTCCTCGTCCACATTAATTCCGACTATTTCCGCCAGAAACATTGTATGTGTTCCGAGAGGTTTTGCCTCTGTCACTCTGCATTCAAGATTTACAGGACATTCTTCTATGGTCGGAGCTGATATCTCATGAGAAGCTCCGGCATGAAATCCGCAAAGAGCAAATTTATCAGTATCTTTGCCGCTTTTCACTCCGCACAGATCAGTTTCACGGCACATTGCTGCAGTAGTGAGATTTATTACAAATTCGCCGGATTCTTTAATGATATCATAAGAATACCTCTGCGGACGTACAGAAACATACGTCATCGGGGGATGCGTACATACTATTCCTGTCCAGCCTATTGTAAGAACGTTCGGAGAATCTACCGTTCCGCAGCTTACAAGTGCCGCCGGAACCGGCGACAGAAGTGCGCTCCCCTTCCAGAACTGCTTTGGCATTTCATTCACCTTCCTTTTTTATAATTATATCATATTCTCATGATATTTTCAACAAGCTTTTTTCATATACCGCAGTATGACAAATTTCGCAGTCATTCAGTGGTATAATGTGGCTGGAAAAGGAGGCATCACAATGAAAATGGAAATAAAATCCGGTTCAGGATCAGCTACAGCACTGCTCAGCGGTGAAATTGACCACCATAACGCCAAAGAACTCCGCTCGCAGCTTGATAAATTCATAATATCCGTTCAGCCCGATCTGCTTGTCATGGATTTCAAAAACATCACCTTCATGGACAGCTCCGGTATCGGTCTGATAATGGGCAGATCAAAGCTCATCAAAGAGTGCGGCGGCAGTCTTGAAGTAAAAAATACTCAGCCGTATATCCGACGTGTGCTCAGGCTTTCCGGCATTGAACGTATCGTAAAAATCACCTGAGGAGGAGAAAAAATGGAAATAATCAACGAAATAAAATTTACTATGCCCTCGCTGTCAGTGAACGAAGCTGCCGCCCGTGCAGTTGTATCATCGTTTCTGATACAGGCAGATCCTACTGTCGAGGAACTTTCAGATATCAGAACAGCCGTCTCCGAAGCAGTGACAAACGCTATAGTTCACGGCTACAGAAATTCAAATGGAAAGATTGAGCTTACTGTAAAGCTTCTCGTAAATCGTGAAATATACATACGCATAAAAGATAAAGGATGCGGCATTTCTGACATAAAACAGGCAATGGAACCTCTTTTTACTACCGCTCCGGAGGAAGAACGCTCCGGTCTCGGATTTTCTGTGATGGAGTCATTTATGGATATCCTCAAAGTAAAAAGCAGCGTAGGAAAGGGCACGACGGTTGTCATGCGAAAAAGGCTTTCTCCCAATGAAAACTGAATCAGCACATCCGCTTGCAGAAGAAAATCTCGGGCTCGTTCATCTCTGCGCAAACAAATTCCGAAGCCGCGGCATAGAATATGACGACCTTTATTCCGCCGGATGCATAGGACTTCTCAAAGCGGTAAAGGCTTTTGATCCGGAAAGAGGCGTGAAATTCTCGACGTATGCCGTTCCTGTAATACTCGGTGAAATAAAACGTCTCTTCCGTGACGGCGGAGCCATTCATGTGAGCCGAAGCCTGAAGGAGCTTTCCATGTCTCTGCAAAAGCTTTGTGAGGAATTCCGGCACGACAACGGCAGAGAACCGACAATTTCGGAATTATCACAAATCTCAGGCGAGTCTGAATCAGATGTCTCAGAAGCTCTCTGCGTAAGCAAACCAGTTCTTTCACTGACATCTGGAGATGAGGACGGCAGTGAGATTGAAATTCCGCAGCCGCCGCCTGATGAAGCTATCGTTGATCTTATTGCACTCAGGCAGATAATGGCTCAGCTTCAACCTAACGACAGAGCACTTCTGGAGCTGAGATATTTCAGAAGTCTTACTCAGTCAAAAACGGCAAAGGCTCTCGGAATGACTCAGGTTCAGGTATCACGGCGTGAAAAAAAGCTCCTGACGCAGATGCGTGAGGAGCTTCTGAAATAATCAAAAAATAAGATGTTCTATCACCGAATTGGACATAAGAAATCCTTTCGGCGTTAGCGAAATAATATCGCCGTCAAAATTGATGTATCCCGATGAAATCAGCGGCGGAAGCTTTTTTTCAAGAAAATCACGTCTTTCACCGATGTTCCGCAGATCAAGTCCTTCTCGAAGCCTTAGCCGGAGCATTGCATATTCCTCGAATCCGCATGGAGAATCATCCGTGATATATACCGGCTGAACGTCTGAACAGATGAATTTCTCCAGTGAGCTTTCAGAAGCAAAGCGTTTTCCTCCGAAGCACGAATGTGCAGACGGTCCGATGCCGATGTAATCCCTGCACTGCCAGTACCGGCAGTTATGGCGGCTTTCATATCCAGGAACAGCAAAATTTGACACCTCATACTGCCGGAATCCCAGACCTTCAAGGACAGATACTGCATGAAGATAAAAATCAGCTGACGTTTCATCATCAGGAACGACAGAGCGTATCTCATCGCAGTCAAAAGGAGTTCCGGCTTCAACTTTGAGGATATACGCCGATATGTGCTTTATCGGAAGACTCGCAAGGCGTATTGCCGAAATTTCCAGAGAAGATATTGTCTGTTCGGGAACTGCAAGCATCAGATCGCACGAAATATTTTCAAATCCTGCTTCAGCAGCGTCAAGAACAGTTCTTTCCACTCTGGCAGAATTATGACTTCTTCCGAGAAACCCAAGTTCACTGTCGATCATAGACTGAACACCGATTGAAAGCCGGTTAATTCCGGTTTTACGCAGTTTGCAAAGTCTTTCCGGAGTAAGTCCAGACGGGTTTGCTTCGAGAGTAATCTCGCAATCCTCATTTACAGTGAATCTTTCCCTGATCCGTTCTATGATAAGCGAAAGCTGCTCTGGAAAAAGAAGCGACGGAGTTCCGCCGCCGAAGTAGATCGTATCAACAGCAGATGCAGAATCTCCGTAATGATCAATATTCCGCAGAACCGCCTGTACATAGCCCTCTGCGCTGTCTCTGGAATATTTAAGCGAATAGAAGTCACAGTATCCGCATTTTTTTCCGCAGAACGGAACATGAATATATATTCCGAGATCGCTCATGAAACATCGAGTCGTATGGATTCTTCCATTTTAAAGAAGAATGCATTAACAATAGCCGGCACGATAAATTCTGAGAGAATAAGCAGCAGAAAAACCGGCACTTCTCTTATCGCAAGAGCATCATGATTCTGCGAATTAAGAAAATACCAAATCATAAATACAATTACGATCACGCTGTATATCGCATTAAAAATAGTAGCTCCCTTGCCGTTCACGCATCTTGTACCGCATTGTTTGCACGGCTTTCCTTTGGAATTCATTTTTCCCGCAAGTGCCTTTGTCATAGGGGTAAATCCCTTTTTTCCGCAGTGCGGACAATTGTATATACTCATAAAATCAATCCTGTCTGTAAAATTTATATTGCCTGCTCATTTTCAGCAGTTACCGGAACAAGAGGCTGTGATTCCCGTGCAATGGGAGTTTCCTTAACAATCGGAAGCGTTCCAGCCAGTCTGCGGAAATTCATTTTCTTTGCCGCCTTTTTGCGTCGCTTTTTAAATGTGAAAAAGTCCTCCGCATGAACAACAACGAGGATAGCAAGCATCATGAATATTGCCATCCATATGCCGTAGAAATTATCGTCTCCTATGACAAGTCCCCAGAATAAGAGCAGAAGAGATGTCACGCCGAAGCGGAGCAAATCAAGCTCCCTGAGGAACAGCCATATTGCTCTGAAGAATTTGTTGGACTTTGAATTGCGCCGAAAAACGGCTTCTGCAATGACTGAAATCGGAGCTAAAACAACTCCTGCGCCGAGTATTGCAAGTATCAGATAATTCAACACAAAAATCCCTCCCGAATCAGGTGTCAAGCTTAAGAACGCTCATAAATGCTTCCTGCGGAACCTCTACTGTTCCGAGCTGGCGCATACGCTTTTTACCTTCCTTCTGCTTTTCAAGGAGCTTCTTCTTACGGGTAATATCACCGCCGTAGCACTTAGCAAGAACGTCCTTGCGCATTGCCTTGACGGTTTCACGGGCGATTATCTTTCCGCCGATAGCCGCCTGAATTGGTACTTCAAAAAGCTGGCGCGGAATGTTTTCCTTTAGCTTTTCGGCTATCTTTCGTGCTCTGCCGTATGCCTTGTCAGTATGAATGATAAATGACAGCGCATCGACTACATCGCCGTTCAGAAGAATATCAAGCTTTACAAGCTTCGAAGGAACATATCCGAGCATCTCATAATCAAACGAAGCATAGCCCTTTGTGCGTGATTTCAGTACATCAAAGAAATCGTATACAATCTCGTTCAGAGGAAGCTCATAGTGGAGATTTACTCGTGTATCATCAAGATACTGCATATCCTTGAATGTTCCTCGTCTGTCCTGACAAAGCTCCATAATATTTCCGACAAACTCTGACGGCGAAAGGATATCTGCCTTTACCATAGGCTCCTCCGCTGTCTGAATGAGCGCCGGATCAGGGAAATTCGTCGGGTTGTCGATATATACAACCTCGCCGCTTGTCATAGTTACCTTATATATAACAGACGGCGCAGTTGTAATAAGATCAAGATTATATTCACGTTCAAGACGCTCCTGAATGATCTCCATGTGGAGAAGTCCGAGGAATCCACAGCGGAATCCGAAACCGAGTGCAACAGAAGTTTCCGGTTCAAATGAGAGCGAAGCGTCGTTAAGCTGAAGCTTTTCCAATGCCTCACGAAGATCGCCGTATTTTGCACCGTCAGCCGGATATATACCGGAGAATACCATAGGATTTACTTTTCTGTATCCCGGCAGAGGTTCATCACAAGGATTGTCATTATTAGTAACGGTATCGCCTACCTGAGTATCGCCTATACTCTTGATAGACGCCGCAATATAGCCAACTTCTCCGGCTTCCAGCGTACCGCTGTTGATAAGATTCGTAGCGTCCATAAAGCCGGCTTCAACTACAGTAAATACAGCTCCTGTTGCCATAAGACGAATGCTGTCACCGATCTTTACAGTTCCCTCCTTGACACGGACGTAGATAATAACGCCCTTGTAGGAATCATAATAACTGTCAAAAATCAGAGCCTTCAGCGGCTTCTGTGTATCGCCTGTTGGCGCTGGTATGCCTGTAACTACGCTTTCAAGAACAGCTTCAATGTTCGTGCCCATTTTCGCAGAAATTCTCGGCGCATCCATTGCCGGAATGCCGATGATATTCTCGACTTCATTGCAGACTCTTTCCGGATCGGCAGAGGGCAGATCTATCTTATTTACTACGGGAACTACTTCAAGATCGTGCTCAATAGCAAGATAAGTATTTGCAAGCGTCTGGGCTTCGATTCCCTGAGATGCGTCAACAACAAGAATTGCTCCCTCACAGGCAGCAAGAGATCTTGAAACCTCATAATTGAAATCGACATGACCAGGTGTGTCGATAAGGTTGAAGATATAATCTTCTCCGTCAGACGCAGTATATTTAAGGCGGACTGCTCGTGCCTTTATGGTGATTCCTCGTTCACGCTCGATATCCATGTTATCAAGAAGCTGCTCCTCCATGTCACGGATAGCAACAGTTTCAGTCTTTTCAAGAATTCTGTCGGCAAGCGTGGATTTACCGTGATCTATATGAGCGATAATGCAGAAATTTCTGATTTTTTCGTTAGCCAAAGCGATTTTACCTCTTTCTGTAGTGATCTTCCGGAAGTTTCCGGACAATTATTCATTTTATATTATACCACAAAAAATGGCGTTTGTAAATACATGAATCAAAAAAATCAGCCGCAGAAATTGCGGCTGAAATCTGTATTTATTCAAGACCAAGAAGTCTTCTCTGAATCGCAAGAGCGTCAAGGTTTGTGATTCCGTCAAAGTCTCCGGCGATATCGGCATTGTATTCGCCCTGTGCTGTCAGTCCGTATTCATCAGGATTTCCTACATTCTGGAGAATAGCAATTGCATCGGACAGTGCAAGCTTGCCGTCGTCGTTGGCGTCGCCTTTGACGTTGTTATGCATATCAATTGATGTAGCAACGATAGCGTTGCTTGAATTTACGGGAATATCATTTGTCCAGTGATATAATCCAGTATCTGCATAGATATCAGATAAAAGCTTATAGTGTTCTTCAAGTTTGACATCATTGTTCGGAGTGATGGTTGTATAACTGCAATCATCATCAGGAAGTTCAACTGTTAAGTTATAATCAATATTATTTTCACTAAGATATGTCTTTAAAATATCCTGTTCTTTTTTACTCAACCAGAAAACGTACGGTCTTTCAATGATTTTTGGATTGATTTGTACACCGATTCCATAATAATCAATGTTTGCTATATCAGTTTTAATGTTGGATTCTACAAGTGAATAATATATAGCTTTTGCCTCATCAATAGAAAGACAGCTGTTGTTAAATTCTTTCGTTTCGAGCATATTTGGTCTGAAACAAGTATTCAAATATGTGTTTTTCGCTTCTTTCATACCTGATGAATATATTTCATAATAATAAGTTATTCCGTCAACAGATTCCGAATTGCCAAGATATGCAACAGCGTAATCATTGCCATTAGAATTTATGACAGCTTCAAGGTCAAGTGGTTTATTAAATGAACTGATAGAAATATGTGATGGTGTAATTTTTTCAACAGAATACATATAGCTATCATCAGTTCCTTCTATCTCATCGATATAAATATCAATTTCTGCTCCTATATGTGCATCGTAGCAATCGTCATAATCCTCTGAAAGCTTAAAAGTTTTTTCAACCATATCAGTGTACTCTTTGCATGTGATTCCTGTACTATTTGCTGCTATCGCATTGACTGAAAGTGATGAAACTGCTCCGGCTGAAATTAAAGAAGCAAGAAGCATTGCAGATAATTTTTTAGTTTTTTTCATAGTGATTCCTCCTAATAAATATAGTAAGTTTTTTGCGAGTCCGGACCTCACTTTTATTGCCTTTTATAACTTAGTCTTTTGAAAACGCAAAAACTCTCACCATTTTCTGAAAATTTTTCAAAAAATTTTTTTCGATATAATTCCGAATTTTTTTCATTTTACCTCTTGACAAATCTTGTCCTTTGTGGTAAAATAATCAAGTATCGTATGCACGATACCATATTATCCTTACCCTCAGTAGGTTGAGGGCATATCCCGGAAGGAGGTGTACATCATGGCAAAGGTATCCGCTAAGTATGAAGTAATGGTTGTTTTCAGCCTTAAGAACGGCGAGGAGCCTATGAAGGCTCTTGTTGAGAAGTTCAAGCAGAGAATCGAAAGACATGCCGAAGCTGTTGAAGTCAACGAGGATTGGGGTAAGCGCAAGCTTGCATATCCTATCGAAGACGAGACAGAAGGTTACTATGTAATCTACACATTCGAGTCTAAGCCCGATTATCCCGCTGAGCTTTCCAGACGTCTCAACATCACAGACGGCGTTCTTCGTTCACTCGTAACAGTTTGCTAATTGCATAACGTCATTATTTCAAGGAGGTGCGATGATGAATAAAGTTATTTTAATGGGAAGGCTTACTGCTGACCCGGAACTCAGACAGACACAGAGCGGTATCAGCTCATGCAGATTCACCGTAGCTATTGACAGAAGATTTGCCGATAAGAATACCGGTGAAAGACAGGCTGATTTCATTTCATGCACAGCATGGAGACAGACAGCGGAATTTGTTTCACGCTACTTCAGCAAGGGAAGCATGATTTGCGTTGAGGGAAGCCTCAGAACAGGCAGCTATCAGGATCGCAATCACCCTGATGTAACTCACTATACAACAGATGTTTTTGTTGACAACGTTGAGTTCTGCGGATCTAAGAGAGAATCCGGAAACGGCGGCGGTTCTAATTACTCCGCTCCCCAGAATAACTACAATAATAATTATCAGACTCCTCCGCAGCAGGCAGCTCCTATGCAGCAGCCCGCTCAGAATAACGACAGTATGTCTTACGGCAGC
The DNA here is from genome assembly GCA_017461395.1 of Ruminococcus sp. GTDB lineage: Bacteria > Bacillota > Clostridia > Oscillospirales > Ruminococcaceae > Ruminococcus. Next base: position 13,150 of record JAFTYF010000053.1, read on the forward strand.
CTGAGTGATTTTGAAGAAATCCTCAGCGACGGAGATGTTCCGTTCTAAGAAAAACTTTTAACGTTACTTTATAAAGATAGGAGGAAAAGTCATGGAAAAGGAAAGAAATTCCCGTCCTGCAAAGAAGCTTCGCAAGAAGGTTTGTATGTTCTGTGCTGACAGAATCGACAGAATTGATTACAAGGACCTCGCTAAGCTCAGAAAGTGCATGACAGAGAAAGCTAAGATTCTTCCCAGACGTGTGACAGGAACTTGTGCTTTCCATCAGCGTGAGCTCACAGTTGCAGTAAAGAGAGCAAGACACATCGCTCTTCTCCCTTATGTAAGCGACTAATTTATAAAAAAAAATCGGGAGGCGAAATACCTCCCTTTTTTGCATATACTTTTATGTATACCCTGCTGCATCCGGAAGAACTTTTTTCTGCCGATATGCAGCATTTCGCCGGTCTTTTCACAAGTACCGGCATCAGGCATGATTCTTATGAATCTGCGGCATCTTCAAGAGCTTTCGTGCATATGCTCCGCTCTTAGGATCCATAAAAATTTTTTACCGGTCTGTTGTATTGAACGCAAGCTCGTCGTCCCTGCGGAAAAGCAGAGATATACACCATACCGCAGAAATGGCTACAAGAATATAGACAGTTCTGCTGATAAGGCTCGCTGCGCCGCCGAAAAGCCACGCAACAAGATCAAGCTCGAATATACCTACCAGACCCCAGTTTATTCCTCCGATTATCAGAAGAATAAGAGCTAATTTATCCCACATATTGAGAACACCTCGCTTCGGTTCGGGGTTGAGGCAACACCGCAGAATGAATCATATCCATTCTGCTGTATCACCCGACGCTGTATGCGTCTGTTTGTATTATTGCTGTTTAAATCTGAATTATTCAGTAGTTTAGGAGAAAATTATGGAAAAAAATCTGAAGATATTTTTTATCGTTTTAGCTGCAGCTGCTGTGCTGCTGATCGTCTGGGGACTCGTTTCCTACTTCAGCAAGGGCAGGCGCAAGGGAAGATCAGCAGAAAAAAAGGTCGCTAAGACTATTTCCAAGATTGGAAAAAAAGATAATATCCGCATTATCAACAACGTTTTCCTGCCGCTCTATAACAAAACCGTCGAGATAGATCACCTTGTTTTCGGACGATTCGGCGTACTTGTTATTGAAACAAAAGGTATCTCAGGAGTTATTACAGGCAGCGGCAAAAAGCTTGTACATAAAGTAGGAACCAACGTCCACAAGCTGTACAATCCGCAGCTCCAGAACAAAACCCACATCGACAACGTTATCCACCACCTGAAAAAAGGCGGATTTTCTTCCACTCCCGTTTACGGTGCTGTAGTATTCACCGACAAAGAGCTTACTTTTGACGAAAGTCTCGGTATGACTCTCGATCAGTTCAGAGATATGTATGAAAATCTAGAAGATAACGGCTGTAATCAGGATGTGCTTTATCATTACTTCCAGAAACTTGGAGTTACAAATCCGATAAAGAAGTTTTTCCACAAATTCAACAAGAAAGATTGGGATTGATTTTCTCATCACCAGTAATGATAGAGAATATCACAATATAAGGGCGGTCGATGACCGCCCTCAGTGTTTAAAATATTCCTATAAAGCAAAAAAGACTGCTGAGGCAGTCTTTTCATCAGGTGATTTCTTACTTAACGATAAACTTTTCAATATCCTTAAGGAATGCATCTGCATCATCTGTATGAGCATTGAGCTGAATCGGCTTTGAAAGATCAAGGCTGAAAATACCCATGATTGACTTTGCGTCAACTGCATATCTGCCGGATACGAGGTCAATATCGAAATCATAACGCATTACGACATTAACGAAATCCTTTACATCATTGATTGCCTGAAGAAAAACTGTTGTCTTTGTCATACTATTACCTCCTGTAATAAAGGTGAGTTTGTGGATGTTTTTTCTTGTTTATTTCTTTTTTGCGGATCGGCCCTTCCGCACTTATATATTAGCATTAAAAAATCCCTTTGTCAAGCCATTTAAAGTAAATTTGTCAATTTAGTATAAACGTATCATCTTTAATAACGGCTTTTTTATTCATTGCGGATAATTATTTAGACTGCATAAAAATCACATATTAGATTTGTGCAATTTTAACATGATAAATCCAAGTTCAAATAGTGATAATAAGGTGAAATATGTATAAAGTATTTTTTATTACATTTGGCTGCAAGGTCAATCAGTACGAAACTGAATGTATGAAGGCTGATCTCCTGTCAAAAGGATTTGAATCAGCTGACTCTGCCGACGATGCCGACGTCATAATCCTTAATTCGTGTACCGTAACATCCTCCGGTGACAGCAAGTCTCTCTATGCCCTCCGAAAACTCCGGAAAGACAGACCGGATGCTCTTATTGTCCTGACAGGTTGTCTCCCTCAGGCTTCTCCGGAAGCTGCCGTCAATATACCAGAAGCTGATATCATTGCAGGTACAAAAAACAGAGTTCTGCTCGCCGGAATGATATTGGAATTCCTTGAACACAGACAGCGTATCATTCAAATCACCAAATACGATGCCTCTGACAGCTTTGAAGATCTTGTCCACGGCGATTTCAAGGGCAAAACAAGAGCATTTGTCAAGATTCAGGACGGATGTAATCAGTTCTGTTCCTACTGCATAATCCCCTTCGCACGTGGAAGATGCCGCTCCAAGCCTTTGGATATCCTTCGCAGTGAGCTGAAAATGCTTGCTGATGCCGGTCACAAAGAAATCGTTCTCGTCGGAATCAATTTAGCCTTCTATGGCATGGAATATGGTCTTCGGCTTGCTGACGCCGTCGAGGAATGCTGCCTTATCTCCGGAATTGAGCGTGTACGTCTTGGTTCTCTCGAACCCGAAATTATTTCTGACGACGATCTGCTCAGACTTTCAAGATGTCCTCAGTTCTGTCCGCAGTTTCATCTTTCCCTCCAGAGCGGAAGCGATTCCGTCCTGAAACGCATGAACAGGCGCTATAATACTGCTGAGTATTACGATCTTGTCTGCCGTATCCGGAAAATATTCCCTGACGCTTCGTTTACTACCGATATTATGGTCGGATTTCCAGAAGAAACTGAAGAAGAATTCGTACAGTCAATGAAATTTGCCGAAAAGGTAGGTTTTTCTAAAATCCATGTCTTCCAATATTCTCCGAGAAAAGGTACTGCTGCTGAAAAAATGCCGCAGCTTTCAAAGAAGATCAAAGCAGAAAGAGCTGATCGTCTGAAGGCTCTTGGCAGTCGGCTTCAGGAAAAATATCTGCGCAGTCTTGTCGGAAAAACTGTCCCTGTACTCTTTGAACGTGAAAACAGTACAGAATTCCACCACGGATATGCGCCGGATTATACATTAATAAAAATTTCACGGAAAAATTCAAAAAAAAGTTTGCGTAATTTCATTTTTTATGTTACAATAGAAGAGGCACACAATGACTATTGCTATGGCACCATTTGTGAGCCGTAAAATCAAAAGTATTTCGTGGAATCCTGTTTCTGCCTCTGAGAAAATCCATTTGGATTCAGGACTGAAAAACAGCTTGCCTCGGAAAGGAGATTTAATTATGTCCGTATACAGAATTTATGTTGAAAAGAAACCGGAATTCGCTGTAGAAGCGCGTTCCGTAATGAACGACGTGAGCACTGCTCTCCGTCTCAATCTGACTAACCTCAGAATCCTTAACAGATATGATGCAGACAAGCTCAGCGAGGAGGATTTCAACGCTGCTGTTGATACAGTTTTCTCTGAGCCTGCCGTTGACATTGTTTATGATGAGATGCCTTCTATCGGCGAAAATGACAGGGTTTTTGCAGTTGAGTATCTTCCCGGTCAGTTCGATCAGAGAGCTGACAGCTGTGAGCAGTGTATCCAGATTCTCCGTCAGGGCGAAAGATGCCGTGTGAGAAATGCCCGTGTATACATCGTTTCCGGCAGACTCACAGACGATGAATTCAACAAGCTTAAAGCTTATATAATCAACCCCGTTGAGAGCCGTGAAGCTTCTCTCGAAAAGCCTAAGACGCTCGACACAAATTACGATATCCCTGAAACTGTTGAGGAACTTGAAGGCTTTATCAATCTCAATGCATTCGGACTTCACGCATTTGTGGACAAGTTCGGTCTTGCTATGGACTATGATGATATCAAGTTCTGTCAGGATTATTTCCGCAACGAGGAAAAGCGTAACCCCACTATCACTGAAATCAGAATGATCGACACATACTGGTCCGATCACTGCCGTCACACTACTTTCCTCACAAATGTTGAAAAGGTTGACATAAACACTCCCTACATCAAGGATACATACGATATGTACCTTAATGTCCGTGAGGAGCTTGGCAGATCTGATCGCCCTGTAACTCTTATGGACATTGGTACTCTCGCTGCTAAGAAGCTCAAGAATGACGGTCTTCTCCCTGATCTCGACGAGAGCGAAGAAATCAATGCCTGCTCTGTTAAAATCAAAGTTGACATCGATGGAGAGCTTGAGGACTGGATCCTTATGTTCAAGAACGAGACGCACAATCACCCCACCGAGATCGAACCTTTCGGCGGTGCTGCAACCTGTCTCGGCGGTGCTATCCGTGATCCGCTTTCAGGACGTTCCTACGTTTATCAGGCAATGCGTGTGACCGGTGCTGCTAATCCTCTCGTTCCCGTTGAAGATACTATTTCCGGAAAGCTTCCGCAGAGAAAAATCACTGTAGGCGCAGCTAATGGATACAGCTCTTACGGCAACCAGATCGGTCTTGCTACTGGTCATGTTGCAGAAGTATATCATCCAGGATATGTTGCAAAAAGAATGGAGATCGGTGCTGTTTTAGGTGCTGCTCCTGCTGAAAATATCAGACGTGAAAGACCTGTTCCCGGAGATATCGTTATCCTCCTCGGCGGAAAAACAGGCCGTGACGGCTGCGGCGGTGCTACAGGTTCCTCCAAGTCACACACTCTTGAATCACTCGAACACTGCGGTGCAGAGGTTCAGAAGGGTAATCCCCCTGAGGAAAGAAAACTCCAGAGACTTTTCCGCAATCCTGACGTAACAAAAATGATTAAGCGCTGCAACGACTTCGGTGCAGGCGGTGTTTCTGTTGCTATCGGTGAGCTTACTGACGGTCTTGTGATCAATCTTAACGCCGTTCCAAAGAAGTATGAGGGTCTTGACGGAACTGAAATCGCTATTTCTGAATCACAGGAAAGAATGGCTGTTGTTATCGCTCCTGAGGATATGGAGAAATTCATGGCAGAAGCTGCTAAGGAAAATCTTGAAGCTACTCTCGTTGCTGACGTTGTTGAAGAACCCCGTCTCAAGATGATCTGGAACGGCAACACTATCGTTGATCTTTCCCGTGAATTCCTTAACTCCAACGGTGCTCCCAAGTATACAGATATCGAAATTGAAGCTCCCGCAGAAGCTAAAACTGAGGAAATTACAGACAGTGCTGATTCATGGACTGAGCTTATGTCCAACCTTAACGTATGCTCACAGAAGGGACTTATTGAGAAGTTTGACTCTACTATCGGTGCCGGTACTGTTCTTATGCCTTTCGGCGGTGTATACCAGATGACTCCTTCTCAGGCTATGGCTGCAAAGATTCCAGTACTTTCAGGCGATACAAAGACTTGTTCCCTCATGGGTTGGGGTTACAACCCTGATATATCCGAAAAGAGCCCCTACCACGGTGCAATGCTCGCTGTTATCGAATCTATCGCTAAGGTAGTTGCAGCCGGCGGTACTTATAAGAAGTGCTGGCTGACATTCCAGGAATACTTCGAGAGAACTCAGAACGATCCCAAGCGCTGGGGCAAGCCTATGGCTGCACTCCTCGGTGCTTTCAAGGCTCAGCTTGAAATGGGCTGCGGCTCTATCGGCGGTAAAGACTCAATGTCCGGTACATTTGAAAATATCGACGTTCCGCCTACACTTGTTTCATTCGCTGTTTCTACTGCAATGGCTGACAAGATCGTTTCTACTGAATTCAAGAGCGCAGGCAGCTCGGTTATCATGATCACTCCTGAATACGACGAAAATGGTCTGCCTGTATTCAGCAGCATAAGAGACTGCTTCGATAAGGTAGAAAAGCTCATTGCTGACGGTCGTGCTAACTCAATCTGGACTATCGGCTACGGCGGCGCTGCTGAGGGTATCGCAAAGATGTGCTTCGGTAACAAGATCGGCTTTGCATTCGATGTACGTCTTACAAGCGAACAGCTCTTTAAGCCTTGCTATGGTTCATTCATTATCGAACTTAACGGCAGCGCTCAGGACGGTGAATACGTTATCGGTAAGACTATCTCCGATTACATGATCCGCTGCATCGACTACACTGTAAATCTCGACAACATCCAGCGTGTATGGGAAGGCAAGCTTGAACCTGTATTCCCGTGCAGAATCAAGACTACTGACGTTACTCCTGAGGTTTACTCACATTCTGACAGACTCCATCTTACAGCTTCTATCAAGGCAGCTCAGCCGAGAGTGCTTATCCCTGTATTCCCAGGCACAAACTGCGAATACGATACTGCAAGAGTATTTGAAAAGGCTGGCGCTGTTCCGGAAACTGTTGTTATCAGAAACCTTACAGCAGAGGCTATCGAGGAATCCGTAAACTACTTTGAAAAGGCTATCAGAAAATCACAGATCATTATGATTCCCGGCGGATTCAGCGGCGGTGACGAACCTGAGGGAAGCGGTAAGTTCATTACTGCATTCTTCCGCAACCCCCGAATTAAGGACGCTGTTCATGATCTTCTTAAAAACCGTGACGGTCTTATGCTCGGTATCTGCAACGGCTTCCAGGCTCTTATCAAGCTTGGTCTTGTGCCTTACGGTGAGATCGTTGATATGACAGAGGAATCACCCACCCTTACTTTCAATACAATTGCACGCCACCAGTCAATGATGGTAAATACAAGAATCGCTTCCAACAAGAGCCCATGGCTCTACGGATGTGAGGTTGGTGATATCCACACCATCCCGATCTCTCACGGCGAAGGACGCTTCGTTGCTCCTGCAAGCCTTATCCAGCAGATGGCTAATAATGGTCAGATCGCTACTCAGTACGTTGACCTTAACGGCAATCCGACAATGGATATCCGCTATAACCCCAATACTTCTATCGAGGCTATCGAGGGTATTACTTCCCCTGACGGACGTGTTCTCGGTAAAATGGGACACAGTGAACGTATGGGCAGCTTTATCGGTAAGAACGTTGCCGGAAATAAGGATCAGAAAATCTTCGAAAGCGGCGTGAATTACTTTAAATAATAAATATACGGTCAGTTTACTGTAATATTTTTATAGGAACTCTTACAGGTGTTATTGAGGAAAACCCTTTTGAAAAAGGGTTCTTCCTCAAACTCCTTGCCTAAAACTTTCAGTACTAAATTTCAGCCGGATAGGGCGCACTAAGAGAAATCTCAACTTTCTCATTAACTGGTGTGCGCCCTATCCGGCTGAAATTTTAATATTAAAAGTCTTTGGAAGGGGGTTCGGGGGACAACCTTTCCTCAGAAAGGTTTCCCCCGATAAATACATATAAAAGTTCTATAAAAGTATAACAGTCAAGCTGACCGTAAATTTTATTCAAACTGGCTTTCATGGCGAGTAAAGAAGTCGGTTCTCGGCGGCAGGAATTTAAGTTCATGTTTTTCGCCGGTGAAGAAATTAATCGGTTCAAGAATAGTATCCCATGACCAGATACGTTCATCTGTCTGGAGATATTCACGAAGCTTTTCTGTACCGAATGGTGCCATAGGATGAAGCAGTACGCCGGCAATTCTGATAATATAGAACAGATTTGCAAGAGCCTGTTCAAGGGCATCACGGTCAGGATATTCGCCTGTGAGAGCCTTAGCCATATACTTACTTCCGTTTCTGATATAGCTGTCAAGGACGTATGTGCACTGGTGGAACGCAAACTTCGACATATGACGCTCATATTCCAGAACAGCCTTTTTAGCGTCAGCAAGGAAACTTTCCTCCGGTGTCTTGTCAGGAAGAATTCCGTTCAGTTCCTTCTGTGTTGTATAGAATGCTGTACGGATCATTCTGTTATACACGTTTGAAAGAAGCAGTCCGTCCTTTACAACAGGATCTGTATCTTCCGGATTAGCATCGGGATTATACGGCTTCGGCATGAAGCTTACGGAACGCTGTCCGAGTCCAAGACCGAGCCAGTGCATACGAAGCTGCTCGGGAGTGTAGTGATCAAGAAGTTCATCAGCCATAGGAGGCTTTACAGCTCCGGAGCTTGAAGCCTTCTTGTCAAGGAACAGAATGTGATGATTTGCCACGATTATAGGCATCTGAAGCTCTCCTTCAGCCGGAGAAGCTGTCTTTTCCACACTCTCCTGCTGAGCCATCCACATAGCCGGCTCAGTAATTCCGTAGAAATAGATATTATCCTGTCCGATGAACTGATAAACTGTTGCATCCTTACTGCACCAGTATTTTTTCCAGTCTTCCTTATCCTGTCCGGACTGCTCCAGATATGTCTGTGTAAATGAAATAGGTGCCCAGAGTGATTCCGGCCATACCCACACTGTAAGCGGATCTTCTCCCTCGAGAACAGGCGCAGGTACGCCCCATTCGATGTTTCCTGTCAGACGGAACGGAACGAGCGTCTTTCCGGTACGATAGCGAATACCGTTTTCAGTAAGGATACGACAAGCTTCATCGCAGTCAGGAAGATTTTTAAACTCGATTGTGAAAGAAGGCTTTTTCTTTTCCTCAAAGTACTCATGCTCAGGCATAGCAGCTCTGAGTTCCATGTATTTTTCCTCAAATTCACGCTTGATATAGATTGACGGAGCTTTCAGGAATTCGTCGATAGTTTTCCACACAACAGGGCGGACATCCTTACGCTTTTTAAGCTCCTCAACCCAGTTTTTCATCAGTTGTTCGTAATCTCTCAGACGGAAATACCAGTTGGTAACGGGCTTCATTACGGGAGTTTCTCCAGTAAGAGTGCTGACAGGATTAAGAAGATTCTCCGGCATATACTGATGACCGAGATCACATTCGTCTGCGTATCCTTTTTCAGATGTACAGCCTTCAACAGGACATTTTCCGACTACCTGACGGCCGTTGAGGAAAACTCCTGCCTTTTCGTCAAAGAACTGCATTGTTGTGATCTTATCAAGCTGTCCCTTTTTGTAGAGGGAACGGATGAACCAGTCTGTTACTTCTGCGTGGATCTCCTTTGATCTGCCAAGACCGGATGCAGCAAAGAGATTCGGTGATATACCGTATGAAGCGAGCGTTTTCTTCTGTTTATCGTGATTGCTCCCCACAAATTCTTCAAGAGTGCCCTCAAACTCGCCCTTTTCCACCTTCACACGCCATCCCTCAGCGATAGGCGAACCATAGCAGTCAGTACCGCTGACGAAAATAACATTCTCTTTGCCTATTCTGTCACGGAGAAATCTTGCGTAAGTATCGGCAAATACAAGCATTCCGCCCACATGGCCAAAGTGAAGTTCCTTGTTTCCGTAGGGCATTCCTCCGGTGATAACTGCACGCTTAGGAAATTCCGGACGTGGAATCTCAAAGGGTCTTCCGTTATTCTGATCTTTATTTCTTGCCATTTTTTCAAGACCTTTCGATTTTACTTTATAATTAAAGCCAGTTTTTTATTCTGTTTCTTACGATATCCTCACCAAGAACATGGCTTACCTCGTGGATATCAGGTGCATTTGCACGGCCTGTGAGCGCAATTCTCAGCATATTTGTGATATGAACGATGCTTCCCTTGAACTGATCGGGATTCTTTTTGTAATCCTTAGGCTTTACAGCAAATCCGAGTTCATCAGTGATCGTCTTTACCTTGTCGAACCACGCAGAGGAATCGTCAGCATGATCGTAACTTTCGAGATATTTCGCAAAGAAAAGCTTTCTTGTTTCCTCGTCGCACTCCTCAGGCATTTCGTCGGCAACAGTGAAAGTCTCATCGTAGTAGAAGCTCATGAACACGCAAGCCTGCTTCCATGTTTCGAGATCCTTTCTCGGCTTATTTCCGCCCTTTCCGACGTTGAGCGCAGCCACTGTTCTCTCAGGATACTTCTTGATAAGCTCTGCGAATGTCTGATCGTATTCCTCGCACCAGCTGAGCCAGTTCTTGTATACGTTTTCAGCAGTCATGCGTCCGATTACGTCCTTAGAGATGTTTCTCAGCTTGTCCAGATCAACGAGTGCTCCGGAAATTGACATTTTTTCCAGAGTGTAGGGGAAATCCCTATAATCAGCGTCAGGATTTGCGATTCTCCACTCCTCGAAGTTGGAGTTAAGAACTGTGAGAAGGAATTCCCAGATAGAATCAGCACTGATACCCTCCTGCTGATAATAAGACAGAGCAAGCTCAGGATCCTTTCTCTTTGAAAGCTTACGCTTGCCGGTGCCTTCCATTTTCATGAGTGTGGCAGTATGGCAGTATATAGGCATTTCCCAGCCAAGAGCACCAAAAAGCTCAACGTGCATAGGAAGTGATGAAAGCCACTCCTCTCCTCTGATAACGTGTGTAGAGCGCATAAGGTGATCGTCCACAACGTGAGCGAAGTGATATGTCGGAATTCCGTCGCTCTTGAGGAGAACGAAATCCATATTGTTTCTCGGCATTTCGAGCTTTCCTCTTACTGCGTCCTCAACAGCGATGTACTCGTCTGTCTGAACGCCTCTGTATCTGAGAACCCATTCCTTGCCGGCGCTGATATTTTCCTTGACCTGATCTATCGAAAGATCACGGCAGGCAGCGTATTCACCGTAGATTCCGGGATTTTCCTTATTAGCAGTCTGCTTCTCACGGATAACGTCGATTTCCTCAGCTGTCAGGAAACAAGGATACGCAAGACCTCTCTGAACGAGATGCTTAGCGAAAACGTGATATATTTCCTCACGCTGTCTCTGACGATAAGGACCGTAATTTCCATTATCTCCGCCGGAAACAGCACCCTCATCGAAATTCACACCGAAGTAGCTCATAGCGCTGATGACTGTTTCAACAGCGCCTTCGACCTCACGCTTATTGTCGGTATCCTCGATACGCAGATAAAAAACGCCGCCGGACTGATGAGCAAGGCGTTCACCGATAAGAGCATTATAGAGATTTCCAAGATGTACGAAGCCTGTGGGACTTGGACCTATACGGGTAACGCAAGCTCCTGCCGGAAGTTCACGCTGCGGAAAACGGTTTTCCATATCCTCCGGCTGAGCTGTAACATCAGGAAAAAGCAGATTTGCAAGTGCATTATAATCCATATTTTATCATCCTCAATTTTTATTTCATATTATTTTATTATATCACGATTCACGGATTTTGTCAATATATCCGTTTATTTTTGACCTTGCATTGTGCTGAGAGTATGCTCAAAACTGGTGACAAGCATATTCCACGTCTTGCAGTCAACAGTACCGCTGACCGGAAGTCCGACTTTTTGCTGAAAAGCTCTCACTGCCTTTACTGTATCCTCGCTGTATGTTCCGCACGACGTCAGCGGAGGAAAATTATCGTAGTATTTCTGGAGCACTCTCAGAATCGACTGTATGATACATACAAGCTCGCCTTTATCGCCCGACCTGACTGTATGCCTCTCTGACGGAAAGCAATTCAGCGGACGCGGCTCCATTCTCTGATATTCCCTGTAAACGCTGACAATTTTATTCCATGTTGCAGAATCAACATTTCCCGTATCTGCTAATCCGTATGCACGCTGAAACGCCTTCACTGTCACAGCCGTCTCAGTACCATAATTTCCGTCCGGAATAATCGCCGGAATTCTGCTGTCAAATAGCGATATTGCATATAAATATGTCTGTATTTCCCTTATGTGCTGCCTTCTCTGCGCATTTGTGTATGGCATTCATAACGCTCCCTTCACGCCTGTGTAATGATGTATCCCGGATTCTGATACGGTCTTTTATCAAATCCGAATTTCAGATCAGAATACACCTCAGCAATTTTATCCCATGTAACACCGCCTACTATTCCGGACGGATTTATTCCGAACTGCTTCTGAAATGCAGTAACCGACTGCTTTGTAACTGGTCCGAAATATCCGGTATTATTTACCGCCGGAATATTTTTATAAGTACCATTGATAAATGTGAGATACTCCTGAAGAATCCTTACATATTCTCCGGAAACACCCTCACGAAGCACAGTTCCCGGATAAAGTGCAACATCCACATACTGAGGCGGCACTGACTCAACAATTCCTTCGTAAGCACGATAGATATCATTTCGTGTAGCACGGTCTATCTCACCTGTCTGCGGAAGCCCGAAAACACGCTGGAATGATTTTACGGAACGCTCAGTATTTTCACCGAAATATCCAGTTATCTCGACGGGTTCGACCATTGCATAATACGCTCCGATAACGGCAAGATAGTACTGAAAAGTACTTACCTCCTGACTCTGCATTCCGATATGAAGATCCTCAGTGTAAATATTCATCACATCTTCAAGACGGACTCCCTCTGAATTAAGCTCTGCAAGACGCTTCACGCTTGTGTAGATATAAGTAATCCTGTACCATGTCGCAGCATCAACAATGCCATTCGGCATAAGATCAAAGACCTCCTGGAATTTGATGACTGCCGCTTCTGTCGCCGGATCAAAGATCCCGTCTGTTGCGGGAATCTTTGGTATTGCCGGAAAATTCACTGATATCCTGTTAAGAAATATCTGCATGGAACGCACATCATTTCCGCCCGAACCGAGCTTAAGTTCAATTCCGGGATACGATGGTGACGCACTCTGCACCGGAGCATCCCTTACAAGCTCTATATTTTTTCCGTAATAATACTGGAGTATCTCAAATGGTGTCAAACCATCGTTGGCAAGATCTACCGTTCCCCACTGAGAAAGTCCGTCACAGGTAGAAGTTGTGCCGTTGCAGAAAGCAGTAAACAACGGCTCGATAAATCCGGAGCGTGTGACGTAATCATTGAACAGCTCATCCACAAGAAAGCTGATATTGCTGAATATTTCTCTGCCGTTTATGAACTTCTGATCATACTGTGTGGTGGAAGTTATATCAAAATTATATCCCCTTGATCTGTACCATTCCGTGTAAATACGATTTAGCGCATACGACACAATGACGTATATATTAGCTCTCAGCGAGCTTTCCGGCCATGTAGGATATATCTCGCTTGACGCAACATTCTTGATATACGACGGAAAGCTTACCGTAACATTAGGCGCATTTGAATCCGGAGCTCCGAGGTGAACGGTTATAGTCTCCGGAATATAAGGAATTCCTGAAAGCATTACTTATTCCTCCTGTCCGGCAGAAGTCCCGAAAAACGGCTCCTGATTGTAAATAGTCAGCGTCTCATCAGTTTCCTTCATCATCAGCGGAACCGGTATCATATTGAAATTCTGAATCGACGTAATGCCGGAAAATACTGGAACATCAACGCTTCTGGCGTTGAAAAATCCCTTTGCCGTCACGCTTATATCATAAAGGCTGTAGGGACGTGTCTCAGAAAACGGCTGCTGAGAAAAACTCGGATCAGGCACCGGAACCTCAAAAAGCGGAGCAGTACCGCTGTTGTCAGCAATACCGGTTGCTATGATAAGTCTGGTTCCATTGATTATCGCTGAAACAACCACAACAGCTCCCTCGATTGCAAAGGATTCATCACCTGCACGGACGTTTACAAGGATAAATCCGACTGAAGTTCCTAGATCATTTTCTGCTGCCGGATTATTCACTATAGTCTCAGATTCGAGTTCTGAAAGATCAGGATCAGGAAAACGCTCATCAAGATCATTCGGCTCTTTTTCAAGAAATCCGGACCATGATGTATCATCGGCAGCTTCCGGATCAATTTCCTCTATTTCAGGAGAAACATTATCCTGAAATCCCTCCTCCGGTACTGACATATTATCGTTAATTTCCTCTTTCATGACAGTTTCTTCGCTCTGTACCGGAACAATTCTTTCTTCTCCGGTACGTCGCTGACCATACAGCTTCATCATCTCACGCTTGTATTCATCAAGCTGATTTTTGTCCATATCATCGCCTCCTCGGTACAATAGTATTCCTCGCAGACGGATTATATGACAATATACGACAAAAAAGCCTGCCCCATAACGGGACAGGCTCATATTGTTTATGATCAAACGCCGAACTTAGCAGTTGCAACGGGAACTCCAGGACCCATTGTTGAAGTAACTGTGCAGCTCTTGAGGTAAGTACCCTTAGCAGCAGCAGGCTTAGCCTTAACAATAGCTTCCATAAGAGTTGTGAAGTTTTCTTCGAGCTTAGCAGCACCGAAAGATACCTTACCGATAGGACAGTGAATGATGTTTGTCTTATCGAGACGGTACTCGATCTTACCAGCCTTTGCTTCTGTAACAGCCTTTGCAACGTCAGGTGTTACTGTACCAGCCTTCGGGTTAGGCATAAGACCACGAGGTCCGAGAACCTTACCGAGACGTCCAACAAGACCCATCATGTCAGGTGAAGCAACAACAACGTCGAACTCCATCCAGTTTTCCTTCATGATCTTGTCAACGTAATCCATACCGCCAACATACTCAGCGCCAGCAGCCTGAGCAGCCTCGTACTTATCTTCCTTACAGAATACAAGAACTCTTACGCTCTTACCTGTTCCGTTAGGAAGAACAACAGCGCCTCTAACCTGCTGATCAGCGTGTCTTGAGTCAACGCCGAGACGGATATGAGCTTCTACAGTTTCATCAAACTTAGCCTTTGCATTTTTGCAAACGAGGTCAAGAGCCTCTGCAGATTCATACTGCTTTGCATAATCAACAGCCTTAACGCTGTCAACATATTTTTTGCCGTGTTTCATTATATTTCCTCCTGTTTAAGTGGTAATACCGATTGCCTATAGCTGATCGGTTAGCGGAATTTTCCTCCCACCAATATAGCCTGTCATAATGACAGCTCAGAGAAGTCAGAACGGAATACGGATATAATCAAGCTCCGGTTCCGTCGTCATTCAAAAATCAGTCAACAACTACAACGCCCATTGAGCGAGCTGTTCCTGCGATCATGCTCATAGCTGCTTCGAGTGAACCAGCATTAAGATCGGGCATCTTCTGCTCAGCGATCTTCTGAACCTGCTCCTTAGTGATGTTTGCAACCTTTGTCTTGTTAGGAACTCCTGAACCGCTGTTGATGTTGCAAGCCTTCTTGATAAGAACTGCAGCGGGGGGAGTCTTTGTGATAAATGAGAATGAACGGTCTGCATAAACAGTAATAACAACAGGGATAATCATACCGATGTCGTTCTTAGTTCTCTCATTGAATTCCTTTGTGAATGCCATGATATTAACGCCGTGCTGACCGAGAGCCGGACCAACAGGCGGTGCAGGAGTAGCCTTTCCTGCTGCGATCTGAAGCTTAATGTAGCCAACTACTTTCTGTGCCATGTAATTCGCACCTCCATAAATGTGGTAAATGGCGAGGCAAGACTTATTTTACCTCTCCCACTGAAGCCGCGCGGGCTTCTTTTTTGACCTTGTTAATCATCCACTCTGATTACCTGACTAAGAGGAAGTGTAGTGGGTGTTTCACGTCCGAACATTGATACAAGAAGATCAACGGAGCGGTCGTCGAGATTGATGTTCTGAACTACGCCAATAAATCCGTCCATAGCGGTACCTGAGATCTGAACCCTGTCGCCGACGCCGAAGTTTACTTCAACAGTGGAAGAAACGTCGATTCCGAAGAGAGACTTAACTTCTGCTTCAGAAAGCGGTGTAGGCTCAGAAGCGGGACCGACAAAGCCGGTACAGCCTCTGGTATTTCTTACGACATACCATGAGTCGTCAGTAACGATCATTTTGACCAGAACGTAACCAGGATAGGTCTTGCGTTCGATCTCTTTTGTTTTTCCGTCGGTGATTTCCGTCACCTTTTCAGTCGGAACTCTGACCTCGTGGATAAGATCATGAAGCTTACGGTTTTCAACAACCTTCTCAATATTCTGGGCAACCTTATTTTCGTAGCCTGAATATGTGTGGATAACATACCACTTTGCTGCTTCTGACATAATAATCCTCCTCAGATTTCCGAAGGTTTAGCGCTTATAGATCAGAGACATGAGCTCTAAGAAACCCGTGTCAAGCAGACCTACAAAAAGAGCTGCAAGTGCAACAACACCGACTACAACAGATGTATTGTTTGCAACAGTTTTCTTTGAAGGCCAAACCACTTTTTTGAATTCGATTCTTAAGTCCTTAAACCACTTACGGATTTTACCGGGCTTTTTCTTCTCGGTTTTTTCGGACTTCTTTTCTGAAGTTGTATCCTTAGCCATAAAAATACTCCTTCCGATTACTTAGTTTCCTTGTGAAGAGTATGCTTCCTGCAGAACTTGCAATGCTTCATCATTTCGAGTCTGTCGGGATCATTCTTCTTGTTTTTCTTGGAAACATAGTTGCGCTGTTTGCACTCTGTGCAAGCTAAAGTAACCTTTACTCTCATATCGGCACCTCCTGAATTAATACTTCCTCCGGCTTAGCGGAGGTAGGTTGTTTGCCTCCCTCGTATCGGGCATAAAAATAAGCCCCTATCGAGGTAAAGTAATTATACCACATACTTCCGGAAAAGTCAAGCCTTTTTTCAGATTTTTTTAAAAAAATCGGCATACAGGACAGCTCAGCAAAGCTACCCTGTAAAAACGAACAGTATTTAGCTCAGATACTTATCCTCAAGCCTTTCTATGCATTCATCCATATCGACGCCGTCTTTTTCCATATAGTCCTCCACTGTAACAACTCCTCCGGGATATGTACCCCAGTATTCACCGTCATTAGTGAGACAAACCGCATCGCACATTCCATTGCGGATATAAGCTGCACCCTTCTTGACATCAACTACATCAGAAAAATATTTCTTGATGTCAGCAGCCAGAAATTCCTCAGCGTTTTCCTTTGTAAGTTTTTTAGGTCTGTTGTTATTTCCGACAGCCTCTCCCCACGAGCCATCAAATTCTATCCAGCCGCTGAAGCTCACATCATAATCCTCTTCGTCACAGTTCTGCAGAGTAACGCCAAAAGCCTTCATCGTAGCAGAAGCAGCTGATTCAGCAGAAGCTATCCCCGATTTTACGTCATATCTGCTGGGACCATCTTCATCTTTTCCGAACAGCAGCACTGACACCAGAACGATCACCATTACAGCAATTGCCACAGCAACAGCAGCAATTATAGCTATTAATTTTCTGCGGTTAACCATAATATTCTCCTTTCATAATTCCTTAAAAACACAAATACAGGGACGACAAAAGCCGCCCCTGCAATTTTAAAGTTTTTAATTAGCCGAGCTCAGCGAAGTACTTGATAGTTCTTACCATCTGTGATGTGTAAGAATTCTCGTTGTCATACCATGAAACTACCTGAACCTCGTAAAGATCGTCAGCGATCTTAGCAACCATTGTCTGTGTTGCATCAAAGAGTGAACCGTACTTCATGCCGATAACGTCAGAAGAAACGATCTCGTCTGTGTTGTAACCGAAGGACTCAGAAGCAGCAGCCTTCATAGCAGCGTTGATACCTTCCTTAGTTACGTCTGCACCCTTAACAACAGCTGTAAGGATTGTTGTAGAACCTGTCGGAACAGGAACTCTCTGAGCAGAACCGATGAGCTTGCCGTTGAGCTCAGGAATTACAAGACCGATAGCCTTAGCAGCACCTGTTGAGTTAGGAACGATGTTAGCAGCACCAGCTCTTGCTCTTCTGAAGTCACCCTTTCTGTGAGGACCGTCAAGGATCATCTGATCGCCTGTGTAAGCGTGGATTGTGCTCATGATACCGCTCTGGATAGGAGCATAGTCGTTAAGAGCCTTAGCCATAGGAGCGAGGCAGTTTGTTGTACATGAAGCAGCAGAGATGATCTTGTCATCAGCTGTAAGAGTATTCTCGTTTACGCTGAATACGATTGTAGGAAGATCGTTGCCTGCGGGAGCAGAAATAACAACCTTCTTAGCACCAGCATCGATATGAGCCTGTGACTTCTCCTTAGAGCAGTAGAAACCTGTGCACTCGAGAACTACGTCAACGCCGATTTCGCCCCAAGGAAGCTCAGCAGCGTTAGCCTTAGCATAAATTGTAAGTGTCTTGCCGTCTACAGTGATTGTACCAGCCTCGTCGTCAGCCTCTACAGTGTGGAGACCTTCGCCGATCTTTCCGCAGTATCCGCCCTGAGCGGTATCATACTTGAGGAGCTGAGCGAGCATTGAAGGCTTTGTAAGATCGTTGATAGCAACAACCTCGTAACCCTCAGCATCAAACATCTGTCTGAAAGCAAGACGGCCGATACGACCGAAACCATTAATAGCAACTTTAACTGACATTGGAAATTACCTCCTAAAAATTTTATATTTATATTATACTCCAAACAAGAAATTTTTTCAAGAGGTTAGATAAAAAAATAACGAAAAATTAAGGAAATGTACAAAATTTATCGCTTTGTACTAATTTAAATATCCACTTTTATTCAAATTCACAATAAATCACATCCATTTATCGCAAAATATAATTTTTATTTGTATTTTTCGATAAAATAGTGTATAATCTTCTTATACGGATTAAATGCAGCTACAATAAAAAGAAAGGAGATCAGCATGGATGATTTAAAGAATTTTATGGATTTTTACAACAATCCATACAGCAAGGAAATGACAAAAAATTTCGGACTGATCGCAGATTACGCCGCCACAGTTCTCTCCAGCTTCTCAAATATGCTGGAAAATGTCGCAAAAGATGATGAGGAATCAAGAAATCTATCGGATTACTGCCAGAATATGATCAATTCCCTGACCGCCCAACTTCAGCGAACAGGAATTTTCTGCTCCGCTATACTGAGCGACAACGCAAAGTTCAGGCAGATAAAAGCAGAAAAATATCTGAACGATTTCGTTTCCGGCTGCAAAAGAGTTCTTGGCGAAAAATGCAAAATAACAGCTGCCGTTCAGCAGGATTTCATTGCAGTCACATCAAGCGAGCTTCTTGATATGCTGCTTCTCGGATTCATTAGAAAAAGCTGCGCATCCGAAAGCGGTAAACCCAGTATTCTCACCAGCTTTGATATATCCGCAGCTATAAAAAATGATATCCCCCAGATCACTGCAGATGCCGGTGAACTCATTCAGCAGACAAATTATGATCCATTCGGTATGTGCGATTTCTTTGAGCACTTTTTTAACGAATTTGCTTCTTTGATCGCTGAAAAGCTTCACCTCCAGATAGATGTCGCCCAGAACCACATGACAATAAAATTCATCCCCAGCGATTACGATGATATGATAACTTTTCATTCAAATCGCGTTCAGCTCGCAAACGAAGGACGCTCCCTTTTCAGAATTATGCTTGACGATTTTGACAGCTCACAACCTTAAACAGATTATACAGAAAAAATAATAAGTTTTTGTTGACATTATTCAAAAAATAATGTATAATATATGTGTGACAATTTTTATATGATTCCGGAGTTGGATTATGGCAGCAGGACTTGAAATCGAAAGGAAATTCCTGGTAGAATTTCCGGATATAAAAAAACTTGATTTAAGGCGAAAAATAAGTATTGTACAGACGTATCTACACCGCGGAAAAAATGATTCCCAGCGCAGAGTGAGGCGTCTTGAGGAAAACGAAACAGTTTCTTACACTTATACCGAAAAAGTTTTTATTTCGCCTACCATACGAGAAGAAACAGAATACGAAATAAGCCGCAGGGAATACGAAAAACTCCTCAGCGAAGCCGACAAGGAGCTTATTCCTGTCGATAAGGTCAGATTCTGCTTTAACTACAAAAATCAGCTCTTTGAACTTGATACATACCCCTTTTCGGATAAGCTCGCCGTTATGGAACTTGAGCTTGATTCACCCGAACAGGCGATTGATTTTCCCAGCAGCGTCAGGGTTATAAAAGACGTTACGGCAGACAGCAGATACTCCAATGCCTCTCTTTCGGCAGCAGGAGCTTTTCCGTGTGATCAGCCGGATGACAGGAGCAGTTAAATGTCAGAAAAATTTGTTACAGTAAACGATCCGGATAGGCTCTCTGAGCTTTTCGGACAGCTCGACGGCAATATCAGCCGCATACAAAAAGAATACAATGTTACCGCCGTGCTTCGTGACGGCGGCATCAAACTTATCGGTGACGATAATAATATCGAAAACGCCGCAAAAGCACTCAACACCCTGCTTCTGATCAGCAGCAACGGTCAGCAGCTAAGTGAACATACCGTAAGATATGTAACCTCCATGGTCGCTGACGGCGCTGAACAGCAGCTTAGTGACCTCGGCAAGGACGGAATTTGTATGTCCGCTTCCGGCAAAGTTCTCCGTGCACGAACCGTCGGACAGAAAAAATATGTCGATGCCATAAAGGACAATACCATTATCATAGGTATCGGTCCGGCTGGTACAGGAAAAACTTATCTTGCAGTGGCAATGGCAGTAAAGGCTTTCAGAGAACACAAAGTCCGCAAAATAATCCTCACTCGTCCGGCTGTTGAGGCAGGAGAAAAGCTCGGCTTCCTCCCCGGCGATCTGCAGGATAAGGTGGATCCCTACCTCAGACCTCTTTATGACGCCCTCTATGACCTGTTTGGCGCCGAAAGCTTTGCACGATACATGGAAAAGGGAATTATCGAAGTCGCTCCGCTTGCTTATATGAGAGGACGTACTCTCGATGAAGCTTTTATTATCCTCGATGAAGCACAGAATACTACATCAGAACAGATAAAAATGTTCCTCACTCGTCTCGGAAACGAAAGTAAAATGGTGATTACCGGAGATATAACACAGATCGATCTCCCAGATAAGAAGAAATCCGGTCTGGTGGAAGCTGTAAAGGTGCTCAGAGGAATTGATGATATATTTATCCATAAGTTCAGTGAAAAGGATGTTGTTCGTCACAGACTTGTTCAGGATATTATCAAAGCATATGAAAAATATAATAATTCCGTTGAAGGGAGAATGAAAAATCATGGCTAAACTTAAAGTTTATGTGAAAAATAATCAGACAGAAATTAAAATTCCTGTAGGAATCAGACTTCTCATCAGAAGATGCTGTCAGGCTGTTCTTACTACGGAAAAATTTGACAAGGATGCCGAAGTAAGCGTTTCTTTCGTAAGCAACAATGAGATAAAAAATCTCAACAAAATATACAGAAACAAGGACAGTGTTACGGACGTTCTCTCTTTCCCGCTTACAGATGATGACGGCTCCGTAGAGATCAATCCCGAAACAGGTGCCGTACTTCTCGGAGATGTTGTTATTTCCCTTGAAACAGCTGTAAAACAGGCTAAGAATTACGGTCACTCTCTTGAACGTGAAATCGGATTTCTGACGGTTCACTCCATGCTTCACCTTCTCGGATATGATCACGAGACAAGTTCTCTCGATCAGCAGATAATGCATGAAAAAGAGGAATCTGTTCTCGAAAAACTTGGTATTTCCAGAGATGCAACATTCATCGTGAACGGAGATAACGCCTGATGTCAAGAACCGCTTTCGTAACTATCGCCGGCCGTACAAACGCCGGAAAATCTTCGTTGCTTAACGCTATCATCGGAGAAAAAATTGCATCCGTGAGCAATAAGCCACAAACTACACGCACACGCATTACCGGAATAAGAAATATCGACGACGTTCAGCTTGTTTTCTTTGATACACCAGGACTTCACAAGCCTGTAAACAAGCTCAGTGAGCATATGCTCAATACCGTAAAAGAATCCGTCAGCGATATCGATGCTGTTATCTTCATGATGGACTGCACAAAAAAAATTAATGAGCAGGAGCTTAATCTGCTCCGTTCAATGAACAAATCGAAAATGCCGGTAATTCTCGTACTTAATAAAATTGATCTGCTCAGAAATAAGAACGATCTTGCACCGATTATTGCTGATATGACATCAAAAGCTGAGTTCCACGCTATTATTCCTGTCAGCGTGACCGAAAACAATGGCGTTGATATCGTTATCGACGAGATAATCAGTCTGTCAGAAGAATCTGTACATTTCTTCCCCGACGATATGATCACCGATCAGCCTGAAAAGATTCTCGCCGCTGAAATGATCCGTGAAAAGCTGCTTATGCTTCTCAATGACGAGGTTCCTCACGGAATCGCTGTCGGCGTTGAAACTATGTCCGAACGTGATGACAAGGATATCCTCGATATCTCTGCTGTGATCTACTGTGAAAAGGAATCTCACAAGGGTATCGTCATCGGAAAAGGTGGTTCTATGCTCAAAAAGGCTTCGACAGCCGCCCGACTCGATCTTGAAGATTTCTTCCAGATCAAGGTAAATCTCCAGTGCTGGGTAAAGGTCAAGGAAGACTGGCGCAACCGTGAGGGTATCATCAGAACTCTTGGTCTTTCCGAGAAATAATTTCCGATAATATATTTATAGCTTCTGCAAAAAATATTGATGTACCGGTTGATCGTCCATTTATTAAATCAACTGGTGCATCAATAACTGTATGCCGGACTTTTTCCGATATACAACAGATTGCGGAGGTCAAACATATGTCAGATGAGACTTTATGGATAAAATTTACTCAGTCCGGAACTATAGAGGACTATCTCAGATACAAGGATAAATCAGATGATAATACAAGAAGGAATCGTCCTGAGAGAACGTCTTGTGGGCGAACATGATAAATTCATCGATGTTCTCACGAAAAACAGCGGGATCATTGAAATAACCGCAAAGGGTGCCGGAAAAATCGGCGGAAAATCACGAAGCTCTGCACAGCTTTTCGCTTATTCTAAGTTCTGCATGAACAAGAAGGGCAATCGTTATTATCTTAACAGTGCAGAGCCGATACATATTTTCTACGGACTGCGTGATTCACTTCAAAAAATTGCGCTTGCTTCCTATTTTTCAGAGGTTCTGACCTACTGCATCGACGAGGACTGCGGCAGTGAGGATGTTATGCGCCTTGTTCTGAATACATTCCATTACCTCGAAAGCGGTAAGCGTGAGCCTGAAATGCTTAAGGCAATCTTTGAACTGCGTCTTATGGCGGAAATCGGCTTCATGCCTGATATAGTCGGCTGCCGTATGTGTGGCGTATATGAACCCGAAACGCTCTATTTCAGCGAAAAATCAAGCTGTTTCTACTGTGAGGACTGCTTCAGTGACGCCGTTGACAAGGGATATACAAAAATAAAGCTCCCTGTTCTCAGCGCTCTCCGTCATATCGTTCTGGCTGATTTCAACAGACTTTTTAATTTCCGCATCTCTGACAGTGCTATGCTTACTCTTTCTGCAATAACGGAAAATTATCTTATCGAACATCTTGAGCGCCGTTTCCAGACGCTCAATTACTACAAGGATATAAGGAAAATCTATGAATAAATATCTTAAAACACTTGAACTTGACAAAATTCTTGAAATGCTTGCGGAGCTTACCTCAAACGAGGAAACAAGAAAAATGGCACTTTCGCTCCGTCCCGACTGCGACCTTGAACGTACACGATACGAATGCCTTAAAACCTCTCAGGCACTCAGCCTTTCTGTTCAGTTCGGAACTCCGCCGTTTTCAAACTTCAAGGATATAACTACAACAGCCGCCCGTGCCAAGTCCGGAGCGGTTATTTCACTGCGTGATCTCATGGATATCGCAGCTATGCTCCGACAGATAAAGGGGCTTGCCGATTGGTACGGTCACTGCGAAAATATCGAAACAGAACTGAGTTATCTTTTTTCTCAGCTTAAACCAAATGACTGGCTTCTTGAAAAGCTGGAGCGTTCCATTATCTCCGAAAACGAGATCGCTGACGCTGCAAGTCCGGAACTGGCTGCAATTCGCCGGAAAATCAATCGTGCCGGAATGCAGCTTCGTGAAACTCTCGATAAAATGATAAGAAACAAGACTACTCAGCAGTACCTTCAGGAAAATACAGTCACTCTCCGAGACGGACGCTTCGTTCTTCCTGTAAAATCGGAACATCGTGGGCAGATCAGCGGTCTTGTTCATGATACTTCCGCAACCGGACAGACGATCTTCATAGAGCCTATGGCTATCGTAGAAGCAAACAACGATATCCGTATCCTTGAAGGCAAGGAACAGGAGGAAATCGAGAGAATTATCCGTGAACTCTGCCGTGACTGCGGCGATTATGCTGATATTCTTTGCGAAAATTACAAGATTTGCGTTGAGCTGAACCTCTATTTTGCGAAATCAAATCTTGCGGCAAAGCTTAACTGCTCTCTCCCGAAAATTACTGATGACGGTATAATCAATCTGAAAAAAGCTCGTCATCCCCTGCTTGATAAGAATAAAGCTGTCCCGATCAATCTTTCTCTCGGTGACGAATATCAGGCACTTATAATTACCGGTCCAAATACCGGCGGAAAAACTGTTGCACTCAAAACTGCCGGACTTCTCAGCGCAATGATCATGTGCGGACTTCTTATTCCTGTCGCTGACGGAAGCAGTATTTCTGTTTTTAGGCACATTCTTGCTGATATCGGTGACAGTCAGAGCATTGAACAGAATCTTTCGACGTTCTCGTCTCACACAAATAAAGTTATCGAGATACTTAAAACCTCCGACGAAAGCTCGCTTATTCTGCTTGATGAGCTTGGTTCCGGAACTGATCCCGTTGAGGGAGCTGCACTTGCTGTCTCAATCATAAGAAAACTTATGCAAAACGGCGCAAAGGTCATGGTCACTACACATTATCAGGAGCTTAAAGTCTTTGCGATCGACAGTCCGGATGTGCAGAACGCTTCGTGTGAGTTCGATATTGAGACATTCCGTCCAACATACAGGCTTATTGTTGGTTCTCCTGGAAAATCAAATGCTTTTGCAATTTCTGCCGGACTTGGTATGCCTGAGGATATTATCGAGGATGCCAAAAATCGTGTAGATGATGCAAATACACGTCTTGAAGAAGTTATCGGAAAGCTTGAAGCAAGCCGTCTGGAGCTTGAACGGCAGAAAGAAGAAATTTCCCGACTCAGAGCTCAGACAGCAGCGCATGAGGAAGCTATCAGAAAAGAACGTGAAGAACTAGAAGCCGCACGTTCTGATGAGCTTGAAAAGGCAAGACTCCGTGCAATGACGATTATCGAGCAAACTAAGGCTGAATCAAACGAGCTTTTAGAGGAACTTGAACAACTCCGCCGTGAAAAGGACAAAAAGGATTTCAGCGGAAATGTTTCTTCAATGAAATCAAGAACAAAGCAGAGTTTCAACAAAATGTACGATACCGCTAACCCAATCGACAGCCGCAATTCTCAGGAAGAATACGTTCTTCCACGAAAACTCAGACGCGGCGATACTGTATTTATTGTTGATCTCAACCGCAAGGGAATAATTTCCGGCGAACCTGACGGCAGCGATTTCGTATTCGTTCAGATGGGCGTTATGAAAACAAAAATGAATATCTCACGTCTCCGTCTTGAAGAAGCTCCTAAGCCCGTTCAGCAGAAACGTCCTGTCAGAAACATGAACAAAGTCGGCATAAAGGCTGAACGTCGTGGAAAAATGGAGCTTGATATCCGTGGCTGTGCCTGCGACGATGGTGTTTATCAGCTCGATTCATTCATAGATCAGGCAGTAATGTCTAA
This sequence comes from Ruminococcus sp., assembly GCA_017461395.1. Taxonomy (GTDB): domain Bacteria; phylum Bacillota; class Clostridia; order Oscillospirales; family Ruminococcaceae; genus Ruminococcus. The sequence continues at coordinate 38,726 of JAFTYF010000053.1, forward strand.
TATTTCAACCGTTACGATAATTCACGGCAAAGGAACCGGACTTCTCAGAACTGCTGTGCACAGACGACTGAAATCACATCCGTCTGTCAAAAGCTTCAGACTTGGACTATTTGGTGAAGGCGAGGACGGAGTTACCGTTGCTGAGCTTAAATAAACCTCATGCTATCGCCAGGAGGTTGATCTAATGACAAAAATCCGTTCATTTCTGAAAAAACATCCTGATGCAGCCGCTGTAACCCTTATCACATTTTTATTCTTATTCATTACAGCCGTCACCATGATATTAAGAGGCGAGGGCTTTGTATGGGGATCCGATACTGATTGGAAAAGTCAGCATTTCGCCATTCCGGAATACTTCCGGATGCGATTCTACCAGACATACGACTTCTTTCCTGACTTTGCACTACAGATCGGCGGAGGTCAGAACATCTACAATTTTTCCTACTACGGCATTGCTAACCCTCTTTATCTCCCTGCGTATGCCATGCCGTTTATAAAAATGAGCACATATCTTCAGGCCATAAGCCTGACGACTGTGCTCGTTTCCGCTATATCGGGATATTACTTCTTTAGAGGACATTTCAAAAGCAATACGGCTTTCATACTTGCAGTGATGTTTCTTTGCTCGGGCGGACTTCTTTTTCACAGCCACCACCATATCATGTTCATGAATTATTTTCCGTTTCTGATAGGACTGCTTATCGGATGCAGGAAGCGAAACTCCCCAAGAAATACACTGTTCGTCGCCGCTATGTCATACAGTATTCTCTGCACAAGCTTTTATTTCAGCGTCGGATGCTTTGCAGCTGTATTAATCTACATGATTTTTCTGGAACTTAAAGAAAACAAGCCTTTTTTGATAAAGCGCTTTCTCAGAACCTTCGGCATTAAGCTTATCAGTGCCGTTACTGGATGCTTCTGTTCCGCTTTTATGTGGATGCCGACTCTTATGGCTATATTTTCAGGCAGAGAAAAAACTTCATCAACATTTTCTATAAGCGATATTCTCCTGCTTGATGTTAATCTGACTACAATTCTTTACTCAGGATATTCCATGGGACTGACTGTTTTTGTACTTTTTGCTTCAATTTATATGCTCATCAAAGGGAAAAAATGCGTCCGCTTTCTGTCAATAATTCTGATAGCCTGCATACTGTTTCCGCTTATAAACAGTATTGTTAATGCATTTATGTACATAGACGGAAAGGCTTTTCTTCCATTCAGTCCGATTATGCTTCTCATTGCCGGATATTTTCTGAATGAAAAAAAACTCGACCTGCAGACAGCCATAGTTTCCTCAATAATTATCACCGCTATGGGTATTTTGAATATACTGCTGGACGACTACAATGTGGACTACAACAAACTGATGCTCCCTATTCTTGCTGCTGTTATTTTTACTGGATTCTTTATGATTTGCATTTGCCGGAAAAATAAAGAGAAAATTCTCCCATTTTATGCCGCAGCAGGATCTTTGATAGTTTGTCTCATAAACAACTATATTGATACATTTGCAACATCCGACCATGTGAGAGAATTCTACAATCCAGAAACTGAAAAAACCATTCTATCAACAATTGAAAATGATACGGATATGTACCGATTTGCAAACACTGTTCATAATGATGTCACTGTAAACCGCATTTTCAATATGAATTATCTCTCTACCAGTAGTTATTCCTCTATAAACAACCCTTTTTTGCGTGATTTCCGCTTCAATACGTCGCTCAGCGAAAATCGGACACGAAATAATGCGCTTCAGAATCAGCCATACAACATACTTTTTACGACGCTTATGGGCTGCCGTTACAGAATGTCCTCGGAGCATATGAGAATGTATAATGAAGAAATCATCACAAAACTCAAGGATTGCGCTCTATACCGCAATGATTATGCATTTCCGCTCGGATATGCTTCCTCATCTGTGATGGGTGAAGATGTATTTATGGAACTCCCGTCGCAGTTCAAGGCTGAGGCTCTGCTGAATAATATTATTATTCCGGGCAGTTATAACGGAATTCCAGCACAAAAGACAGAACAAATATTCCCTGATATGTCGCCAATGATGAATGATCCGCATATTGAATACGAAAACGGAACTTACATTATCGACACGCAGACTGAATTTACGGTCGAACTGAAGCTTGAGAAATTCGATGAGAACAAAATACTTATAGTTTCCGCATCAGCTGACAACAGGATTGGCAGCCCACTTATGTACGATGATATATTCCTTGTTGTTAACGGCGTCAAAAACAAGCTTACTGATCCTCGTTGGAAATACTGCAATCAGAACTATGATTTCACCTATGTTCTATCCTCATATGAAATTGCTGACCGTTTGACGCTGACCTTCTCACCTGGACTTTACACGATTTCCAATATTCAGGTCTTTGCGCTTGATGCTTCTGTACTGAACGATGCAAGAAATAGTCTGGATGAATTCATTATTGACCGCAGTGAATCGCTATTTGACTCAATAAAGGGTGTAATCAATATCACTGATGACAGTTGGTTCAATATTTCGATTCCTTACGATAAGAATTTCCGTATCTTCGTTGACGGCGAGCCGACTGAATACTATAAAACGAACACTGCGTTTATTGGATTCCCTATAAAAACCGGAAAACACGATATCCTCATTTCATACGAGGCTCCGATGAAAAAAAGCGGAATTGCAGTTTCTATATCATCGGCGGCATTTCTTATGTCACTTATGATTATTATGAAAATCAAAAAGCACGAAATATAGCAAAATACCACACATTATTCATGTGTGGTATTTTTATGCGAAAAAACACCCTCTCTGCCGAAACAAAGAGGGTGTATTCTATTTCAGGAGGTCGCTATGATTCTGAAATCATACCAAATCACCTGTGTAATTTAATTATTCCTTTACGAAATCCTTAGGATCGAGTGAAGATACGAGCTTAAGGAGGAACTTCTGAATCTGGAGAGAGTCAGAGTTTGTAAGTCCTGTACCATTCTCGTATACGTCAGCGTTAGCCTTACCCTGATCTGTGATCTTGTACTCATCAGGATTTCCGAGGTTCTGGAGGATGAGGATAGCGTCGTTCAGGAGAACTTCACCATCGCAGTTAGTGTCGCCCCAGAGTGTTGCATCAGGAAGCTCTGGGCCAGGACCAGGTGAAGGAGGAGTAACAATTGTGCCGTTACCAGCATCAGCAGCTTCGTCCTGCATGAAGGAAGCGATCCAAGCGAGAGGAGCGTTCCAGTTGATTGTAACTTCGTTTGTAGACCATGCTTCGATAGAGTCAACGAAACATCTCTGTGACGGGTTAGTTGTATCGCCAGGAACGAATCCGAGAGCACGAACATAAGGATCCTGGAGACCTGCGTTAGGACCACCGGAAAGAACACCGTCGGGAGCCATAGGCAGAGTCTTATCGAGTTCGTAAGACCAATATCTGTGGTGAGGATTCTCTTCCTTATAGCTACCGTAACCAGTTACATAAGAGAATGAAAGCGGGTTACATCCGAGGAGGTAGTTCATACCTGTAGCTACGCCGTTCATGTAGTTAATATCGTTTGTAAGGTCATAAGCATAAGCCATAACGATACAGTTGTTGATAACCATTGAGTTTGAACCCCACTCATAACCATTGATCTTTACAGAAGGATCAAGGTTGTTCGGGTCATTATAGTCAGGACCATCGTACTTATAAGGAATACCATAACCCTGTGCTTTTTCTTCAGCAATATAGTCATCTGCAGCCTTTGTAATTGCAGACTTTACCTTAGCGCTTTCATCAGCAGAAATGAGATCGCTGTGAAGTGCGAGTGAGAGTGTACCTGCAGAAGCAGTATTACCCCAGTTAAAGGATGTGAATGAACCGTCCTTGTTTTCGCCGCCTACCATTCTTGTGTTACATGTGTAAGCGTACTCAGAGCCATCCATAACCTTCTTATATGTTGCAGCGTCAGCGTCGCCCATTTCGGAGCATGAGAGGTAAAGCTCACAAGCTGCCCAGTAAGCGTCGTCGAGAACGTTGTTATCACCGTAAGGTCCGCCGCCCTTTGCCTGCCACATAGGAGCATAGAGTGAATTCTCGTTGATTTCTTCCTTAGGACACTCGCATCCGAGATCAGGGTGTGTTGTAGGAGTATCATCATATTTATACCAGTGCTTTTCGTAAGCTGCGAAAGCTTCCTTAGCTGTCTCAAGGTATGTGTTAGCCTTTGTTTCATTGAAAGGCTTCCAGAGTCTTGCAGCCTGAGCAGCACAAGCAGCGTAGTTAAGTGTAGCAGCAAGCGTCGGAGGCTTTACGATACGAACTGTACCCCAGCCCTTAGAACCGTCAGAAAGTGTATCTTCTGCGTAATCCCAAGACTTTGTAGCAAGACCAGTCCACTTGTGGTCGTGGAGCTTGTGGTAGTAAAGACCTTCATACTTGCCCCAAGCAGAGTCAGTAGGTACAACCTTCATCTGAGCGATAAAGTCGAGCTCTACTGCAGCTTCGTCGAGGATATCCGGAACCTTGTTTCCAGCCTCAGGAACGAGCATTGTCTTAGAACCATCATCAAACTTTCCATCATAACCAGCCTGCTTGATAGCTCTCTCGTACATATTCTGGAGAGTCCATACGGAGATACCGCCGTTAACAACGTATTTACCGTGGTCACCAGCATCGTACCAACCGCCGTTAGCTGTCAGAGTACCAGACTTGTAAGTGTTTGTTGCTTCGTCCTTTGTAGAATACTCATTCTTCCAGATCTTCTGGATAGAAGCTGTATCTACCTTATGTCCGCCGGGATGAGCAAGTGTAGACTTGTTACCGGATGTGATATATGCTTCATCAATATCAATACCAGAACGATTCTGATAGAAATAGTTAAGAGCATTTGTGAGCATATTGTGAGACTCATCATAGTAGATTGTGTCAGCAATATTGAATGCAAAAGATCTCCAGTTCTGACCCTTGATGCGGAGGAAGTATCTTCCGGGAGTATTATACTCAGAGAAGTCAATCTTGCATACGTTATCATGTGAGTCAGCATCGTACATCTTCTTTTCTGTTGTACCTGTATATACAACATCGCCTGACTTCTCGTCAACGAGCTCAAACTCATATGTATCAGCAGTCAGATCAATTGTTGTAGCGCCGTGAAGGATATCACCCTTGTTATCGCCGAGAGTAGCTGTCTTAGCGAGGTTAGGATAGTAACCGATCTGGTTTACAGAAATAAAGTTAACAAGCTTACCGCCAACCTTCATATCCGGATTCTCAGCAGCACTAAAGTCACGGTTTGTAGCACCGTATGACTCATTAGGATTTGCTGTACACTCACCTTCAACATATTCAGGAGAACAAGTTGTACAGTTGATTACCATGTTGTCAAAGAAGATCTCATCGCCGTCAATAGCATTACCGCCGTAGCCGTTGCTGTCGTTAGCATAATGGAATGCCCACTCAGCACTCTCGATGTCCATTGCAGCAGTGAAAGTACCTGAGAATGTCTGCCAAGATGTAGAAAGCTTTGTAGCACTACCCCAGTTCTGGCCATTCAGTGTACCATCATAATGAGGACCATTCTGCATTTTACCGGTATTACCATTAAGAACGAAATATTCCTCGTCACCCTTTGTATTACCGATCTTAGAACAAAGTTCCATACCGTTTCTGCTTGCCTTTGCATCGAAGCTTACTTCATAAGTATGGCCCTTCTTGAAGTTAAGGTTTCTGTGTCTGAACTGAAGGTCCCACTTAGAACTTTCAGCACCCTTAGCCTTGATGACTGTGATGTGGAAAGCGCCGTCTTCAATTAAGAAGTTCTGCTTAGCAGGGCTTGATTCACAAGTATGCCAAGGAAGCGCCTTGTAATCGAATGTTGACTCACCGAGAACCATACCAGCAGAAGCGCTCATAGGTGCTACAGTAGCAACTGTCGGTGCAACCATTGAAACTGCCATAAGGCTTGCAACGATTGCTCTTGAAAATTTCTTATGCATTTTAAATACCCTCCCTGATAGAATAAAAATATAATGTAATTATAACGCAATGCCAGTGCACACATTGCGATTATATCATATGTTTAAGATGAAAAGAACGTCTTAACGACAGTGTGCACTTTTCTCCTTTTCATCAATTTCATTATATTATATCCAGCAAAAAAAGTAAAGAGCTTTTCTGGAATTTCGTTCATTTTTCCAATGTAGTTGTAGTTTTATTGTGCAAAATGACAAATAATTCAAAAAAAGAAGAGGGCAAAAGCGCCCTCTTTATAATATTTCATGAATTGATTAAATTACTTCTCAGGAAGCTCTGTTACAAGCTTGAGAATATACTTCTGAATTGATAAAGCATCCATATTTGTAATGCCGGTTCCGTTTTCGTATACGTCAGAATTAGCTGCACCCTGCGCAGTAATATGCGAAGGTTCAGAACCGTCAACGCCGTAAGCGTCGGGATTGCCGAGCACCTGAAGAACGAGTACTGCGTCATTGAGGAGAACTTCTCCGTCACAGTTAGCGTCGCCCCACATCACATCAGGATTGGGAGTTGTACCAGGATCAGGAGTTGTACCAGGCTCCGGACCAGGTGTCGGATTATCTGTTGCTCCAAGATCAGCACCAGGAACAGCCTTTGTGCCGTCGGGTTCCTCACCCCATACAAGAATACCATTGATATACATAGGAATGTGCTTATTGTAAGAAGCAGGATCCTTGAGGCTGTCTGTAGCTGTTACTCCTTCGTAAGAGAAGTCGTTTGTAGGATCCCACGCACCCTTTGTAGGTGTTCCGTCGATAGCATCAGGAATTGATACTCTGAACTGAACTTCGTCACGGTGTTCGCTCTGACCAGTAGGCTGAATTGCTCTGCCGTCCTCGAACTTAACCTCTGCGTAATATGTGTTGCCTGAAGGATCTCCTTCATATTTATAAGGACCTGACACAGTGCCGTAGCCCTGTTCGCCTTCCTTGTACTGCTGAGATTTTCCCTCTACCTTTAAGATATCAACTGAGTATCCGGCTTCAAGAAGCTCCGATACATCGAAGAAGTAACGATATGAAATATCCTTCTGAACTCTTGCCGGCCATGCTGTATGATTCATTGCCCATGCCTTGATTTCAGTGTAGCTGTCGCCCTTACCGTTGAGAACAGCGCCAACCTTCCATTCATCCCATGTAGGAGCTTCCTTAGGCGGGAAGTTTTCAAGCTTTGTGCCGCCGTTATCGTCGATCATAGCGCACATTGCAGCTGTAAATCCAGCATTATAGTCGATAGCAACCTCTGAATACTCATACTGAGCAACGCTGTTTGTATACTCACCCGACTGGTTAGGACCTCCGACAAGTGCACCATAGAGAGTATGAGCATATTCTGTCTGCCAGCCCTCGTTGCTGCCTTCCTGACCAAGATCGTTCCAGTGGTCGTCATGAACGCCGGAAGTTGTTCTGTGGTGAATAGCTGTAGGATTCTTGTCACCCATTCCGAGAACATAGCAAAGTCCGAGATCGTTGTCTCCGAACATATAGTCAAGCTGTCCCTTTGCCCAGTCATTATACTTTGAAGCAAGTGAAGCATTGTCCTTGAAAATTGTATCAGCAGCGACCTTTGCGATCCATACTGTGTTTGCGGAATGACGGTTTGCGCCCCAGTTCATGAGCCATGCAAGTCCGTCGGGAGTGTAAGTTACACGCTTTCCGCCATATCCCTCATCCCAGTAATCAAGGTGGTGCGAAATGTGGTCGATCCACTCCTGCTTGCCTGTGTTTATAGCATAGAGCAGAGCAGCTGCCTGTGTTGTATCATCCCAGCAGAAGCCCCATGTATACTTCCAGTCTGTAGACTGGCTCTCCGTCGGGAACTGCGGAATATAGTCAGTTTCGCACTTTTTAAGATAGGATTCATCACCTGTAGCCATGTAGAGCCAGTTTGCAGCATACATACAGTCATCAACCCATGAACTCGGATTGTACATGGTTCCCATAGCGCCGTTTTCGTTGTCTCTGATAGAGTCAGCAATCTCAAAGTACTTCTTTGCCTGCGCAAGATAAGCTGCTGCCTTGTCAGGCTGATCGTCCTTGAAGATAATATATCCCTGTGCAAGTGCTGCTGCACAAAGAGCTATTGTTGTTGAATCTGCGATCTCATCGTAAGGACGCTCCCAGTCGCCGTTGTTGAGATGATGTTTTCTGAGGTAAACCTCAGCGCTGCACCAGATGTTATGGTCGGTAGAGCCGCCTGTGAAGTCACCGATAGTTCCGATAACTTTATCGCCTCTGTCTGCCTGCATAACGTAATCAAGTCCCCACTGAACGTTGTTGCGGTAAACCTCACCAAGTCCAGCCTTGTCTACGGCATCCTTGTACTGGATATAGCCCCATGCAAGAACTGACGCAGAGTAAGCGTTTGTAAGTGTAAACTTGAAGTGGTCGCCTGCGTCGAACCAGCCGCCGGGAATGACATCGGTTTCTTTTCCGTCCTCGTCTACCATTGAATCTGCACGCCAGCTTACGCTGTTCCACTCAGGAAGAACGCCGGACTGCTGTACTTCGTAGAAGAACAGTGCCTTCTGAAGTGCCTCAGCATAGTTGACATCAACTGCAGCAGATGCCGAAATAACAGGTGAACCTGCCTTTTCTGCCGGCAGATAAGCTGCCATCCCTGCTGCCATAGCCATAGCTGATACAGCAGCAGTAATTTTCTTAAATTTCAAATTGCATACCCCTCTCATTTTCCCGGAGTGCCCTCCGGATATAATTATACAACTTTAATATACATTATTTATCGCACTTTGTCAAGATTAAATTCAAAAATTCATTGCAGATTACATAATTATTATAAACTTTTGAAAAAATTTGCTATAAAACATTGACGAAATGTGAATTATAGTGTATAATCAAGGTACTATATTTTTAAGAAAAGGAGTTTATCATGAGCACATCAACAATCATCATCATGATCACCATTATCGCTTACATGGGCATGATGCTACTCATCGGATTTTCTTTCACCAAAAAGAATTCCAGCGTCGGGGATTTCTATCTCGGCGGCAGAAAGCTCGGTCCGATCGTAACAGCTATGAGTGCTGAAGCGTCGGATATGAGCAGCTGGCTTCTCATGGGTCTTCCCGGAGTTGCCTATCTCACAGGAGGTGCCGAAGCAGGCTGGACTGCTATAGGTCTTGCGATCGGCACATACATCAACTGGCTTATCGTGGCTAAAAGACTGAGAGTTTACTCTCACCGCTGCGGTGCTATCACAATTCCAGATTTCTTCTCAAATCGCTATCGCGACAACAAAAAGATCCTCATGGGTGCCACAGCTTTAATCATCCTGATTTTCTTTGTTCCCTACACTGGTTCAGGATTCGCAGCCTGCGGAACACTTTTCAGCCAGCTTTTCGGCTGGGATTACCACGCCGCAATGATTTTCAGTGCTATCATCATTATTGCTTACACCTGCACAGGCGGATTCATGGCAGCAAGCTTTACTGACCTTATCCAGAGTATCGTTATGACTCTTGCTCTTATCAGTATCGTCGGCTTCGGAGTTCATACTGCCGGCGGCATGAATGAAGTTATCGAAAATGCAAAGGATCTTCCCGGATACTTCTCACTGAGCGATACTCACGTTCCCGAAGCTGTAGAAGAAGGCGGAAAGGTAGTTTCAGCACATTCCGACAAATATTCAACTCTTACAATCGCCTCCCTTTTAGCATGGGGACTCGGCTACTTCGGTATGCCTCATATCCTCCTCCGCTTCATGGCTATCGAGGACAAGAACAAGATCAAAACTTCCAGAAGACTTGCTTCTGTATGGGTAGTTATTTCAATGGCAATCGCTATCTTTATCGGATTCATCGGAAACAAGCTTTCCGCTACGGGCAAGGTAGATGAGCTTAACGCAGACAATTCACAGCAGATCATCATAAAAATCGCACAGTTCATGGCTGATGAACACGTTATTCTTGCTGTTATTGCAGGACTCGTTTTCGCTGGAATTCTTGCCTGCACAATGTCCACATCTGACTCACAGCTTCTTGCCGCATCCTCAAGTATGTCCGAAAACATCCTCAAGGGTGTATTCAAGGTAAAGCTTACAGACAAGCAGTCAATGCTCGTCGCAAGAATAGTACTTATTATAATAGCAATTCTCGGCGTTATTATCGCATGGGACGAAAACAGCTCTGTTTTCAAGATCGTTTCATTTGCCTGGGCTGGATTCGGCGCAACATTTGCCCCTGTAATGCTCGCAGCACTTTTCTGGAAACGCTCCAATAAGTACGGCGCTATTGCCGGAATGAGCGTTGGCGCAATCATGGTATTCGTATGGAAGTTCGGAATCAGCAAGCTCGGCGGTGTATTCGCTATCTATGAGCTTCTTCCGGCATTCGTTGCAGCACTTCTCACGATCATCATCGTTTCACTCGCAACTCCTGCTCCTGACAAGGAGATCACAGAAGAATTCGACAGCATCAAGGCTGAAATGAAGACATAATCACACTGCTCTGCTTCTTTTTCCGGAAGCAGAGCTTTTTTATCTGCATTTTGCTTGAAAATAATCATATAATCTGTTATAATAATATAGTATCACTGATGAAAGGATTTTATTATGGATCTTAAAAATACTATCGCAGAACTCACGGAAGTTTCCGGAGCGTCAGGAAATGAAGCTCCTGCCGCAGAACTTTCCCTGAATATGCTGAAAAAATATTGTCCCGATGCCTCAATAATAAACGGCAATGTTGTCGGAAGTTTCGGAGATTTCCGCAGCGGACTTCCCTCACTTGTACTCGACGCTCATATTGATCAGATAGGTATGATTGTTACAAATATAACCAGCGAAGGTTTTATCAAAGTTGGAAATCTCGGCGGAATCGACCGCCGTCTCCTTCCGGCACAGCCTGTAGTCATTCACGGAAAAAAAGATATCTCCGGCGTGATATGCTCTGTTCCGCCGCATCTTTCCTCCGGAGACAGCAAAGTGCTCTCATTTGATGAAGCAGCTATAGATACAGGAATGACAAAATCTGAACTTGAACAGATAGTTTCACTCGGCGATACTGTCACCTTTGACGTAAAGTGCCGCAGTCTTCTCGGCTCACGAATAACCTCCGGAGCGCTTGACGACCGCTGCGGTGCCGCTTCGATCCTTTATGCACTTGAACTTTTACAGGGACACTCAACTGCTTACAACGTGACCGTAATTTTCTCGACACAGGAGGAACTCGGCGAACGAGGCGCAAAAATCGGCGCATACGAGCTTGATCCTGATATCGCTATCGCTGTTGATGTAAGCTTCGCATATTCGCTGTCCGAGGACGAAAACAAATGCGGTTATCTTGGAAAAGGTCCGATGATCGGAATTTCTCCCTCACTCGACAGACAGCTTTCCAACGAACTGATAAATACTGCAATAAAATCAGATATCCCCTATCAGACAGAAGTTATGAACGGACTTACCTCCACAAATGCGGATCAGTATTCCGTAAGCCGATGCGGAGCAAGAACGTGTACTGTTTCCATTCCGCTTAGAAATATGCATACTCCGGCTGAGGTCATTGATATCAAGGATGTTGAACTTACAGCAAGACTTCTCGCTGAATTTATCAAGGAGGGAAACTGATGAGAGAACTGCTTAAAGAACTCTGCCTTGCCGACGGAATCTCCGGCGATGAAAAGGCGGTAAGAGAAATTATTATAGAAAAAATCAAGGATTTCTGCGAATACCGCACTGATAATCTCGGAAATCTTATCTGCTTCAAAAAAGGCAGAAAAACTCCCGAAAAAAAACTCATGATCTGCGCTCACATGGATGAAGTAGGTCTTATCGTTACTGGGATTCAGCCGGACGGAACTCTGCTTTTCGGTACTGTCGGCGGAATTGATCCTTCCGTTATCATCGGTCGTCAGGTTCGTATCGGAGCAAATAAGATATATGGAGTAGCCGGTTCTGCCGCTGTCCATAATCTTTCCAAAGAACAGCGTGAAAAAGCTCCCGAAATCAGCGCAATGTACATTGACATCGGCGCAGCTGACAAAGATGAGGCTGAGAAATACGTTTCTCTCGGAGACTGCATTTATTTCAGCTCGGAATTTACAGAGCTTGGCGAAAAACGTCTGAAATCCAAAGCTGTTGACGATCGTGCCGGATGCGCAATGATGATAGAAATGATACGCAGCGAAATCGAATACGACACATATTTTGTTTTCAATGTTCAGGAGGAAATCGGACTGAGAGGTTCGAAAGTATCTGCCTTTTCTGTTGATCCTGATTTTGCCGTTGTGCTTGAAGCCACAACTGCCGCAGATATCGACGGGATTTCCGGAGCAAAGCGTGTATGCGCACTCGGAAACGGTCCTGTTGTTTCATTCATGGATAGAAGCACTGTCTACGACAAGGAGCTGTACGCTCTTGCGTTTGATATCGCTGCTGAATATGATATCCCATGTCAGACGAAAACTATGATCGCCGGTGGAAACGATGCCGGAGCTATCCACCTGAGCCGCGGCGGAGTGCGTACTATAGCCGTATCTGTTCCATGCAGATATCTTCACTCTCCCAGCTGTGTAATCCAGTGGAGCGATCTTGAAAACTCATTAAAGCTTGTCAAAAAACTTACACAAAGGATATGTGAGCTATGATAAAACTTATCGAACACGAGCATGAACTCGACCGTCCGCTGCTGATGAAAACGCTGTCCGGCAAAAAAATGCTCTCGTATATGAGGGCATACGGACCGAATTATGACTTCTGCCGCTTCTATAAAATCACCAACGAGACAGGCTGCGGCTTCATGTTCATTATAAATTCAACGCTGATAATCTGTACCGACGGAAATCTTCAGCCCGATCAGGAAATTGATCTTTTTATCTCCATGAATATACCGTTCCGCATTGAGGGCGACAGAAATATTATAGAAAAAATCAATCTGACAGAGCAGTATCAGCGTCTTAACAGAACAATATTCGAGCTTATCCCAGATGACTCCCCTCTTGAAACAATCGAAGAACACGTTGAATTCAATCCGAAGCTTACAGATGTATACGATATCCTCTGCGAGGGATTCCCTAATATCGCCGATTTTTCCCTTTGGTATACTGATACCTCACACCGCTGCCGTCACGGCATAAGCCGTGTATTCACCTACCGGAACTCAACGACTGCTTCGGTAACTTTTGATATCGGCAGCACTGTGCTGATAGGGCAGGTCGCAACTACAGCCGCTGCAAGAGGACGCGGCTATGCAAGAGAATTCTTGAAATGGCTGGCGAAATTCTTCAACGGTCTTGGAAAACGTGCATATCTTCTTGCCCTTGATGTCCGCAAAAGCTTCTATGAGGAAATAGGCTTCCGTGAAGTCGGAAACGAGATCGTTCTTGAACGAATCGACATCGAAAAGGAAAGCATGACAAAAGGAAAGCTCTGATACACATAAAATTAAGGAGAAAAATAAATGAATTTCGGAAATATTTACAATTTTGACGCAAAGCTTATGGAGCTTGCTGAACAGGCTGAAAAAAACTGCTCTGACGCATTCAGCGAAATAGATCAGACAGCTGAATACAATGGAGCAAAGGTACTTAAAGCATTCTCTGACAACAAGGTAAGCGAACCCTGTTTCTACGGTTCTACCGGATACGGTTACGGCGATCTAGGCCGTGACGTGATCGACAAGGTTTTTGCACAGGTTCTTGGTACAGAGGACGCCCTCGTGCGCTTCAATTTCGTTTCAGGAACTCACGCTCTGTCCGTTGCTCTTTCCGGCGTTCTCAGAACTGGGGATAAGATCGTTTCAATTACCGGAAAGCCATATGATACTCTTGAAGAAGTTATCGGAATCAGCGGCACAAAGGGAAACGGCTCTCTCATGGATTTCGGCATTGAATATGGTCAGGTTGACCTCAACGAGGACGGTTCAGCCGATCTTGAATGCATTACAGAAGCCGTTAAAGGGGCAAAGGTTGCGTATATACAGCGTTCAAGAGGATATTCACTCCGCCGTGCCTTTACAACAGACGACATAGAACAAATGGTAAAAGCCGTTAAAAAGGGAAATCCCGATGCCATTATTATGGTCGATAACTGCTACGGAGAATTCGTTGAGCAGCGTGAGCCCTCCGAAGTAGGCGCTGATATCATTATTGGTTCGCTCATTAAGAATGCCGGCGGCGGAATTGCCCGTACAGGCGGATATATCGCCGGACGTGCCGATCTTGTTGAGCTTTGTTCATATCGCCTCACCTGTGTGGGAATGGGCAAGGAGGTCGGATGTACTCTTGGCATGAACCGTGAAATGCTTCTCGGACTTTTCTTTGCTCCGGATGTTGTTTCAAATGCACTCAGAACATCTGCATTTGCAAGCGAACTTCTTACCATGCTCGGCTTTGAGTGTTCTCCACGCAAGGACGAAAAACACGGCGATATCGTTACTGCGATAAAGCTCGGTGACGAAGAACACCTCACTGCATTCTGCCGTGGAATCCAGAAGGGTGCACCGGTAGATTCTTTCGTCGTTCCGGAAGCATGGGATATGCCCGGATATACAAGTCAGGTAATCATGGCTGCCGGAGCATTCACAAACGGAGCTTCTATAGAACTTTCCGCTGACGCTCCTATCCGTGAACCATTTGCTGTATGGATGCAGGGCGGAATCACATATACATCCGGAAAAATCGGCGTAATGCTTGCTGTACAGGAAATGATAGACAGCGGACTTATCAGTATCTGATTGTCGTATCTGTCTGCAACAAAAATGAAAAAGCGCAGTTCAGAGGGAAATTTCTCTGTTACTGCGCTTTATTTTTACTCTGTAACTTCCTTTACCTTGAATGAATCAATTCTGCCCAGAATATAATCCTGAAGCTGAACGAGATCCTCATCGTCAGCAATACCGTTCTGATCAACATCTGCGGCAAGCTGTGATATCGAATTTGCAAAATCACCTGCAATTCCACTTCTCGCCAATGCCATATCAAATGAATCTACGATACCGTCGCTGTTTACATCGCCGATAATAAGCGATACTGCTTCCGGACCTTCAACTATCGTACCAGCAACCGCACCTATAACCTCGTCAACATAAAAATTATTTGTGCTGTCCGCCGTTTCGATGTATAGCTGCATATTTGAGGCATCCTCTGGGATAGTGTACTCTGTGTTTATAAGCTGTGCCCACTGTCCTCTGACAGCCTTAGCTTCTGCAATTGAAGAATACTGCGTTTCGCCGGCTGCATCCGTATACTGTAGCTTCATGTAGAAAGTATCAAAAGTTTCGCCGTCAAAGAACATTACATCCGAGCTGAAAGAGTACTTATTTCCGGGTATAAACGCATTGGATCTAAGCGGAATATAAGCTCCGTTCCATGCGGCAGTTCTTTCCTGAACAAGGAGCGCTTCTTTCCCCTTGTATGCAGTACGTCCGCTTGTGAGAACACTTGCAGCACCTCGTCCACTCCAGTTATCAAGACTTCCCTCAAAAGTACTGTGGAAGAAATAACCGTTTTCGTCAGGCTCAACAACCGACGGAGCATTCCACTCAGCCCTTTCATGGTCAAAGAAGTCAATGTCAGCATATCCGCCTGTAGTCTTTGTCGCATAGCTGTAAATTCCGCTGCGGTATCCGGTAAAAAGCTTCAGATCATAAACCATGCTGAGCTCATTACCGATTTTAGTCCAGCTGATGCCGTCGTAGGAATAATAGAAATTTGCCTTGTCAATATTATTGGAGCTGCTTCCGTCCGAAGCTATGTTATTGAACTTGAAATCCGCCTTGAGATAGATTTCATCACCATTGAGATTCACTTGTTCAACAATTTTGTCACGGCTGTCAGTAACTGCAGCACTTGATGAATATCCGCCGTTTTCAGACATATAGATCTTTTTGCTTCCGTCGTCAGCGACATATACGCCTACGTTTCCGTACTTGAACTGAAATGCCGAAAGACCTGCATAATCTCCTGTTTTCATTCCCTTTGTATCAAGCTTGATAAAGCTGCTGCACGAAGGTCCCTCTGTTCTCTGCGTAAGAGTATTTCGTGCATTAAGAATATTTGTTGCAAGTGTTTTATTTTTTAGTCTGAGATACCCCTCACGCTCAGTTACAGACCATGCAGTATTGTCAGGATTATGATTCCACTGCCATTCTAGTGCGAGCTTATTCGAGGAATAACTGAAATCATCATCCTTAGCAAGTGAAGTACCTGTTGAAGCGCCATCGACTGTAAGCGTCAGCGGAGCTTTTCCGTCCACGCCCATGATCGGCCAGTCGTTCTGCCATGTAACCGGAACAAGTACGGGAATACGTCCGACAGAACCGTGATCCTGAAAAAGCATACCATACCACTTTCCGTCGGGAGTATCTACAATACCGCCCTGTGCTACACCGCTTCCATATGAACCCAGACCAGAATCAAGTACAGTTTTGCCTTCATATGTACCAAGAAGCTCCTTGCTGCGGTAGCAAATTTCAATACGCCTGCTGTTCGACGGCCATGCTATAATGAATACGTAGTAATATCCGCCGATCTTATGTACATGAGCACCCTCACCGGCAAGTCCGGACAGCCCTGTTGAGAATAATCTTTTTGAAGCTCCTCCCTGCTTGAAGCCTGTCATTTCGGCGTTGAGTTCCTTGATCTCAATATTTCCTCCACCGCCGTAGATCAGATAATTTCTTCCGTCATCATCAAAAAACAGCGATGCATCGTGATACATTCCATTAATCTCGCTTCTTGTCCATGTACCGTTTTCAATATCATTAGTCTTGTAGATATATGATTTTCCGGATCCATAGCTTCCAAAGAAAACATAGTATGTTCCCTTGTGATATCTAAGGCTCGTTGCCCACTGTCCGTGAGCATAATCATGCTTGCCGTTAGTGAGATTCTGCACATCGCCCTCTGCATATGTATCGTAAACATAATTGCATATTTCCCACGAAACAAGATCCTTTGACTTCATGATCGGAGCTCCGGGTGAAAAATACATTGTCGTGCTGACCATATAATATGTATCGCCCACACGGATAACATCAACATCAGGAACATCAGCCCAGATTACCGGATTTGATATAACGGATGTTTGATCAGCCGAAATACTCAATTTTGGAATCACCGGTGATACAGATATCATCAGTGCCGCTGCGGTTACTGCCGCAGTTATTTTTTTGAAACAATTTTTTAAGATCATGTATGATCACCGCCTTAATTATTTATTAACAAATTATAACATGATCTTAAAAGTACATCAACCGATTTTGTGCAGAATCAGTGGAAGAAATGAAGATGTTCACTAATAGTACAAATATTAAGAAATATAGAAAACATCATTCCGATATTTTATCTCAGGAAAGATAAATACAAATTTTCAAGCTTACGCACATTTTTGGCAATATTATAATTCTGAATAGCATCA
Organism: Ruminococcus sp.; assembly: GCA_017461395.1. Classification (GTDB taxonomy): domain Bacteria; phylum Bacillota; class Clostridia; order Oscillospirales; family Ruminococcaceae; genus Ruminococcus. Next base: position 56,110 of record JAFTYF010000053.1, read on the forward strand.
GAATTTCTTGTATAAAAATCTTCACGATTAATTTTGTTAATTGCAAGAATTCTTTTGCTCCATTCAGCTGCTCCTGCATTTAACGAAAGAACTGATGTATTCTCAGAAATAATAGCTTCATCTGGAACAACATCAGATGTGACACACGGCAATCCGTTGATTTGTGCTTCAAGAAGCACGATACCCAGTCCCTCATATTTTGAAGGGAATACAAAAACATCCATTGCATTATATACTTCTTCTGTTCGTGCTGTTTCGCCGTAAAGAATAATCCGTTCTTTATATGGATGACTATCAATCAGCGTTTTCACTTTATCATAATCAGGACCATTTCCCACAAGAATGAGATATGCATTTTTATTTGCATCTGCTGTATTTTTAAAAACCTCAAGCAGAAAGGGGTGATTTTTTTGATTATTGAATCTTCCGATATGGCCGATTATCAGCTTATCTTCGAGTCCAAGCTTTCTGCGGGTTTCAGCACGAAGCTCAGGGGCAAATCTGAAACGCTCAACATCAAAGCCATTGGGAATAACATCAAATCTGCTATTCTTAAAAAGCCAGTTTCCGGCAAGTTTACTGCACGCAAAGCCGTGATTATAGAACATATTAAAAAACGGCAGCAGGAGCTTATGCATCTTCATATGATCGCAAGTTGAGTTATGAGAATGTGCTATACGCACTTTAATTCTCTTTATGAACGAGATGAACAGCTCAGGAGTAATCATAGCACTGTTTCCATGAACGTGTACGATATCATATTTCTTTCGTGAGATCTCCTTGAAAAGAGCGAGATAGAACTTTATGCTGCTTTTCTTTCTGGAAGGGAGTATTTTCACATTTATCCCGAGTCTTTCACATTCGTCAGCGTTTGGCTGAGCAACAGGAGCTCCTGTAATTATTGTTACATCAAATTTATTTTTATCAATATAGCGACAGTAATTCATAACAACCATGCTGATTCCATTCATGTTGAAATCGTTCATGATCATAGCAATTCTGATTTTTTTCAAAGCAACCTCCTGTATTATCTGCCTTTAAGGTATCTCTTTATGGCAGGCGGTATAAGCGATTTGGCAAAACTGGTATGCTTTTTTAAACCGACAGATTTGCTGTGATACTTATCAACAGCAGACCAGCCACCAGCTTTGTATATGTCGAGTATCTCATCTCGTTTTGGACTGTATTTCGAACCATGTCTGAGACGTTCATTTCCAGAAGATGCAGATTCATAATCCGAAGGTCTAAGCTCAACGGCACTGCTGATATTTTGTAAATAATTATTACCCTTTTCATTATTGGCAATAACAACAGAAATCCCCTTTGTATCATCAATAGAATTATCATTGAGATACTGTGGGTGAGTTTTCTCAATACCCCAAAAATCACCAAGCGTGATATCTCCAGGACGATTTTCACAGGCATATCTGCACGAATAGCAGTTTTCACGACATATAAGGCTTACAGCAAAGTAATATGGATATGACGACGCACTCTCCCACAACTTTTTTCTGTATCTTTTTCCGTCGGATGATTCAATCACAACGCTGCCGTTTTTCCCCCACCCCATAGATTTATCACGGAATAAGTATTTCAGAACTTTTCCGTTTTCCTTCTGTTCCAGGAACTTTATATAATCACGCAGCATACGGTTATTCGGAACGCCATGGCAAACAAGATCAACCGTAAGAAGGCTGTCATATTCTTTGCCAAGAAAGCCTTTAAGTCCAGCAATCTGGCATGGTGTTCCGGAATAAAGAACAAGCTTTCCTGCGTTGAGAAGCTCTCGAACCTGTCTGAAAGACGTTCCTGTTGAACTTTGTGTGTATTTTGACCCCCTAAGATATCTGAGCTGCTCTTTACTTTTGACAGCAATATGTTTGACATTCCAGTCGGAATCAAAAGCTGCTCCGAATACAATTCCGCCGTTTTCAATAACATAATCTGCAAGAGCTGTAAAAATTCCTCCGGATGAAGAATTCATAATGACATCATTATCTTTGACAGCAGCTGCATAGACCTTCTGAGGGGTATTTGTTTCAGTATGATTCTGAAATGCACAAACCTGACTGCATTTCCCACACTCGACACAAAGCTCACTATCAATAACCGGATATATATAACCGCAGTCATCCTCCTGCATAGAGATCGCATTTTTTGGACAGGCATTGTAACACGCCCCACACCCACAGCAATCCTTTTTATTTTCAAATAATATCATATTAAACTCCCTGAGTTTATTTTTTATTTTTTATTTCACTGATTATCATATTAATATATTTATCAGTTTTCTTTCTTTCCTGCTCCAGTACAGTATCTGTTTGTGTGAAATCTATATTCTTGTCAGCGAGTCCGGAATCAGGCATCTCGCTGCATCCACGCTCATTAAGTCCTGTAAGTTCAAGGATGCTTCTTAACCTGCTGCTTGCTTTTTCAGGATATATAACCATAAAATTAGTATGGAACAACAACGAGAAAACTGTTGCATGGAACGAGTCAGTAACGACATACTGAGCATCTCTGATAAGACCAAGATATTCGCTGACAGTGGGACACCATTCAAGCTTACCTTTTCGTATAATATCATGAATGTTATAACTTATATTCAGCACCTTCAAATTCTTTTTGGCAGCTATCTTAGCGGCATAATCATCGATTTTTTTATCATGATGAAGATTATAGGTAACTACATATTTCTTCTTTTTATATTTATCCGAGGTATACTTATTCCACTCGTCTGCTTTGAAAAGAAGCGTTGGATCAAGCATCTGCAAAGTATTTGGAATACCAGCATCATTTAAGATCTCAACACCATTATTTTCACGGACAGTTATATGCCTGTATTCTTTAAGAAGCGGCACCACCTGAGATTTTTCCTTATCTGAAAGCTTTGACGTGCCTATACTTGCTGCATACGAAAATTTGTATGCAGATTCAGGCAGAAAACTGAGGTAAAGCGGCCTGTCAACACCTTCATTCCAATAGCTGTTCCATACCTGATCACTTCCAGTACAGTATGCATCAGCTTTCGGAACATTCCTTAACAGTTCGTTTTCTGTTCTGTATGTCTTTGAAGTCATTTTGATATATTTTCTTAAAAACGAATCAAATACGAGTTTCTTTTTTACATACGAAACAGAAATCACGCATCTCGCACCAAAAAGAAGTATCGGATTATTTGCTAATCTCTCACTTTTGTTTTTAAGTCTCTTGAGCAGTCCGAGACTGGTATATCTTTCAGGATAATAATCTATTATCTCTGTCTTACACCCCTTCTTCCTCAGATAATTCTGAGTAGCAAGTGTCTGTAATGAAGAACCATAATTTCTTACTCTATGCAAGGTTATAATATCTATTTTCAATTTAAAACCTCCATGTTATATTGAATTAATAAAACTCCGGACTGTTTTTATCACGTTTTCACGCTGAGAACGGTATACAGAAAACTTATGACTGCGAGCCTTTTGTATAAGTTTGTTAAGATCATCTTTTTCGCTGCAGAGAAGGACAAGGTTTTGCATTGAAAAAGACTCAGCTATCTGAAGCTGATGATCGTCAACGTGTTCATGATATTTTGCAAGTCTTGGATATACGATTACAGGCTTTTTCTGATTAAGACCTGAAATAATAGTTCCAACGCCGCTGTGAGTGATAAGTACATCACATTCGCCGATATACTTGTCAAATTCCTCCTTATTCAGGAAATCAGTGTATTCATAATTAACCGGCTTATAGTCCGAGTTTCCGATCTGAGCGAAAACCTTTTCACTTATTTTTTTCGTTTCAATAAGTCTGTCTATTTGTTTCAGAAGTCTGTTCAACTGAAATTTTTGTGTTCCAACTGCAATAAAAATCATTTATAATCTCCTTAAAATATACCGCCGACGTAAATAGCCTTAGGATAACATTTAAGCATTTCCTTCCACTGAACAAGAAATATATCAGCGAAAGGATAAACCAGTCTTCCTGTAAGAGATTTTCCGTTTACTCTGGCAAATGTTTCGATATAGATCACTTTTTTTCTCATAAGCTTTCCGATAAGACAGAATGGAAATGCAGCAAGTGCGCCAGTTGTAATAATAGCGTCTGGTTTTTCCTTTTTTAATATATTAAACGCTTTATGAAAAAGAGCGATAAAATGTTTTATAAAATGTTTTTCACGTCTGTTAATCTGTGTAACACAATAAAATTTCCCATTGAGATCGGCATCATTTACCTGACCGCCTTCTTCAGTTACAAAAAAAGAATTATTTTCATCAGCGATTTTTTTCAGGCACATAAGCTCCTCCCAATGACCTCCTGATGATGATACAAAGCAGAGCTTTTTCATTTATTTCACCCTTTCTGAGGACAGCATATCCTCACCGTATTATTACATTATATCATGTATTACCCAGTACGTCAATAATAATTTAGCACAAAATTGCTGCGTTATTTACTTATAAGAGACAAAAAGCATCTTTTCTTTTTTTACTCCGTCCATTAAACAACGAAGCACTATACAAAGCCTTTGAAGAAACATTTAAGGATTATTTAATAATTTCCATGTTATACTTATGTCACAACAATGAGAGGAGCATAAAAATGTTTTTTACCATTCTTAAAAAAGATCTCAAACGAAAAAAGACCATGAATGTTATCCTGCTGATATTTATCATTCTTGCTTCAACGTTTGTCGCATCCAGTGTAAACAACATCATGAGTGTGACTAAGGCAGTAGATAATTACTTCGAATCATCCGGTGTACCGGATTATCTCCTTGCAGTCAGAGGCAGAGATTCATCCGAAACAATAAGCAAAACGCTTTCTGAAGTTGAGGGCGTTACAGGTTACGGATGTGAAGAAATAATTCTAGCAGAAGACGATTCATTCCTGTTCAACGGAAAAGAGATCAATTTCAAGAATTCATCAATTATTATGTCATTTGAGGATGCACAGATAAAATTTTTCGATATGGACAACAAGGAAATCACCGGCGTCGAACAGGGTACCGTAGTTCTTTCCGGAAAGACCATTGCAAATTCCGATATAGAAGTCGGTAGCACACTTACATTGAAGATCGGAGCTAAAACTCTTGATGTCAAGGTCGCCGACAGCTGTAAGGATGCCGTTTTTGGTTCCGAGCTCATGGGAATGACGCGTTTTCTGCTGAACGAAAAGGACTTCGATTACTTATACTCTGAAAACGACAAGGATGTTCTTTACGGAACATTATGGTATATAGATTCAGACAATATCGACGCACTGAATAAGATCGTATACGAAACAGATAATGTTTTCTTCAACGGTGACAAAGAAATACTGAAAATGGCATACGTCCTTGACATGGTCATTGCCGGTATACTTCTTATAATAAGCGTCTGCCTTATTCTTGTGGCATTTGTTGTACTGAAATTTACAATTTCTTTTACGCTCTCGGAGGAATTCCGTGAAATAGGCGTTATGAAGGCTATCGGAATAAAGAATTCAAAGATCAGGCGTATATATCTTGTAAAGTATCTTGGAATGTCAATTGCCGGTGCAGCAGTAGGATTCTTCGCAAGTATCCCGTTTTCAAAGCTTCTTCTGAAAAGCACTTCAAAAACTATAGTGATAAAGAGCGAAAATTCCATACTTATCAACCTGATATGCTGCTTTGCGGTAATATTGATAATTCTTCTTTTCTGCTATCTCTGTACAGGAAAGGTAAAGAAATTCACTCCCATAGACGCTATCAGAAACGGTCAGACCGGTGAACGATTCAAACAGAAAAGCGTTATAAGACTCTCAAAGACAAAGGGCAGACCTTCATTCTTTATGGCGCTCAATGATATTTTAAGTGCTCCGAAAAGATATCTGTCCATTATATTCACATATATACTCTGCATGACAATAGTGCTTGTACTCGTAAACAGTACACATACTCTGCGCAGCGACCAGCTTATTACGACATTCGGAACTTACGAAAGTGACGTTTATTTTTCTGGCGAAAACTCAGATCTGGTGAAAGCCATTACCCGTGGTGAGCGTGAAGGCTTTGAAGAACTCGTAAACAATGTCGAATCTGAACTCAAAGATGCTGGTATTCCGTCCAGATGCTCTTTAGAGCTGTTCTTCAAATACAATATTACTCACGGAGAAAAGCATTTCAAATCCATGACGCTTTACGGATTCAATAGTACGGCTGATATGTATTCATACCACGAGGGAACGCCTCCGCAGAATAAAAATGAAGTTGCTATCACACCTCTCGTTTCAGAGAAGCTCAACGCAGAAATAGGTGACACGATCACTATTTCACACAGCTTCGGCGAAAGGGATTACATCGTAACAGCATACTATCAGAGCATGAACAATCTCGGTGAGGGAGTAAGACTTCACGAGGATGCAGAAGTGGATTTCTCACAGGTTGCAGGTACACTTACTTTCCAGATCAATTATACTGATTCCCCTGACGAAAAAACTATCGCAGAAAGAATGGATATTCTCAAAGATATATACGGCGAAGAAAACGTACAGACCGCCGGAGAGTTAGTAGAAACAATGACAGGTGTTGCAAGCACTATTGATTCAGTCAAAAGTCTGTCGCTTGCTCTTACGATAATAATTATAGTTCTTATCACGCTTCTTACTGAACGCTCGTTTATTAAGAAAGAAACCAGTGAAATTGCCACGCTGAAAGCTATCGGATTCAGAACATCCTCAATAGTATCATGGCATTCATTCAGATTTATTATCATTGCGATTATCTCATCTATTGTCTCAGCGATAATTTCTACGCCTGTCACAAAGCTTACGATTGATCCGATATTTAAGATGATGGGCGCTGCCTACGGCATAGAATACGAAATAAAGCCGCTTGAAGTTTTTGTGATCTATCCGGTACTTCTTCTTGCGGCAACGGTCATCAGCTCTGTACTGACATCACTTCACACGAAAAAAATCAATCCCTCACAGGCAACCGGAATCGAATAAAGGAGTATAGTATTATGAATATTTTAGAAGTAAAGGACCTCTGCAAAACATATATCGTGAACAAGCATCAGAATAATGTTCTGAAAAACGTGAATTTCAATATTAAAGAAGGGGAAATGGTCGCAGTTATGGGACCTTCGGGTTCCGGAAAATCCACGCTGCTCTATACCGTTTCCGGTATGGACAGCATTACTGCCGGAACTTCATATTTCTGCGGTAAAAACATCGCTGAAATGAAAGAAAAAGAGCTTGCTGATCTGCGTCTTGACGAAATGGGCTTCATCTTCCAGCAGATGTATATGCTTAAAAATCTTACCATCCTTGATAATATTATTCTTCCTGCGGTACAGTCGCAGAAAAACACCAGCCGCAAAGAAATCGTGGAGCAGGCTCATCAGCTTATGCGCAGGCTCGGAATCATCGAAATCGCCGACAACGATATCAATGAAGTATCAGGCGGTCAGCTTCAAAGAGCCTGCATATGCCGCAGCATGATAAACGATCCGAAAATGATCTTTGCGGACGAGCCTACCGGCGCACTCAACCGGACTTCATCCGACGAGGTTATGGAAGAACTTGCAAAGCTCAACAGCAATGGCACGACGATCATGCTTGTTACACATGACGTAAAAGTTGCTGCAAGATGCACAAGAGTTATGTATATAGTTGACGGAAACATAAAAGGAGAGTATAATTTAGATAAGTACACAAATTCCTCTCAAATGAGAGAGCGTGAACGTGCACTGAATAACTGGCTGCTGGAGTTGGGATGGTAATATGACCGATATTTTAATAGTTGAAGATGAAAAAGAGCTTGCCGATCTGCTGTGTGATTTTCTCCGTGCGGAAAATTATACAGTATCGGTTGCTCAGACAGGAGAAAAAGCATTGTCGCTGTATGAAAAATACGGTGCAAGGCTTATCGTGCTTGACATAATGCTTCCGGGAATGGACGGCTTTGCGGTATGCAGAAAAATCCGTGAGGAAAGCAATACTCCTATCCTCATTGTAAGCGCAAAAACAGAAAAAGAAGATAAACTCAACGGACTTGTTCTCGGCGCTGATGATTACATTGAAAAGCCCTATGACATTGACATTATGCTTGCCAAAATCAGCGGGATTTTCAAGCGCCGATACGCAGTTGATGAAATAATTGACGGCGATATCTGCATAAACAAAGTAAGCAGGACTGTATATAAAAACGATATCCCGATTGAAATGACGCCAAAGGAAATCGACCTTCTTCTGCTGCTTATCGAAAACAAAGGCAAAACACTTACAAAGGAATTTCTTTTCAATCAGATATGGGGCAGCGACAGCTTTTCTGAACAACAGACGCTTACCGTACATATAAAATGGCTGCGGCAAAAAATTGAAAACGACGCTAAAAAGCCGCTGAGAATCCAGACAGTATGGGGTGTGGGATACAAATATGAAGGCATTTAACAAAATTTCTGCTATCCTGACTGTTCTCATAATCGCTGTATTTGCTGCCGCAAATATAATTCTTCTGAACGAAGATGTCACCAGCGGCAAACCGCATAAAGTCGAGGTCAGCCGAATTGTCCGTGAAATGGAAAATGGTGCTGCTCCCGATCTCTCCGGCTGCAAATATGTAACGTCTGTCACGGAATACGGCGAAAATTTCTACATATCAGAAAGCGATTACATTATCAGAGAAGTAAACGGCAGGCTGTACCGTTTTGATTATGAACCGGACGTTAATACAGAAAAAACAAGATCAATACTGACGATAAATACATCACTCGGCGCTATGTCATTTCTTATCATCCTTGTTATGATATACATAAGGCTGAAAATTCTCAGACCTTTTGAGAAGCTCTCAGATGTGCCGTATGAGCTGTCAAAGGGAAATCTCACTGCTCCCGTTAAAGAAACAAAAAGCCGATTTTTCGGACGCTTCATATGGGGTGTAGATATGCTCCGTGAAAACATGGAACAGCAGAAAGAACGCGAACTCAATCTTCAAAAAGATAAGAAAATGCTGCTTCTATCACTCTCTCACGATATTAAAACTCCCCTTTCTGCAATAAAACTGTATTCCAAAGCACTTTCAAAAGGACTTTATTCAGACAAGCAAAAACAGCTTGAAATTGCAGAAAATATCAATACAAAGGCTGATGAGATAGAGGGCTATGTTTCGCAGATAATCACCGCGTCAAGAGAGGATTTCCTCAGTCTCGACGTCAAAAACGACGAATTCTACCTTTCGGAGCTTGTGGATAAAATTTCTCTTTATTACACTGAAAAGCTGTCACTTATAAAAACAGATTTTTCAGTAGAAAGCTATACCAACTGCATTATATGCGGCGATCCTGACCGGAGTATCGAAGTTATTCAGAATGTTGTTGAAAACGCTATCAAATACGGTGACGGCAAAAGCATTGAAATCAGCTTCTCTGAGGAAGACGGATGTATTCTTGTTACTGTCAGCAACAGCGGATGTACTCTTTCGGAAAACGATCTTCCTCACATCTTTGAAAGCTTCTGGAGAGGTGAAAATGCCGGAAATGAGAAAGGCAGCGGTCTTGGACTTTACATCTGCCGCCAGCTAATGCACAAAATGAATGGTGAAATATTTGCCGAAATCGTTAACGGTAATATATGCGTTACGGCAGTATTTGGAAAAGCATAAAAACAAAATTATCCCCGAGCAGCTGCTCGGGGATTTTTCAAGCCATAATTATATTATCTTTGTGGACCATTCTTCGATATTCCAGATATTATCCGCAATATCCATGTAGAATTCCGGCTCATGGCTTACAATGAGAACCGTTCCCTTATAGTCCTTTATCGCTTTTTTCAGCGATTCCTTTGCGTCAACGTCAAGGTGATTAGTAGGTTCATCGAGGACAAGCAGATTAATTTCCTTAAGCATTATCCTGCATATTCTTACCTTTGCATTTTCACCTCCGGAAAGCACTCTCATCTGCGAGGTTATATGCTCCGTTGTAAGACCGCACTGCGCAAGTGCAGCACGGACTTCCGCATTTGTCATTGAGGGATACTCCTCCCATATCACGTCAAGAGCAGTTTTGGCTGTGCTTTCCTCCTCCTGTTCAAAGTAGCCGTACTCAACAAACTGATCGTGTTCAACATATCCGGAAATCGGAGGAATGATTTTCAACAATGTTTTCAGAAGCGTGGATTTGCCTATGCCGTTTACGCCTCGAATAGCTATTTTCTGACCGTTTTCCACCTTTACAGATACCGGCTTGGTGAGAGGTTCATCGTAACCAAGAACCACATCCTTGCAGTCTATAACAATGCGTCCGGGAGTACGGGCTTTTCTGAACGAGAAAGTCGGCTTCGGCTTTTCACGCATAAGAGTGATCTTGTCCATTTTATCAAGCTTCTTCTGACGTGATTTTGCCATATTGGTCGTAGCAACTCTTGCCTTGTTGCGGGCAATGAAATCTTCAAGGTCAGCAATTTCCTTCTGCTGCTTCTCGTAAGCCTGTTCTATCTGCTTCTTTTTCAGCTCGTACATTCTTTCAAAATTATCATAATCGCCTGTATATCGTGTCATAACGGCATTCTCAACGTGATACACAACATTAATTACGCTGTTCATGAACGGTACATCATGTGATACAAGAATAAAGGCATTTTCGTAATTCTGAAGAAAATTTGTCAGCCATCTGATATGATTTTCGTCAAGAAAGTTTGTAGGCTCGTCGAGAATGAGTATCATCGGATTTTCCAGCAGAACCTTTGCCAGAAGTACTTTTGCTCTCTGACCGCCCGAAAGCTCGGAAACCTCTCTGTCAAGACCGATCTCATTAAGTCCGAGACCGTTGGCATATTCAGATATTTTTGCATCAATAGTGTAGTATCCGCTGTAATCAAGAATACTCTGTATATCGCCGACTTCCTCCATAAGAGAATTCATCTCATCCTCGGAGCAATCGGACATCTTTTCATAAAGTGCAAGCATTTCTGTTTCAAGCTCTGCAAGGTGATCGAAAGCCTCACGCAGTACGTCACGGATAGTTTTTCCTTTGGCAAGCGTACTGTACTGATCGAGATAGCCGGTAGTTATATGACGGCACCACTCTATTTTTCCTTCGTCAGGCTGAAGCTTTCCCATTATGATATTGAGAAACGTTGATTTTCCTTCGCCGTTTGCACCTACAAGTCCGACGTGCTCGCCCTTGAGCAGACGGAAGGATGCGTCATTAAGTATCTGTCTCGCACCAAAGCCGTGCGTAACGTGTTCAACATTAAGTATGCTCATTTTTTTCCTCCAATTTATATGTTCATTTCAATTATACCACAAACCGGACGGCTGTGTAAAGTCTAAAAAGGAAATTTGATATAAAAGCTTTTCAAATTGTTTTGTGCAGAATTCACTCATTTTTTTACATTTTGTCTATTGATTTTTATATATTTTTAATGTATAATTATTGTGAATAATAATATTTTGGCACTATCGTTCTGCCAAGGAAGTGAAATATATGTATACAACGGAAAAATACAAGAAAGATCTTGCATTTATAAAAAATATATATAATCTTATATCGCAAAA
>JAFTYF010000054.1 GCA_017461395.1 Ruminococcus sp.
GCCCCCGCAGTAATGCCGATTTTTTCAGCATCGGGAAGCTTCAACGACCGAAGCTCGTCCGAATTTTCAATATGATACGTTTTGCAGTAACGGCTGCACACCTCATACAGCTTGACCGTATTTGAGCTGTGTCTGCCGCCGACCACCAGCATGATATCAGAAGCCTTTGCAAGCTCTGCCGCATCTGACTGTCTTGTATCTGTGGCGTTGCATATCGTATCTGAAATTTCAATATCCGGATCATCCTTTGGGATCACGTTTAAACACTCATCCCATACTACTATATTATACGTTGTTTGAGCCACAATTGCAAGCTTTTTTTTGAGATTTTTGAATTTTTTTTCAAAAAAGTCTTTTAGCTCAAAATCATCCTTAAAAACAAGGCAATTTTCGTCACAATGACCAACGATTCCCTGCACTTCAGGATGAGATGCATCGCCGGCAATAAGAACAAAGTATCCCTGTTTTGTTTTTTCAGCAGCAATTTTATGTATCCTTGACACAAACGGACACGTTGCATCGAGCATTCTGTTGCCCTTTGCAGCGATCTGCTCGTATATTTCCCTGCCGACTCCGTGAGAACGTATAACGACAGTTTCATCGGATTCAAGTTCATCCACTGAATTGATAATTCTTGCGCCCTTAGCCTTCATATCGTTCACTACATCCTGATTGTGGATGATCGGGCCGAGAGTTGCTACCTTTGTATTTTTTTCAAGCTCGCTGTAAACCATTTTCACAGCTCTGTCCACTCCGAAGCAGAAGCCTGCTGATTCTGCAACTGTAACCTTACTCATTATCTGTTCCTCCGTCAGAGACAGTTTCCGTCTGTATTTCCGGTTCACCCTCAACTATACGCTTGATATCAGCCATGTAACGCTTCTTCAGCTTTGAAAGCTGTCGTGGATTGGGATTGTCGCAGATGTCAACGTAATCAGCCGGATCAATCGGCTCGCCGTATATTACTCTGAGCTTTGTGCGGAAACGCAGTTTTTCGCCATAAACAACGCCTACCGGAATAATAGGACAGCCTGATTTTGCAGCGATAAGAGCTGCTCCGCTGTGACCTCTGCCGACTTTACCGTCCTTGGAGCGTGTTCCCTCCGGAAAAATCATCAGACTGCGCTTGTTGTTCAGCTTTTCAACAGCCGTATCAATAACAGCTGTATCGCCTTTTCCTCTCGATACCGGAAACGCTCCCAACGTCTTTATAAGTAAAGCAAAAGCCTTATTCTCAAAAAGTTCCTCTTTAGCCATGAATGCAATTTTTCCACGGCATCCGGCACCTACAAGCGGAGGATCAGCATAGCTGCGGTGATTTGAAGCATATATTACAGATTTTTTCTTCGGAATGTTCTTTCTGCCTGCATATCGCAGACTATAGGCGATATGCATATAGAGCCAGACAAGGAATCTGCAAAAATAATACATCAGATTTCACCTGCCGTTCTTTCACTGATTATTCTTACTATCTCATCAGCAGACTGCTCAAGGTCAAGTTCTGTTGTATCCACAAGAACCGCATCCTCTGCCTGTTTGAGCGGAGATGTTTCACGGTTCATATCCTGATAATCACGCTGGATAATATCCTTGAGAATATCCTCATACGGCGGACAATCCGGCTTTACAGAAAGCTCCTTATAGCGTCTGTTTGCACGTTCCTCAGCGGAAGCAGTCAGGAAAATCTTCACATCCGCGTCAGGAAGTACAACTGTACCGATATCTCTGCCGTCCATGATGACATTGTTTTCCCTTGCGATTTTTTTCTGAGTCTCAAAAAGATACGCTCTTACAGCCGGAACAGCCGATGTTCTTGATGCCGCCATTGAAATTTCCGGTGTTCTGATAAGATCCGAAACATCCTTGTCTCAAAGTAATACACTCTGCGCAACGTCAATGAATTTCAGCGAAATATCCGCGTTTTCAAGCGATTTTTCAATATCTTCGTCCGGAATGCAATTCTCTGTGATCTAGAGTGCTGCCGCACGGTAAAGTGCTCCCGTATCAACATAAATGTATCCGAGTTTCGCTGAAACCATTTTTGCTATAGTACTTTTTCCTGCACCGGCAGGTCCGTCAATTGCAATATTGATCGTTTTCATAATTTTTCTCCTTATTTATTAAATACCGCCTTACATATACATAGCCGCTGAATAAGCAGTTGAAAAGGCAATCTGTAAATTAAATCCACCTGTGTATGCGTCCACATCTATGACCTCTCCGGCAAAAAACAGGCCGGAAACCAGTTTTGATTCCATTGTTTTAGGATTGATTTCCCTGACGGAAACTCCGCCGCTTGTTATTATCGCTTCATCAACCGGACGAAATGCAGAAATTCTCACAGGAAAATCCTTGATAAGCTCGCCGAGCTTTTTTCGCTGTTCTCTGGTAATGCCGTTTACCTTCTGTTCAGCAGGGATTCCCGACAGCCTCACCGCTGCTGGAATGAGCTTTGCCGGCAGAAGTTTTCTTATGCCGTTTGCGAAATCACGGTTGAGATTCTCGCTGAAATCACGCTGAATACGCATATCAAGCTGCTCCGCTGTAAGTCCGGGCTTAAGGTCAATTTTCAGCATATACCGATCAGGCTGCATATCACGGATATGCGAGCTTGCACTCAGTACAAGCGGGCCTGATACTCCGAAGTGGGTGAAAAGCATTTCGCCAAGCTCGCTGTAGATAATCTTTTCACGGTCGAAAAGCTTCAGCGTAACGTTGCGAAGGGAAAGTCCCATCATCTCAGCGCAGTATTTATCCGGCGATACAAGAGGCACCAGACTGGGCTTTATATCAGTTATCGTATGTCCAGCCGATTCAGCAAGAACATATCCGTCGCCGTTTGAGCCTGTATTCGGGTAGGATTTTCCACCGCAGGCGATAAGCACTGATTCCGAGCGGAACTCCTCCCTGCCGGCAGTAACTCCGCAGCATTTTCCGTCCTCAATGATAAGTCCGGAAACACGCTTATGTATCACCTTTACGCCGAGTTTTTTCATTTCATGATTAAGGGCATCAGCAATATCATCCGCCTTGTCGCTTACGGGAAATACTCTGTTTCCACGCTCTGTTTTGAGAGGAACTCCAAGCTCCTCAAAGAAAGCCATAGTATCCTCTGCACTGAAACTCGAATACGAGCTGTACAGAAAACGCGGATTTACAGGGATATTCTTCATATGCTCCTCCATAGAGGAATTATTTGTGACGTTACATCTGCCCTTGCCGGTGATACGGAGCTTGCGTCCTGTTCGTTCATTTTTTTCAAAGACGATGACGGATTTCCCAAATCTTGCCGCATGAACAGCCGCCATACATCCAGCAGCTCCGCCGCCGATAATTATTACATCAGTCATTTCTACTCATCAGCCTTCTAAGCCTTTCAGCCGCTGCTTTCCGCCTTTCTTCTGTTGCACAGTGATCCACAAAATATCCGCAGCCTTCCTTGATCAGAACATCGCCTTCTTTGGCATATTCAGGAAGATAACAGCGCATGACGGTTTCAGTACCGTCCTCTGTTTCAAGAACAGCCGTTTCATTTTCAAAACGATCTATAATGATCATTCAATCAGTCCTTTTCCTTATTGATAGTAAGATCCTTGCCGTCCGATACGAATATGACCGTACCGTCGAGATCTGTACGATAAATTTCATCAGTATATTTTGATATTTCTTTCAAAGCCTTTTTATTTGGATGACCGTAGGAGTTGCCCTTGCCGCAGGAAATCACCGCATGATCCGGAGATATTTTCTCCATAAATTCTGCACTGCTTGAAGTTTCGCTTCCGTGATGACCTGCCTTATATACATCCGCATGACGAAGTTTTCCTGAGGCTTCCATTTCCTTTTCCGCAAGAGCTTCTGCATCTCCGGTAAAAATAAATGTATTTTCACCGTGAGTAAGAAATAATCCCACAGAATAATTATTGACGTTTTCATAGCTTTTGCTGCACGGAGCAATTATTTCTATCTGAGCGTCGCCAAGCTCTATGATTTTTCCGAGCTTTGCCTCAGTTATCGAAGCATCCTTTTCTTCGCAGGAATCCAGAAATTTTTCATAAAATCTTGTGGTCGGGATATCCTTATTGTCAAGGTGAGGAATTATAACCTGACCTATCCTGAATTCATCAATTATCTTGTACATTCCGCCCATATGATCGGAATGAGGATGAGTTGCCACGATATAGTCAAGCTTTTCAACACCCTTTTCATCAAGGAAGCGTATTACTCTGTCTGTTTCCTCGGATTCTCCACTGTCAATGAGCATATTTTTTCCTCCGGCGCTAAGAAATATTGAATCTCCCTGTCCAACATCAATATAACATACTGTCAGTTTATCCTCCGGCAGCGGAGTATTTTCCTTCCGGCATTTTGCGGCGATAAAAGCAATTATCAGTACCAGAAGAACAACTGGAATTATGATTTTAAGCAGTTTTATCCTTTTTTCCTTCGGCTGCTTCCGGAGTTGTTTTTTAAGCTCCTTGAGGAGTTCCTTTTCCCCTGCTGTGAGCTGGACTTTTCCGTCCTGCGATACGGAGAACTTGTTTGTACTTTTGCTTTTGCCTTTGACCTTCCGTGCCATGCGCCGTCACCTCCCTTTCTTACGGAGATATCCTCCACCAAACATTTTGGTGAAGTTCCGATAAGATCACGTCTGCCGGCAGTTTTCAGCGCTTCAAGCACGATTTCCCTGTTCTGAGGGAGAAAATATTGCAGTAACGCTCGCTGCATGGCCTTTTCCTTTGGGGTACGGGGTACATAGACCTCCTTCATGGTGTACGGATCAAGTCCCGTGTAGAACATACACGTCGAGATAGTTCCCGGCGTGGGATAGAAATCCTGTACCTGTTCAGGACGAATCTTATTTTCTTTCAGAAACAGCGCAAGTTCGATTGCTTCCTTAAGAGTACTTCCCGGATGCGAGGACATCAGATACGGAACAAGATACTGCTCCTTGCCGATACCCTTTGTTATCTCATAGAAGCGCTTCTGAAATGCCTTGTAGGCCTCAATATGCGGCTTTCCCATTTTATCGAGAACTGCCGCAGAACAGTGCTCCGGCGCAACTTTGAGCTGCCCGCTGACATGATATTTTATCAGTTCACGCATGAATTCATCGTTTGCGTCCTGCATAAGGTAGTCATAACGGATTCCAGAACGGATAAATACTCTTTTTATTCCCTTTATCTTTCGTATCTTACGCAGCATGGCGAGATATTCGTGATGATCCGCCTTCAGTGCCGGACATGGCTCAGGTGCAAGGCATTTCTTCCCCTTGCATAGTCCCTGACTGAGCTGTTTTTCGCACGATGTATGACGGAAATTAGCCGTGGGGCCGCCGACATCGTGGATATATCCCTTGAAATCAGGCATTTTAGTTATACGCTCAGCTTCCTCCAGAACTGATTTTTCGCTCCGGCAGGTAACACGTCTGCCCTGATGCAAAGCTATCGAACAGAAATTGCAGTAACCAAAGCATCCTCGGTTATGCGTGATAGAGAAACGAACCTCCTCAATTCCGGGAACTCCTCCCTGTGCATCATAGGACGGATGAACTGCTCTTGTATACGGCAGACTGTATATGTAATCAAGCTCTTCAGTCGTAAGACTGAGCGCCGGAGGATTCTGCACAAGCATCATTTTTCCGCAGCGCTGAACTACTGTTTTTCCATAGACTTCATCCTGCCAGTCGTATTGAATTTTCGTAGCTTTGGCATATTCCGTCTTATTTTCGCTTACCTGTTCAAAAGAGGGACACTGAGCTGCTCCGATAGGAGTATTCACCGGCTCTGTCATGTAGCACGTTCCACGGATATCATGAAGCTCCGTCATTTTTTCACCGGCGACAAGACGAGTGCACATTTCTCTGATCTGGTGTTCACCCATGCCGTACATCAGCAGATCGGCGCCGCTGTCCGGAAGAATAGATGTGCGCACCTTGTCATCCCAGTAATCATAGTGGGCAAAACGGCGCAGAGACGCTTCAAGCCCTCCTATCGCTATCGGAATATCACCGAAAATTTCCCTCAGCTTTCTGCAATATACAATAACCGCACGGTCAGGACGCTTTCCGGCTTTTCCTCCGGGAGAATATGCATCATCGGAACGTTTTTTCTTTGCGGCTGTATAGTGTGCAACCATGGAATCAATATTTCCCGACGTTACAAGAAATGCGTATTTCGGAGCACCGAACCGTGTGAAATCACGGCTGCTGTTCCAGTCAGGCTGAGCGATAATCCCTACAGTAAAACCCATAGACTCTATAAGACGTGTCACTATAGCTGCTCCGAAGCTCGGATGATCAACATATGCGTCGCCTGTGATATATATGAAATCAAACTGCGCTATACCGGCTTCATCCATTTCCTGTCTCGTCGTAGGAAGAAATCCTTCGTACATTGTATACCTCCTCTCTTTATTGTTCCTGCATTCTTATTCTTCTCTCATCAAACTGCATTTTGGACATATATACTTTTCTCGGTTTTGAGCCCTCGCTCGGACCTATTACCCCCATTTCCTCAAGCTCGTCTACTATTCTTGACGCTCTTGCATAGCCGAGTTTCAGCTTCTTCTGGAGCATTGTCGTGGAAACCTGTCCTGTATTCACAGCAATTTCTATAGCACGTTCAACATAATCTCCATCCGTAACAACAGAACCGCTTTCGTAGCTGTCCTTGTCGCCCTTTGTCTGCGGAACATAATTTTCAACCGCTTCAGTAATGGATGCGTCATATTCCGCCTTCGACTGACTGCATATAAATGAAATAGTTTCTGTGATATCCTTGTTTGAAGCAAAACAGCCCTGAACTCTTATCGGCTTGTTCATTCCGATAGGCATATAAAGCATATCTCCGTTTCCTAAAAGCTTATCAGCTCCGGCTGTATCAATGATGGTTCTAGAATCAACCTGCGACATAACTGAAAGTGCGATTCGGCTTGGGATATTCGCCTTGATAAGTCCGGTGATAACATCGGTCGTAGGACGCTGAGTTGCAACTACAAGATGCATTCCGGCGGCACGTCCCATCTGCGCAAGACGGCAGATAGAATCCTCAACCTCCTTGCCGGCAACAAGCATCATATCAGCAAGCTCGTCGATAAACACCACTATCTGCGGCATTTTTTCAAGTTCATCCTGCTCTGCAATATAGTTATACGATTTGAGATCATTTGCGCCTATTTCAGAGAAAATAGTATAACGGCGCATCATTTCGTTTACTGCCCAGTTGAGCGCACCGGCAGCTTTTTTGGCATCAATTACAATAGGAATAAGCAGGTGCGGAATTCCGTCAAACACCTTGAATTCAACCATTTTCGGATCAATAAGAATAAGCTTTACTTCATCCGGCTTTGCATTGTAAAGAATACTCATAATGATAGAACGTGTACATACAGATTTACCGGAACCTGTAGTTCCTGCGATAATGACGTGGGGCATTTTTGTGATATCTCCGAGAATGATATTTCCCGCAATATCCTTTCCGACTGCGAATGTAAGCTTGCTCTCTGAACTGCGGAACTCATTGCTTTGAAGGATTTCACGGAGCGTTACCATATCCTTATTTGTATTCGGAACCTCTATGCCAACTACCGGCTTTCCGGGTACGGGAGCTTCAATTCTTACACCCATTGCCGCAAGACTAAGAGCAATATCATCTTCAAGTCCTCTGATTTTTGATACTTTTACACCAGCTCCCGGCTGTATCTCATATCGTGTAATGGACGGTCCTCTGAGAATATCCATTATCTTGACCTCTATGCCGAAGCTTTTCAGAGTATTTTTGATTATGTCGGATTTTTCTCTCAGTTCTATGACTGCTTCAGCGCTGTTTGATTTTACAGACGGAGGAGTAAGCAGATCAACTGAGGGAAGTATGTATATCTGTTCCTTTGGAGCTTTTTCCTTTTTGCTTTCAGAAGCATCGTCTCCAGCTTCCTCGCTTACAGCATTTCCGCCGGCAGCTCTTGAAATAAGCTTCTCCAGATTTTCGTCCACCTCATCAGCAGTGCTGTTTTCGTCAGAAGCACCTGTTTTTCTTTCATTATCAGCAGGCAGCGGAACATCGAAAATAAAATCATCATCAGCAGTTGTATTTCTTATAGAAAGATCATCCGAATTTCTCTGTGTTCCGTATTTGCTGTCGATAATTCTGATAGCTTCAAGATCGGCATCAAACTGATTTTTTTCTTTGTCGTCGTCGATATCATCATCCTCAAAAGCATCCTCAAAATTACCGCCCATGAGCATATTGATCAGACCTTCAAAGCAGTCTCCGATAAACTTGAACGGCTTGAGCAGAAGCATAAAGAAGTCCATAAGCCCTTTACCTGTGAGGAGCATTCCGAAAACAAAAAACATAATAATTGTAACAATTTTTGCTCCCATTCCGCCGAACAATCCCAGAAGCGGTCCTGCAATAAGCATACTTGCAACGCCTCCGCCTTTTAAGTCGGTGCCGTTTTCATAAAGTACCTTGAAATGATTCCAGAAATTTCTGCCGGGAAGCTCGCCGACCACAAATATCTGCAGTGCCGCTGAAACCAGAAATGCCATTGCGATTCCCCAGAAGGCTCTGCCGGAAACTTTTTTCTGACTTTTCTCCATTCCTATCAGAACGGCGGTATATATGAGCGTAATGGGAAGGAAAATAACTCCCACACCGAAAAGTCCGAGCAGCATATTGTGCATTTTTCGCCAGCCTGCCGTTCCCTTGATAAAAACAATAAATGTTATAAGTATTCCGACTGCAAAAAGAACTACCGACCAGAACTGATTCTGTTCATTTTCCATTGCCTGCCTTGCCTCACTTTTTTTAGTTTCAGGCTTTTCCTTAGGAGCGCTCTGTGGCTTTGCTGCCCCGTTCTTTTTCTGCTGTGAAGCTGTTCCGGCACTGTTTTTCTTAGGTTCTGCCATTTTTTCCTCCCTGTTTTGTTCTTTTCCGGACAAGCCGCAGAATGATCTGCGGTTTTCCGGATATCTTCATTGATATCTTTTTTCTGTATTTTCAATCAACTCGTAGAGACATTCCATTGCGTCGCTGAGACCGCCGAGCCTGTCGATAAGACCAAGCTCCACAGCTTTTTCGCCCTCAAGAACACTTCCGACATCGAGAACAAGTTCCTCTGTATTCATCATAAGCCGGCGGAAATCCTCTTCTCTTATCCTGCTGTTTTTCAGTACGAAATTAACAATTCTGTCCTGCATCTTGTCAAAATAGGAAAGCGTCTGCGGAACCCCGAGAACAGTCCCGTTCATGCGCACGGGATGTATCGTCATGGAAGCACTCGGTACAATATATGAATGCTTTGCGCTTACTGCCAGCGGAACTCCGATAGAATGTCCGCCGCCAACCACAAGTGATACAGTAGGAGTTTTCATGCCGGAGATAAGCTCCGCGATAGCTAGTCCGGCTTCAACATCGCCGCCGACAGTGTTGAGGATTATCAGCAGTCCCTCAACGCTTCTGTCTTGTTCTATTGCCACAAGCGCCGGAATTATATGCTCATACTTTGTGGTCTTGTTCTGTTCAGAAAGGACATAATGACCTTCTATCTGACCTATTACTGTAAGACAGTGTATAAGATGCTTTGAATTCTGTGCGATAGTCTGTCCGAGCTTTTCGGCAAGCTCTGCCTCATCAAGCTTTTCTTCTGCCGTTGATTTATCATTTTTGTCTTTTTCACTCATTTGTATACACTCCTTGAAAGGGCAATCTGCGCTCATTGCGCTATTGCATGAATTTTTCATATTATGTGACCTTTCCGGAATTATATACATTATTATATTATAAACTTTTTTGCAGACAAAGTCAAGAAAAATCCATGCATCATTTTTTATTTATTGCAATCAAATTAAAATATAAAATATTTATATTATTTATTGACATTTCAGATTCTTTATGATATGATTAACTAAAATACTGATTCCGGAGGGACACATATGAGAAAAAATAAAACGGCAGCTGTCACAAAGAAAAACCGTCTTCCACTGATACTTATACTCGCTGCATCAGCTGTACTTATCGTTCTTGTGATCCTTGCTGTTATATATTTCACCGGTCCGAAAAAGGCTGTGAAAAAATACGTCAAGGCAGGAATCAGCAAAAACGGCGGTAAAAATTATTTTTCGATGATACTTCCGGATTATGTGGTCGAACAGCTTAAATCAGATGAAAAATGGGAGGATATGATCGAAAGCTACAACACCGATCTTTCTGAAGTCAAGAATGACTACAAGTTCAGGATCAAGGATATAGAAAAATCGGAAGAATTATCTGAATACGCTCTTGACGGAGCACAGCTTTATTTTATAGAAATGGCAAAAAAATACGATACTAAACCGAAAAATCTTGATACACATAAAGGTTTTGAATTTGAAATAAAAATGACAAAAAAAGACAGAAATTCAAAGAAAAAAACAACCGAATCTACTGTTGTCTGCGCCGTGAAGATCGAGGGCGAGGGTTGGAAAATAGCCGAAGTTTCTTCCTCATATCTCGAAAGGCTCAGCAGAGAACAAAAATAACCGCTGAACACACGCTCCGGACCGAATTTTTCTTCGTTCCGGAGTATTTTTTATGCTGCTGGCAAGAATTTGAAAATTTTCCTTGCAATTGAGCGGAAGTTGTGTTATAATATAAATATTGAGGTGAAAATCACCTTGT
Source organism: Ruminococcus sp. (assembly GCA_017461395.1). GTDB lineage: Bacteria > Bacillota > Clostridia > Oscillospirales > Ruminococcaceae > Ruminococcus. Next base: position 10,659 of record JAFTYF010000054.1, read on the forward strand.
ATCAGTAAAAATTCAGGAGGAATCTAATTATGTTAGTTTCAGCTACAGAAATGCTTAAGAAGGCAAGAGCCGGCAAGTATGCAGTAGGTCAGTTCAACATCAACAACCTTGAGTGGACAAAGGCTATCCTGCTTACAGCTCAGGAGCTCAACTCCCCTGTTATCCTCGGCGTATCTGAGGGCGCAGGCAAGTACATGACAGGTGTTAACACTGTTGCAGCTATGGTAAAGGCTATGGATGAGTCCCTCGGAATCACAGTTCCCGTTGCTCTCCACCTCGACCACGGTTCATACGACGGCTGCTATCAGTGCATCAAGGCTGGCTTTACTTCTATCATGTTCGACGGCTCACACTTCCCGATCGACGAGAACGTTGCTAAGACAACTGAGCTCGTAAACGTTGCTCACGCTCTTGGTCTTTCCATCGAGGCAGAGGTTGGCTCTATCGGCGGCGAAGAAGACGGCGTTGTTGGCGCTGGTGAATGTGCTGACCCCAACGAGTGCAAGATGATCGCTGATCTCGGCGTTGACTTCCTTGCAGCTGGTATCGGTAACATCCACGGTAAGTATCCCGAAAACTGGGCTGGTCTCAGCTTTGAGACTCTCGCTGCTGTAAACGAAAAGGTTGGCGAAATGCCTCTCGTTCTCCACGGCGGTACAGGTATCCCTGACGAAATGATCGCTAAGGCTATCTCTCTCGGCGTTGCTAAGATCAACGTTAATACAGAGTGCCAGCTTGCATTCCAGGAAGCTACAAGAGCTTACATTGAAGAAGGCAAGGATCAGCAGGGTAAGGGCTTCGATCCCAGAAAGCTCCTCGCTCCCGGCTTTGAGGCTATCAAGGCTAAGGTTAAGGAGAAGATGGAACTCTTTGGAAGCGTTAACAAGGCTTAATCGAATCCTCTATGTTAAAAAAGGACATCCTTCGGGGTGTCCTTTTCTGCGTCTGAAAGAAAATCTCATTATCATTGAATTTCCTCTTGATTTTTTTGATAAAACGTTGTATAATAAGTGGGTAATATAACTTTTTGACAAGGCAGGTTTTTATATGCTTAAAGCAATCTGTTCAAAAAAGGATCTCTCATCTGACAGATATTATGCTCTAGTCAGCGATATTATTGACAGCTCCGCACTTGACAGACTCAAGGATATAACCCACCATATCTCAACAACACGCTTTCAGCACTGCCTGAACGTATCATACTACACCTATCTTATCTGCAAAAAACTCCGCCTTGATGCCCGTGCTGCTGCAAGAGCCGGTCTGCTTCACGATCTTTTCTACTACGACAGAAAAAAATACAACAAGAGCAAAAGGTCAGCTCTCTCACAGTTCCATGCACGCTCGTCTTGCCGCTGAAAATGCCGCTGTTCTCACCAATATCACCGCCCTTGAACGTGATATGATAGAAAAGCATATGTGGCCAATGACAAGACAACTCCCGAAATACAAAGAAAGCTATATTATAACCCTGACTGATAAATACTGTGCAATTCTTGAATTCTGCATCCCCAGAATTAAAACTGTATTATCATAAAATTACCGCAGCAAAGGAGAAAATATTATGAATATCGAAACAAAATGCCTCCATGCAGGCTATTCACCCAAGAATACTGAACCCAGAGTAGTTCCGATCGTACAGAGCACTACTTACGTCTATGATTCCACAGACGATGTTGCTGCCGTTTTCGATGATCCGACAAAAAGTCTGATCTACTCACGTTTTGAAAATCCTACAGTTATGGCTGTTGAAGAAAAAATTGCAGCTCTTGAAGGCGGTATAGGCGCAATGTGCACTTCCAGCGGACAGGCAGCTTCTCTCTGCTCACTGCTGAATATCCTTCAGTCCGGTGACAGCTTCATTTCTACAACAACTATCTACGGCGGAACTGTAAATCTTTTCGCTGTAACTCTCAAAAAGCTCGGCATTGAATGTATTTTCGTTGATCCCGATGCTTCCGAAGACGAGATCAGAGCCGCTTTCAAGCCCAATACAAAGGCTGTTTTCGGTGAAACTCTTGCTAATCCCGCACTTTCTGTTCTCGATATTGAGAAATTCGCAAAGATCGCTCACGAAAACGATGTTCCCCTTATCATCGACAATACTTTCCCGACTCCGATTCTTTGCAGACCTATCGAGCACGGTGCTGATATCGTAATCCATTCAACATCAAAGTATATGGACGGCCATGCTGTTCAGGTAGGCGGTGTTATCGTTGATGCCGGAACTTTCAACTGGGCAAACGGTAAATTCCCTGAATTTACTGAGCCTGACGAGAGCTATCACGGTATTGTTTATACTGAGACATACGGCAAGGCTGCTTACATAATCAAGGCAAGAATGCAGCTTATGAGAGACTTCGGCTGCTATCCTTCAGCTCAGTCAGCTTTCTATCTCAATCTCGGTCTTGAAACTCTCCACATCCGTATGAAGCAGTACTGCGAAAATGCTAGGATCGTGTCTGAATTCCTCGAAGCACATGACAAGGTTGAATCTGTAAATTATCCCGGTCTCAAGAGCAATAAGTATCACGCTCTTGCTGAGAAATATCTCCCCCTCGGCTCCAGCGGTGTTATCTCATTCGTTATCAAGGGCGGCAGAAGCAATGCTGTCAAGTTCATGGATTCTCTTAAACTTGCTTCAAACGAAGTGCACGTTGCAGATATCCGTACCTGCGTTCTTCATCCTGCAAGCGCTACTCACCGTCAGCTTACTGACGAACAGCTTGTTGCGTGCGGTATCAACGGCGGAATGATCCGCTTCTCTGTTGGCCTCGAAAATGTTGATGATATCCTCGAAGACCTCAGAAACGCTTTCGATGCAATTGACTAATATATTACAAAAAGGACTTCCTCAAAGTGGAAGTCCTTTTCTTATAAGCAAAATATATTTTTTACGTACGACCAATGGCAGCTGCATATACATTACACTTATAAGCTGCCTTTAATCTCTGTTTCTGAAAAGTTCACGGAGAACAAGACCAGCGCCTGCTGCTGTAAGACCGAACATGATAATAAAGATATACGCTGATGTTCTGCGCCAGTGAATCTGCGTTGAAAGCATAATACTCAGCAGAACGATAACTATACCTATCGCAATAACAGTCCAGCCGAACACCTTGCGTTTCATAAGGAAAAGCATTGCGATACCTATTACTATAGGAAGCATAACCATTCCGTTAGGCAAATTAAATGATCCGATACGGAAAAAGCTTCCGCCCCAGCTGCTTGTTACAGTAAGGTTATTAAAGATCATAAACAATCCGCCGGCAAGCATCAGAAGTCCCACAAAAAAGCTGAGGAGGCTGTCTCCTTCGCTTCTGCCCGTACTTCTTCCGGTACTGTCGTTCATTTCACGAAGCTCCTCGTATATTTTTTCAAGCTCTTTATCTGTATTTGATTTAGCCATTTTAAAATTCCTCCTTTTAAAGTCTTGACATTCTGGTATACTTTGTGTTATAATAAATCTGTTGGATATATGCCGGTGTGATGGAATTGGCAGACGTGTCGGACTCAAAATCCGATGGTAGCAATACCGTACCGGTTCGACCCCGGTCACCGGCACCATATTTTTTCAGTGGGAGCATTTTTTATGCTCCCTTTTTTATCAGTTCACGAGTTCGATATAGTCCATTGAAACGTATCCATAGCCGTTTTTGAACACAATCTTATACCAGTCGCCTTCCGTACCGGCTATCTCAACTATGCTTCCCTTTGCCACTGTTCCGATAACATCATGCACCTTATCAGGACCTTTTCTGACATTGAGATCTGTTTCCTTTGTCACGACTCTGCCCTTCTGATACTCCGGAGCTTGATTTTCTGTCGGAACAACTGGTTCCTGAGAAGTTTCAGGTCCGAGAGAAACATTAAGTATAATTTCAGTTCCCTCGATCACCACAGTTTCTTCCGGAATATTCTGATAAACTACAGTATCCTTCGGCTGACTATTGTGTTCTTTTACAAGCTCCACGATAAATCCGGCATCTTCGAGAACTTTCTTTGCGTCATCGCCGTTCATTCCGCACACATTCGGCATTGAATAGCGCCTGAGATGTTTTGTGGTCTCTGTTTCGGTTGATTCCGGCTTTTTTTCTTCGTCATCGTATAACGCCGAAGTTTTTTCTTTTGTACCGTTCCCGGAACCATCATCCTCCTTGTCACTAAGAAAAATCAATGCTATGATTCCAGCGATAGCGCATACAAGAAGAAGTATCAGCACCACCAGAACTATCACAGCTGTATTGTTTTTCTTCTTTTTCGCGCCATATCCCACAGGTACTCTCTGCATTACCGGATTGTTATACCCAGTCGGAGAGCCGTACATATTCTGCGGCGGAGTATACGGATGTGGCTGTGCTCCGTACATTTCAGGCGGAATCTGCGGCGGCTGATTAGCATACATATTCTGCTGCTGATTACTGTACATTTGCGGATCCGCTGCATTTCCGACCGGATATGCTTTCTGCGACCTTTGAATGTTCATATCCTTTCTTAACTGTTCTGCTGTAGAATACTCAGCCGACGGCGCATATACTGTCTGTTCGTTATCCGAGTTTTTATTTAGTCCTGCCATAATCCCTCTGCCGTGTCCCGACGGCAAAACTCACCTCCGTTATACAAGTCTTGAAGTTTCAAATATTGCGAAGTATGCAAGGACAAGTACACCAAGAACGATTCTGTACCATCCGAACACCTTGAAATCATGCTTCTTAATGTAATCCATAAGGAATTTGATAACCACAACTGAAACGAGAAATGCAGTTATCATTCCAGTGAGAAGAACAGCAATTTCAGTTCCGGTGAAATCAAATCCGAATTTCACTATCTTGAGGAGACTTGCACCGAACATTACCGGAATCGCAAGATAGAATGTAAACTCAGCAGCAACTGTTCTTGAAACACCGATAAGAAGCGCTCCGACAATAGTGGCTCCGGAACGTGATGTTCCCGGAAAAACTGCGGCGATAAGCTGAAAAGCACCTATAATAAGCGCCGTTTTGTATGTAAGCTCGCTGATACTGTTTATTTTTGCTGTCCGTCCCTTGTTCCAGTTTTCTACAACTATGAAAGCAATACCAAAAACTATCAGTGCTATGGAAACCGTCAGCGGATTGTAGAACAAGTCATTAAGCACATCGTCAAAGAGAAGTCCCACAACAGCAGCCGGCAGACAGGCAGCAAGTACCCTGAACCACATGGCAAATATATCCTTTTTAACATATGAGCCTGCTCCATTTTCTGAAAGAGGCGAAGCATTGTTTTTCTTTCCGAATGGCCATAGCTTCTTCCAGTAGAGAAGCACGACTGCCATGATAGCTCCGAGCTGTATCACAACATCAAACATTTCCTTGAAGTCCTCGCTCATCTTCATGTTAAGGAATTCATCCACCAGAATCAGATGTCCGGTACTGCTGACAGGAAGCCATTCTGTTATGCCCTCTACGATCCCAAGAAATATTGATTTAATTATCTCTGTCATGTATTTTTCTCCTTCTTTACAGTTTGATTTTACATTATATTAATTATATCATACAAATATTATATTGTCAAACAAAATACCGATAATTAACCATTTGTAATCACAGCGTTATATTCAAAAAAATCCATGTTTTATGTCAATATCCGGTTGACATTTCACGAAATATATGCTATAATCAAGGTATATTTCAACAGCAATGACGAAGAGGAGTAGGCATATCATCTGTTTTCAGAGAGCCGCCGGACGGTGCAAGACGGTATCAGACTATGCTGAAGTAGCTTCCGAGCTTCATGGGCGAAGGTTTCTGTGTAGTCCATGACGTGATTCTCACGTTACAGGGAAAGAAGTTTTATGACTTCGCAGAGTGCGGGATTTTCCCGAATTCAGGTGGTAACACGGACTATGTTCGCCCTGAACCTATTTTTACGGTTCGGGGCGTTTTTTAATTCCCGGATCAATATTATCAGAAGGAGTAATTTAAAATGGCAAAGGAACTTGCAAAATCTTACAATCCTAAGGATTTTGAGGACAGAATCTACGCTGCATGGAATGACAAGGGCTGCTTCCGTGCAGAGGTTGACGAAAAGAAAACACCATATACTATCGTGATTCCCCCTCCGAACATTACAGGACAGCTCCACATGGGACACGCCCTCGATGAAACACTTCAGGATATCCTTATCCGCTGGAAGCGTATGAGCGGATATTCTGCTCTCTGGCTTCCCGGAACAGATCACGCAGCTATCGCAACAGAAGCTAAAATCGTTGAAGCTATGCGCAAGGAAGGCGTTACAAAGGAAGATCTCGGACGTGACGGCTTCATGGAACGTGCGTGGGAATGGAAAAAGCAGTACGGCGGACGTATCTGCGAACAGCTCAAGAAGCTCGGTTCATCATGCGACTGGTCAAGAGAACGCTTCACTATGGATGAGGGCTGCTCAAAGGCTGTTAAAGAGGTTTTTGTAAAATACTACGAAAAAGGTCTTATCTACAGAGGCGAAAGAATCATCAACTGGTGCCCTAAGTGCAAGACCTCTCTCTCTGACGCAGAAGTAACCTACGAAGATCAGGCTGGTCATTTCTGGCACCTCCGCTACAAGATCAAGGATTCTGACGGTTATCTTGAACTTGCTACAACACGTCCGGAAACACTTCTCGGCGATACTGCCGTTGCTGTAAACCCCAACGATGAGCGCTACAAGGATTTAGTCGGCAAAATGGTTATCCTTCCTCTCGTTCACCGTGAAATTCCTATCGTTGCTGATGATTACGTTGAAATGGACTTCGGAACCGGCGTTGTAAAAATCACTCCGGCACATGACCCCAACGACTTTGAAGTTGGTCTTCGTCATAAGCTTCCGATCATCAATGTAATGAACGATGACGCTACTATCGTTGAAGATTATCCCAAGTATGCCGGAATGGACAGATACGAAGCAAGAAAGGCTATCGTTGCTGATCTTGAAGCAGAAGGCGCTCTCGTTAAGATCGAGGAATACAGCCACAATGTAGGTACCTGCTACCGCTGCGGAACTACCGTTGAGCCAAAGGTTTCTACACAGTGGTTCGTTAAGATGCAGCCCCTCGCTCAGCCCGCTATCGACGCTGTAAAGAACGGCGATACCAAGTTTGTTCCTGAGCGTTTCGACAAGATCTACTTCCACTGGCTTGAAAATATCCGTGACTGGTGTATCTCCCGTCAGATCTGGTGGGGACATCAGATTCCTGCATTCTACTGCGACGAATGCGGCGAAATGATCGTTACAAAGGAAGACGGAGCTGTATGTCCTAAGTGCGGTAAGCCTATGAGACAGGATCCAGATACTCTTGATACATGGTTCAGTTCTGCGCTCTGGCCGTTCTCAACTCTCGGCTGGCCTGAGAAAACAGCTGATCTCGACTATTTCTACCCCACAAATACACTCGTTACCGGCTATGATATCATCTTCTTCTGGGTTATCAGAATGATGTTCAGCGGTCTTGAAAATATGGGCAAGGTTCCTTTCGATACTGTTCTTATTCACGGTCTTGTCCGTGACGCTCAGGGACGCAAGATGTCCAAATCCCTCGGCAACGGTATTGATCCCCTTGAAGTTATCGACGAATACGGCGCAGATGCTCTCCGCTTCATGCTTGCTACCGGAAATTCTCCCGGAAACGATATGCGATACATCGACGACAAGGTAAAGGCTGCAAGAAACTTCGCAAACAAGCTCTGGAATGCTTCACGCTTCATCATGATGAATCTCCCCGAAGACTTTGAATTCAAGGGACTTCCTGAAAAGCTTGAAATCGAGGACAAGTGGCTTATCAATAAATTCAACCTCCTTGCTAAGGAAGTCGGCGAAAATCTCGACAAGTACGAGCTTGGTATCGCTTCACAGAAGATTTACGACTTCATCTGGGATATCTACTGCGACTGGTACATTGAGCTTACAAAGCCCCGTATTCAGGCTGGCGGCGAATCCAAGGCAAGCGCACAGGCTGTTCTTGTATGGGCAATGCAGGGTATGCTGAAGCTTCTCCACCCCTTCATGCCGTTCATCACTGAGGAAATATGGCAGGTTCTCACAAATGAGAAATCCATGATAATCCTTGAAACATATCCCACATACGACAGCACTATCGACTACTCCGCAGAGGAAAAGTCATTTGAAAAGATAATTTCAGCTATCAAGGCTGTAAGAAATACACGCACTGAAATGAACGTTCCGCCGTCAGTAAAGGCTAAGCTTATCATAGAAACTGACGAGCCTGAGCTTTACACATCATGTGCAGCATTCTTCGAGAAGCTTGCTTCCGCTTCTTCTGTTGAGGCAGGAGCTTCCGTTGAGCACGAAAACTGCGCAAATGCCGTTACAGATTCCGCAAGAATTTTCATTCCTATGGACGAACTCGTTGACAAGGAAAAGGAAATTGCTCGTCTTGAAAAGGAAAAGGCTAAGGTTCAGAAGGATCTTGACTTCCTCAGCGGAAAGCTCAATAACCCCGGATTTGTTGCTAAGGCTCCCGCACAGCTTATCGAGGCTGAAAAGGCTAAGCTTGCAAAGGCTGAGGAAAAAATGGCTAAGATCAAGCAGTCAATTGCCGCATTCAAGGCATAAAATGGCAATCAACAGGGAAGATATCTTCCGCTATGTCAGGGAAAAATACAGCACCTCTCCCGACTATCCGTGGGAGAGGGATGCTGATTCCGCTGTACTCAGAAAATCAAACAAAAAATGGTACGGACTTGTCATGAACGTCCGCAGAAGCGTTATTGACGGAAAAAGCGAGGACTGCACTGATATTCTCAATGTAAAGTGCAGTCAGCTTGTCCGTGAAGTGCTTATAGGCGAAGGGAAGGCAATTCCGGCTTACCACATGAATAAGCGGCTGTGGATAAGTATTCCCCTTGATGGTGGAATATCATTTACTGAAATCTGCGGTGTAATCGACGAAAGTTATGAGTTGGTGAAGTGATTATGATTAAACACATTGTAATGTTTAAATTCAAAGCAACAGAGGGAATGAGCGAATACGACAACGCTCTTGAAGCAAAAAAGCGTTTCGAGGACGTAATTGCAAATGTAAAAGAGCTTAAAAAGGGCGAGCTTGTTATCAACTCCGCTGACGCTCCCGAAAGCAATTACACAATCGCTCTTATCTGCGATTTTGACGATATAGATGGACTTAACGCATATCAGGTACATCCGGCACACGTTGAGTTTGCAAAATTCATAGGCACAGTAAAAACAGAACGTGCCTGCATTGATTACGAATTTTAATGCGTGATATGCATTAAAAATAAATAATATTGCCGTTAGCACTGTACGGCAGAAAACGGAGGGAAAAAACATGACAAACGTAAAAGGAAAATGGGCGCTTCTCACTGGCGCAAGCAGAGGAATCGGATATCTTTCTGCAATCGAAATGGCTAAACAGGGCTGTAATCTCGTACTTCACAGCCGCAGCGCAGAGCACTGTCAGAAGGTTCTTGATGACGTAAAGGCTCTCGGCGTTGATGCTTATGTCGTTGAAGCAGAGCTTTCCGATCTTGATTCTGTTGAGAAAATGCTCGCTGAGATTGATGCAAAGGGTACTCCCATTGACATCATCCTCAACAACGCCGGACTTCAGATCGCATACCGCACTGAATATCTCAAAACACCTGTATCTGACTACGATATCAGCTTCAAGGTAAACACAACTGCTCCTATGATGATCTGCTATCACTTCCTGCCTCAGATGGTTGAGCGTGGCTTCGGAAGAATCGTAAATACTACAAGCGGTATAAATCTTGATCCTCAGCAGGCTGGATATTCTGCTGCAAAGGCTGCTCTCAACAAGGTTACTATTGATCTCGGTTCAAAATATCAGGGAACAGATATTACTCTTAACCTCGCTGATCCCGGCTGGTGCAGAACTGATCTCGGCGGCCCTAGCGCTCCTAATTCACCCGAAAGCGCACTCCCCGGAGTTCTTGTAGGAGCTTTTGTAAACGACAAAAAATCGGGAAGAATCTTCTCTGCACAGGAATTCTCAGGTATGAGCCTTGAGGACGCTGTTGCAAAGGCTGAATCTCAGAACAGTCCCTACTGATATGAATTTTGATCAGGCTATGGAATTCATCGGCTCGTACAGCAAATCAGGAAAGCCGGTGACTGATCTCTCCCGTGCGGAAGATCTAATGAAACGTATCGGAAACCCCGAAAAATCTCTGAAATTCGTTCATGTAGCCGGTACTAACGGAAAAGGCTCGACTGTTGAGTACATCTCAAACGCTCTGATATACTCAGGGTATAAAACCGGACAGTTCACATCGCCTTTCGTACTCCATTATACGGACAGAATCCGCATAAACGGTACCGAAATTGACGAAGAATCTCTCTGCAAAATCGCAGAATTCGTCCGTGAACGTGCGGCAGATCAGGAATATTCGCAGTTTGAAATAACTATGGCTATCGCTTTGCTGTGGTTTGAACGTGAGGGCTGCGATATCGTGGTTCTGGAGGCTGGTATCGGCGGTCTGCTGGACTGCACAAATGTGATTCCTCCGCCGCTTGTATCAGTCATAACCTCGATCTCCCTTGATCATACGGCGATTCTTGGCGATACCGTTGAAAAAATTGCACGTCAGAAAGCGGGAATAATAAAGGAAAATTCTGCTGTTGTACTGTCAATGTTCAACAAAGCCAATGTAATCGATATTGTAAAAAATACCGCACTGCTAAATAATGCCAATTTCATACTGCCTGATTTCCGGAAATTTGAACGTCTGGCTATGCAGGCTGACGGAAATCCGTTTATTTATAAGGGAGAACAGTACAAAACAGCGATGTTTGGTTTTCATCAGCCTGTAAATGCCGTAACCGCAATCGAAGTTTGCAGATTTCTGATGAAAAAAGGAATTGTAATCCCCGATTATGCAATCAGACAATCTGTAGAAACAACAAAAATCAAGGCTCGTGTACAATATATCAACGATATACCGCCTTTTATAGTTGACGGAGGTCATAACCCTGACGGAGTCAATGCTCTATATTTTGTTCTTGACGATATAAGACTCAGAGGCAGAAAAATCTACACTGTAATGGGAATGATTGACTCAAAGGACTACGAAAAAGGTGTTGAGATGATATCAAAACTCAGTGACAGATTCTTCGCCGTTGACAGCTTTGCTCCGAATGCAGTTCCCGCTGAAAACCTCGCTGAGATCGCCGGAATGATTACTTCCGCAGAAGCTTGTTCATCCCTTGAAGAAGCAGTCGAAAAAGCAAAGGCTCTTGCCCTTGAAAATGACGGTATCGTGGTTGTCTGCGGTTCGCTCTATCTTGCAAGTCAGTATCTCAATATCTACGAAAACTAACAAAAATAACGTTGCTATAAGCAGATATATTTGTAATCAATTACAAATATATCTGTTTTTTTTCGATTTGATGCAATAAAGTCTTGAAATTTTTTCCATGTGATGATATAATTTTATAAACTGCAATTGCAGAATCTATTAAAGGGGGTTTTTTAACAATGGCGTTAAAAAATCAGTATCTTATCGACTTACTTGAAAGAGTCAAAAAAAGAAATCAGGGCGAGCCTGAGTTCATTCAGACTGTAACAGAAGTTCTTGAAACTCTTGAGCCTGTTGCTGAAAAGAGACAGGATTACATCGATGCAGGTGTTTTCGAGAGAATCGTTGAGCCTGAGAGACAGATCATCTTCCGTGTTCCGTGGGTAGACGACAACGGCAAGACTCAGGTTAACAGAGGCTTCAGAGTTCAGTTCAACTCAGCAATCGGTCCTTACAAGGGCGGTCTCAGATTCCACCCTTCAGTATACAGCGGTATTATCAAGTTCCTCGGCTTTGAGCAGACATTCAAGAACAGCCTTACTTCCCTCCCTATGGGCGGCGGCAAGGGCGGTTCAGACTTCGATCCTCAGGGCAAGTCTGACGCTGAAGTTATGCGTTTCTGCCAGAGCTTCATGACAGAGCTTTCTAAGCACATCGGTCCTGACCTCGACGTTCCTGCTGGTGACATCGGTGTAGGTGCTCGTGAAATCGGCTACCTCTTTGGCCAGTACAAGAGACTCCGCAATGAGTTTACAGGCGTTCTTACAGGTAAGGGCATCCCCTACGGCGGTTCTCTTATCCGTCCCGAAGCTACAGGTTACGGCGCAGTTTACTACACAGTAGAAATGCTCAACTACTTCGGCGACAGCATCAAGGGCAAGACTTTCGCTATCTCAGGCTTCGGTAACGTTGCATGGGGTACTGTAAAGAAGGTTAACGAGCTCGGCGGTAAGGTTGTTACAATCTCCGGTCCTGACGGATATATCTACGATCCCGATGGTATCAGCACTCCTGAAAAGGTTGATTACCTCCTCGAAATGCGTGCTTCATGCCGCAACAGAGTTCAGGATTACGCTGATAAGTTCGGTGTTGAGTTCTTCCCTGGTCAGAAGCCATGGGGCACTAAGGCTGACATCATCATGCCTTGCGCTACTCAGAACGAAGTTGACATGGCTGAGGCTAAGCAGATCGTTGAGAACGGCGTTAAGTACTATGTAGAGGTTTCCAATATGCCTACAACTAACGAGGCTGTTGCTTACCTCAAGGAAAACGGCGTTATCGTTGCTCCTTCCAAGGCTGTTAACGCTGGCGGCGTTGCAGTTTCTGGTCTTGAAATGTCTCAGAACTCCATGAGATACTCATGGACAGCAGAAGAAGTTGACGCTAAGCTCAAGGGCATCATGAAGAATATCTTCGAGGCTTCACTCAGTGCAGCTAAGGAGTATGGCTTTGGTGATGATCTCGTTGCTGGTGCTAACATTGCTGGCTTCCTTAAGGTTGCTGAAGCTATGAAGGCTCAGGGTTGTGTTTGATCATAATCTGATATAAATAATAAGTCCTCCCATTCTTCGGGAGGACTTTTTTGTCCAAAAAGGTATAAGATATGTCATCCCCTACAAACGTCTATGTCTGTAGTGATAATATGAATTTATAAAAATAATATTGATTTATAAGTTGCTATTTGTTATAATATAACGGTGTATTAAAGTGATATTGTAATAATACAATGCTAATTTAAAAAACAAGTATATTGAGAGGAATGATTATATGAAAAAAACATACATCTTGATAACATTAATAACTGCATTATTATGCTATATATACTGCAGATGTTCTTTTCCGAAATACTCAAAAAATGATAAGACAAGCAAAACAAAAGTTACAGAGATGACAGAACTTACCGAACGCCAGAAAAAGGTGCTTGAATCTGAGGGGCTTCCTACTGATATTGATAAGCTTAGTTATCAACAGAAATCAGGCATCATCCATATTGAAAAGGCATTTGAATACCTTGATGATAAGTATCCAGGCGTTGAATTTGAGTATCTTTCGCATCGTCCAGAGGGTATACTAGGCAGTCAGCTGACAAAGTTTGTACCAGCAGGATATGATAAAGAAGATGATCGAAACATAGTTACTGTTGAAAGAGATAAGTTTGAAAATAAATATACTGACGACTATATGTGTGTGGTTACAAGAAAGCCAATAGAAAATGTAATAGACAAATATGCTGAAAGCTATTTTGATGTGGATAACGTTAAAACATTTGCTTTTGTTGGAGGAACTGATCTTAAATATGGTGACATTGTTTCTGAAGAAACTGTTAAGGGGACAACATATACATCTATTGCTTTTTTCATGCCTGAAAATATCTGTTCAGAAGAAGATCTGCAAAAATTTGCTGATGTTATCACTAAATGGAATGACGAAAATCAAATGCGCTGTACTTTCAGAGCTACAATTGTAAGCGAGAATGATTTTAAAGAAATGGATGATTCCATATTCGATAATTACTTTGGTAAGTATAAACTCATAAATGATATTTCATTTTAAATAAAGGGAGGATTTTATATGAATTATTTGATGTCAACTGAACTTTGCATGGTCGAAATGCTTACTTTAATAAATATAAAACCAAAAAAGACGGCAGATGTGCCGTCACCCATAGGGAAGAAACCAAACCAATTGAGAAAAGGCTGTTGTACCATATTTCAGGTACAACAGCCTTAATATGTTTATAAACAATGATACTTTTGTTTATTAAATGTCAATTTGATGACTTCTGACATTGTTGCAATGAACACTGTATTAGACAGTGGATAATCCGCATTTATATAAGCACTCTCAAATAATTTGTGAGACCGGTTTAAAGTATTGCTATTCCACACTGCCTCAATTGATGTATGTATTGACCTTTCTACGTTTTTGGCTGAAACACAGTACTTATAAGCAATCACAGTGTATATGTAATTGAATCTTTTGTTTGTATATATTATATCAGAATGAAGATATATTGCTTCTTTCAGATATATAAAGCCTTTCAAGTTCGGCTTCATTCCAAGCTCAAGCAGCCATTTTGTTATATACTGCATCAGTAGTGCGTCATCTTCTATGATTGGAGTAAAAGTGTCTTGATTCATTTAATTATACATCCTTTAATAAATATTCCGGCTTCCCACCATCATAATAAGCACAGGCATAACGAATACAGTCACGTTGATAAGAGTTGCCGAGAAACGGCTCTTACTGTGCTTTGAAACAAGGCACATTGCAAGTGAGCAGAGCGTAAAAACCGTTGTCCTCACAAGGAAAAGTCCAAGTGCATACTGCCACACGTTAAGCGGCATAGTAAAGTCTGCGAAATGCTCCAACGACTGCACAGGGAGTGTAATTCCCTGTGTGCCGTACTTTGAAAGAATATTGAAAAAGTACGGAACCATTACTGCAATAGATGCGAAAACACTGAGTGTTACGGTCACGATTATGCCGTGCTTCAGATAAGACTTTTTTCCTGACGCTGTGCTGAATATCACTGATGTCATATTCATGCTGTTATCAAATGAAATAAGCGGTGAAATAACAAGAACGCACAATATCATCACAAGAAATGTTATTATCAGATGATCTTTTGTTTTACCGATACCGAACGCTCTTTTGTAGCCTGTATCATAAAAAAGCTCTGCACCATTCTTATTCCTGATTGCCTCGCACCTCTGTGTGAACATTGCATACGCTTCCATGCGGAACTGTTCATTCTGGAGAAAGCGTCGTTCATCATCCGACAGCTTAGGAGATAAAAGCTTTTGCCTAACATCATCAAAATATATACTATCGTTCCTGATAATTTCGTCAACCTCTGCAGTTACTTCCCCTTTATAGTCGGTCGTGTAATTCTTGTAGTGAAGATCGACAATCTCCGCAGGCTTTGTAAACGATGTATGGAAAATTACAACTATAACCACCCACACAAGGATAACATACATATTCTTTTGAAGTACAAGTGATTTCTTCAATGTATAGAACATTCTGCTGTGAACCGTATGTGAGGCTCTGTTGCCTAAAATTGTGCCGATATGCCTGTATTCCCGACATCCGAGCCGTGAATACAGCATCAGACATAATGTGACAAGCACTATAATCAGAACAGCTGCTGCTGCAGGAATACCGATTCCGATATAGATGGGATTTCCCGAAATATTCAGATTTCTGTACGAGGAAAAAACACTTTCGGGCTTTATAAACGTCACAAGATTTATGTCATGAAGAAGTCCTTTATCAGAGTTGTAGGCAAATTTCCGACTGAGATAGATCTCCGTTACACTAATCAAAGCTGATAATCCATAGATAGAAATACTTGCAGTGGAGATAATGCATATAAACGAAAAGACACATCCCCAGATAAAGCAGCCAAGAGTTTTATACAGAAGCATTACTGCTGAATACTGCAGCAGATTTATGTTGAAGCTGCATTCCATGAAGCCCTCAACCGATTGAAGTGGTCGGCTCAAATCGCCGATGCCGTAAGTAATCATTCCGTTAACGAGATTCACAAAGAAAAACAGCAGATTTATCAACACCGAAAAGCAAAAAAGAACTGCCAGCTTTTTTCTGCATAGACTCGTTCTTCCTTTCGGACAGGAGTAAAGCAGACCATTAATTCCGATTTCCTTATCCTTCGTGAAAATAAATACTGCTGCCGCAAACATTACAAAAATCAGCAGAATATCGGTCGTTTCGTTCACAAGAACAAGCTTGCTTCCTTCCGAAACAGCAAAGGGAAGCTCCCTTGTCCTGACCTTCCTGTACGCCTCCCGTGTTTTCAGAGCATTCTTGTAGGAGAAACTGTTCTTACTTCCGAAAAGTGAAAATCCCACAATACTTCGGCAGCGTTCATCTATATCATCAAGATAATTGGAGTATCCCTGTATCTCATTGAATCTGTCACTTGCAGAGAGTATAAATCCTACGGAATATACACCTTCATCATTGAGCGATTTCTCTATATTTTCGCTTATATATGCACCAATTTCGTCATTGCTCATACCGTCTGTTTCCTTGGAGAGCATCCTGTACTCTGACGGCTTATACGGAGCTTCATGCACGCTTCTGATATTGGAATATACGCCAAGAACAAGGCTGGCAAGAATGATAAAAAGAAACGACTTATACCCTGTCAGCTTTTTCAGCTCGTAGAAAAGAACTCTCATTTACTCACCTCCGTAATAGTGCATATAGAGGTTTTCGAGGTTCTTTTCACCCTCAGTTATCTTGTCCGTAAGCTCGCTTACCGTTCCGCTGTCAATAATTTTTCCGTTCCTGAGAAGAAGAATATTCTTTGCAATATTTTCAATGTCAGAGATAATGTGCGTTGAGATAATTACAATCATTTCCTTAGACATTTCGCTGACAAGACGCTTAATGATTACTCTCTGCTTCGGATCAAGACCTGCTGTGGGTTCATCCATTATCAGCAGTCTGGGATTGCCGAGCATTGCTGATGCGATAAGAACACGCTGTTTCATACCTCCGGAAAATCCGCCGATTTTCTTTTCCGCACAATCTTCAAGCTCCACCTTTTTGAGAAGCTCACGAATTTCATCGTGGGCTTTTTTTCTGTCAAGCTTTTTAAGAGCAGCCATATATCCCAAAAAATCAAAGGCAGTCATGTTGTCATAAAGATTCTGCTGCTGCGGCATAAATCCAAGCTGACTGCGAAATTCCTCTTTAAGAAGCCGTGTTTCCTCACCGTTCCAGAGAATTTTTCCGCCGTCCTTATCTGGCTTAAGATTCGTTGTAATAATGTTCATGAGAGTGGTTTTTCCTGCACCATTCGGACCAAGCAAGCCGTATATTCCATCAGTAAATATGAAATCAAAACCATCCAGAGCCTTTTTTCTGCCGTAATGCTTGCTGATATTCTGCACTTCAAGTTTATTCATGCTGCACCTCACTGAAAGAGCTTGTCGATATTTTTTACAGGAATTTTCAATATTTCTTCGCCGCTGTCGCTGAATGCGAAAATTATATAGGTTCCGTCATATTCCGCAAGATAGTTGCAGCTTAAATAATCAGACAGCTCCGGAACATCTGCTGATTTCCCTGTTTTTATATCATAACAGCAGTTGTCATACCATACTCTTCTGCCGCCTATGCTCATATTTGAATATTCAGGATGAGGTCCCTCTGTGACTTCTCCGGTGTCAAGATTTTTCAGATATATGCGTATATCCGAGTTCAGATTACTTTTGTCTATACCTGTTTTTTTGCCGTCTGAAGTATAATAAAGAAGATATCCGTCAACCACACTTTTACTTAAAACGCTTTCATGCTGAGTAAATTTTTTCGTCTCTGTATCAAATATATATAACTCAGGTGAATAATTCGTACCATTTCCCATATCAAGTCTTATATACAGAAAATTCAGGTGTTTTCCGATAAAATACGGACGTAAATTTCCTTTATCCGGATCTTTTTTATATTCCTCATAATTAAAAATTTCGCCATGATCGGTTATCTTTTCTGTATCAAGGTTTACGCTGTAAAGCTTCGCCTGACCACTGTTATTTGTTGAAAGAACGTTTCCTGCTTCATCATATATGGGATCTCCGTTATTCGTGAAGAAATAATATTCCGAATCAATTAAATAGCTTCCCGAACCATCACAGCTGCTTACATTATAGCCGTCAAGCGTTCCGACAGTGCTTGTCTGCATATTTTCAATATCATAGCGGATAATTGACGCCTTTAATTCAACGCATCTCTTTCCGTCCTTATCAACCTGTTTCTGCGTGTTGCTGAAATAATACGCAGATCCATTATAAATTACAGGAAGCTGATGAGATGATTTCAAGGTCATTGCAATACAGCTTGATGTAGTGTGTGTACAACCCGGATCATTGCAAAAAATCATTTCTTCCAAAGTATTGAAATCAAGCAGTGACGGATTTCCGCCTTCATTGAATCGGAGCATTCCGTCATTGAGAATAACCTGATTCCATTCATTGAACTGCACAGTGTTTGCTTTGCTGAAATCTATGTCATTATTAGTATCGGATTCTTTTTTGCCGCAGGAAACAGAGCATGTCAAAGTCAGCGATAAAAATATAGACAGTATCTTTTTCATAAAAAAACATCCTTTCATTTACGCTTTGTCTGTCCGAGAATAAAACCGTATATAATATAGTGACTTTAAAGGCTGAAAAAGACGATGTATTTTAATATTTTTTTGTTTTAACGAATTTTAGTTAAGGCAATACTGCACCTATAATGATGAAAAACCACTCATTTGAAGTGATACTCCTGTAAAAATTATCAATTCAAATCCATATTCACATACAGTTAATTCATTTTTGCTAATGATTTTCCTTTGATAAAAAAAAGAAGCTATAATTTTACTAAAGTATGAAATCATATTCATCACCTAAGTAAATAATAGCCAAATATATCAGAAATTTCAATAAATTTTCCTAATTTGCACGTTTTTTTCCTAATTTGCACTTTTCAATGTCAATCCAAAGTATTTGAACTCTTTGAAGGCAGCCAGATGTCTGCTACAAAAAAA
>JAFTYF010000055.1 GCA_017461395.1 Ruminococcus sp.
ATTAACCTCAAGTTACATAATACATACGTTCCTCTTATCCTCCCTGCTATTGCAGCTCCGGCGGTAATCTTCTTTATGAGGTCGTATTTGAAATCATCATTCCCGCTGGATATCGTTGAGGCTGCTCGTATCGACGGCTCAGGCGAGTTCAGAACATTCCTTACAATTGCTATTCCTATGATGAAGCCGGCTATTGCTGTTCAGGCAATCTTCGCTTTCGTTGCTAACTGGAATAACTTCTATACACCTTCAATGATTCTTATTGACGGTGACAAGATGAAGCAGACACTTCCGATGATGGTACAGGCTGTTCAGTCTTCTGATAAGTTTACCGATTTCGGTATTGTTTACACTTGTATCGCACTTTCTATCGTTCCGATTGTAATTGCTTACGTTCTTCTTTCTAAGTGGATCGTTGGCGGTGTTGCTCTCGGTGGTGTAAAGGAATAATTTTTGAATTAAAGTACCCTTGGATATTTCCGAGGGTACTTTTTCTATTGACAAGATAAAAAAAGTATGATATAATTATAACAAAGGCTGACGTCTGGGATTTATCTCAGCGCCGGCTGAAAAAATTTAATTTGTTTTCGGGCATCAGGATTATATTCTGTTATCGGATCACAGAACATTTCAGTCTATAAGTGTACTCTGTCCGCTCGAAATGGCGGATTTTTTATTTGGAGGTACGATGGAAGAAAAAAGAATTGCTGTCGTAGCTGTTGTAATCGACGAAATAGAGGCTTCTTCCGATGTAAATAAGGTTCTGCATGAGTACAGCAGTATAATCATTGGTAGAATGGGAATTCCCTACAAAGACAGAGGAATTTCATTGATTTCGGTCGCAGTTGACGCAAAACCGGATGTTATAAGCAGTCTTACAGGACGGCTCGGACAAATTAGCGGTGTATCTGTAAAAGCCGCAATTTCGAAAAAGTGAGGTATAATTATGTACGATGTCAGATCATTAAAAGCAGAGGAATTCATCAATGATGAGGAAATTCTTGATACGCTTGCGTATGCTGAAGCAAACAAGAATAATCGAGAGCTTATCGAGGAAATTCTGGAAAAAGCTGCTCCTAAAAAGACAGGAAAGGGTGTTGAATGTGCCGGACTTTCTCACCGTGAAGCAAGTGTGCTTCTTGCCTGCGATATTCCAGAACTGAATGAAAAAATGTATTCTCTTGCCCGTGAGATTAAGGAGGCATTTTACGGTAACAGAATTGTAATGTTTGCGCCGCTTTATCTTTCAAATTACTGTGTAAATCAGTGCGTTTACTGTCCTTATCATATTCAGAACAAGGAAATTCCAAGAAAGAAGCTTACTCAGGAAGAGGTGCGCAACGAAGTAATTGCACTTCAGGATATGGGACATAAGCGCCTTGCTATTGAGTCCGGAGAGGATCCGGTAAATAATCCTATCGAATATATTCTTGAATGTATAAAGACGATTTACTCGATCAAGCACAAGAATGGCGAGATCAGACGTGTAAATGTTAACATCGCCGCAACAACAGTTGAAAACTACAGAAAGCTTCACGATGCCGGAATCGGAACTTACATCCTTTTTCAGGAAACTTATCATAAGGAAAGCTATGAGAAGCTTCATCCGGCTGGACCAAAGCATAATTATGCATATCATACAGAGGCTATGGACAGAGCGATGGAGGGCGGAATCGACGATGTTGGTCTTGGTGTACTTTTCGGGCTTGATAAGTATAAATATGAGTTTGCCGGACTTCTCATGCACGCTGAGCACCTTGAAGCAGTTCATGGCGTAGGCCCTCATACTATCAGTGTTCCTCGTATAAAGAGAGCTGCTGATATTGACCCGAATGTTTTCGATAACAGTATAGATGATGATATTTTTGCAAAGATCATCGCTTGTATAAGAATTGCTGTCCCATACACAGGAATGATAATTTCAACCCGTGAAAATGAGGAATGCCGTGACAGAGTTCTCGGACTTGGTGTTTCTCAGATTTCCGGAGGTTCAAGAACATCTGTAGGCGGATATGCCGGATATTCTGCTGAGGAGCGTCCTCATGATACAGAGCAGTTTGATGTATCTGATCAGCGCTCGCTTGATGAGGTTGTAAAATGGCTCATTGATACCGGACACATTCCGTCATTCTGTACAGCCTGCTACCGTGAGGGCAGAACGGGAGATAGATTCATGTCTCTCTGCAAGGTCGGACAGATTCAGAATTGCTGTCACCCAAACGCTCTTATGACGCTTCAGGAGTTTCTCGAGGACTATGCTTCTCCTGAGACAAAGGCTGCCGGTGAAGCTCTTATTGCCCGTGAGATAAATAAGGTCACAAATCCGAAGGTTCTTGAAAGAGCGATTCAGAATCTTAAAGATATAAAAAATGGAAAAAGAGATTTCCGTTTCTGATAAAAATTGAATTAATGCCGGATATATGCAGTTATATCCGGCTTTTTTTGTATTGAAACACGATTTTTATTTGCTTTTGTTGACAATGCAGAAATGTGGTGTTATAATATTTAAATCGGAATAAATAAAAATTTATTATATTCCGGATGATATTTTTTTGGAGGAAATAATATGAAAAAGATTCTTGCATTTCTTATGGCAGTGACAACTTGCTTCTGCACATTTACAGCTTGCGGAGATAACAACGACAGCGACGATGAGAAGTCCAAAAAGAGCACATCTTCTGAAAAGGATGATGATGACGATAAGGACGATGACAAAGACGACGAAGAAGATGACGACAAAGATGATGACAAAGACGACGATAAAGATGACGACAAAGACGATGACAAAGACGATGACAAGGATGATGACAAAGACGACGATAAAGATGATGACAAGGACGATGACGATATAGACGTTGATATTGATGATGATGATGATATTGATATTGACGAGATCATTGATGATATTGATGAAGATGATGATGACGATGATGATGACAGCAAGAATAATGGTTCAGGCAATGCTGATAACGATGTATATCTTGAAGTTTTCACTGATTTCTGTGAAAAGGCAGTCGACAAGGATACTGACGGTCTTATGAAACTCACATTCCCTCAGATTCTCATTGATGCACTTATTGAAACAAATGCGTATGACTTCATGGTTGAGGAAATTGATGGTTCATACAGTGCAATGGAAGATGTTGATCTCAGCTCTGTAGAAATCGGCACCGTAACTGACTGCGATGCAGCAACAGTTGATAAGCTTGAAAAGCTCTACTCTGTATACTCAAATCTCTTTATCGTAATGGCTGAAAACGACATCTCATATGATGATATGGAGTCTGGCAACATTGATGATACAAAGGCTATGTTGATTCTTGAGCCTGCTATGCAGCTTGCTCAGCTTGATGATGTAGAAAATATGGATGTAGAAATTATCGTTCCTTTCGAGGAGGCAAAGTTTATTACTTTGACCGCTGACGGAGAAGATCAGAAATTCGTTATGTACAAGGTTGAAGGTGACGACTGGAAGCTTGATACAATCGGTCTTGCAATGTTTGGATTCTGATTCGGCATAAAGGAGAACAGATCGTGAAAAAAATGCTTGCATTTTTTACAGCGGCTATATGCTGTCTTGGAATGCTTACGGCTTGCGGCAACAGTGAGAGCAGCAATAATAGCGATAGTCAGGCTTCTGACAAAGCAGCAACTTCTTCTGCAGCATCCGAAAGCGAAGAACCTGCGCGCGAAAATTCGGGCGATGAATATACAGAGGTTTTCAGGACGTTCTTTATCGGTAAAGATCCGATTCAGATGCTTGAAGTTTCGCTTCCTGACGTTGTTATAGAGTCGATGGAGAAAATCGGCGCTGTTGAAAGTATAAGCGAAGCTCTTGCTACGGCAGCTGCTCAGTCTATGAGTGCTGTTCCGGTTATGGATGCAGGAATGATAGAATATGTTTCAGAAAGAGAATGTACACCGGAATTTCGGAGCAGGCTTGAAAATCTTTATTCTGCGTATTATAACATATACAGAACCATGGACGAAAGCGGCATAAGCTATGAGGAATATATTACAGGGAATCTTGATGAAAACGGCATGAAGCTTCTTTCAGATGTCCTTGACAGATACGAAAGGGTATGTGCCGGCGAGGAAACCGAAGCTGAACAGCTCATCTCGTTTGAAGATGTGAGACTTGTTACATTTTCAATGAATGGCGGGCAGACAGAATTTCTTATGTATAAAGTGAGCGGTGAAGGTTGGAAACTTGATACAATTGGTCTTGCGGTATTTGAATATTAATGATATAGGAGTATATAAAATGAAAAAATTATTGGCACTTCTTATGGCAGTATCTACTTGCTTCTGTGCTTTTACAGCTTGCGGAAACAACAATGAAAGCGAAGATGAAAAGTCTGATAAGAGCACATCTTCCGAGAAGGATGACGATAAGGAATCCGATGATGACAAAAAAGATTCCGACGGCAATGAGGATGATACTGATAAGCCGGAAGACGGAGATATCTATTCTGACAAGTTTATGGAAATGATCGACGCTGTTAAGGCGGAAGATATTCCCACAGTTCTCAGATGCTCACTTCCTGATGTGACAATGGATGCTATCGAAAACACCGGTTCACTTGATATCATGCTTGATGCTATGGGAAGCATTTCTTCACTTGGCTTTGATGATATCACATATGTTGAGACAGTTGCAGTCGAGGAGTGCGATGCGGAAGTTGTTGAAAACCTTGAAAAACTTTACTCTATCTACTCGAATATGTTTTTTGTAATGGAGAAAAACGACCTCACATATGCTGACGTTGAAAGCGGAAATATTGATCAGGACGTTGCTATGGAGCTTCTTGAGCCTGCAACACAGCTTACACAGATTAATGATTATGCAAATCTTGACGTTGATCTTTCTGTTGAATTTGAAGATGCAAAGATGATTACTTTTGAATACAATAATCGGGAAGAAAAGGCGGTTGCATATAAGGCTGTCGGTGAGGACTGGAAGATTGATACGATTGGTATTCAGATTCTTCGCTATTAATTTCCTGAAAAAAAGATTTGACTTATCACTGAACTAAACGGAGGATGTAAAAATGATGTACGAATTAATGGCGGCAGTCGGAAGTACTCCGGCAACCGGTGATACCTTTCCAGTAAAGACGCTTATTATTGTTGTGGTTATTGCGATAGCTGCAGCTGTTGCAATGACAGTACTCACAAAGGGAAAAAACAATGATGACGACAGCGATGAGCTGGAAGAGCAGAATAATTCTGAGGAAGAATAATTACAGGAATGTCCCTCCGCATACAATAAGTGTGCGGAGGTGTTTTTTATGGTATGCAGTCTTGATGATCTCAGGCGCAAGGAGGTTATTGACATAACGACCGGTGAGAGGCTCGGATACATAGACGACGCACAGATGGACATAGAGACATCTGAAGTACAGGCGCTCATGATCTACGGCAGGCAGCGTTTTTTCGGACTTCTTGGCAGAGAGGAGGATGTGATGATTCCTTGCTCTGATATAAGGGTTGTGGGAACAGATGTAATTCTTGTGAAGCTGTCAATGCGGCAGGAATTGTCACATTATTCAAAAGAAGAAGGAAATAAATTTAAAAGTTTGTTAAAATAGACAGGCTGCAGGGACTTGAAAAATTCTGGGAAATATGATATAATATTAAGGCAATTCGCACGCAGAAGCTTTTGCAGGCTGGTGCATCACTGATGTTGTCTGCAGATCATGCACTGCGGAGGATTAATATTAACCAATTTAAGGAGGACTACACCATGGGAGTAGTATCAATGAAGCAGCTTCTTGAAGCTGGCGTACATTTCGGTCACCAGACAAGAAGATGGAACCCTAAAATGGCTCCGTACATCTTTACAGAAAGAAACGGAATCTACATCATCGACCTTCAGAAGACAGTTAAGAAGCTTGAAGAAGCTTATATGTTCGTTCGTGACCTCTCAGCAGAGGGCGGCGAAGTTCTTTTTGTAGGTACAAAGAAGCAGGCTGGCGACTCTGTAAAGGAAGAAGCTACAAGAGCAGGCGCACACTATGTAAACGCTAGATGGCTCGGCGGTATGCTCACAAACTTCAAGACAATCCAGACAAGAATCAAGAGACTTGAGCAGCTCCATGCTATGGAAGCAGACGGAACATTCGCACTTCTCCCTAAGAAGGAAGTTGTTAAGCTTAACCTTGAAATCGAAAAGCTCGAGAAGTTCCTCGGCGGTATCAAGAACATGAAGAAGATCCCCGCAGCTCTCTTTATCGTTGATCCCAGAAAGGAAAAGATCGCTGTAGCTGAAGCTAAGAAGCTCAATATCCCGATCGTTGCTATCGTAGATACAAACTGCGATCCTGACGAGGTTGATTATGTTATCCCCGGCAACGATGATGCTATCAGAGCAGTAAAGCTTATCGCTGGCACAATCGCTAACGCTATCATTGAAGGCAGACAGGGCGATGACGCTGCTGAGGCTGTAGAAGCTCCCGCAGAGGATGCTGCAGCTGACGAAGCAGAGGCTGAATAATCCGGAAATAGAATCAAAAACCCGAATATTATGTTCGGGTTTTTGCAGATAATACAATATATTACAGGAGGTAATTACAATGGGAAAGGTTTCCGTTGCTGAAATCAAAGAACTTATGAAGTCTACCGGTGTTGGTATGATGGACTGCAAGAAGGCTCTCGAAGCTAATGACGGCGATATGGACAAGGCTATCGAGTTCCTCAGAGAAAAAGGACTTGCTACACAGGCTAAGAAGAGCGGCAGAGCTGCTGCTGAGGGTATCGTTACAGCTGTTGTAAACGGCAATGTGGGTGTGCTCCTCGAAGTAAACACAGAAACAGACTTCGCTGCTAACACAGAAGATATCAAGAACTTTGTAAACGGCGTTGCAAATACAATCATTGAAAAGAATCCTGCTGACGTTGAGGCTCTCAAGAATGAGGTTATCAGCGGCGGCACAGCTACAGTAGGCGATGTTCTTACAGAGCTCGCTGGCATGAAGATCAGAGAGAATATCGTTATTCGTCGTTTTGTAAGAATGGAAGGCGTTCTTGCTTCTTATATCCACAACGGCGGCAGCATCGGTGTTATGGTTAAGCTTGATACAGAGCTTTCCGGCGATGCAGTAACAGCTATCGGTAAAGACGTTGCTATGCAGTCTGCTGCTCTTAACGCTCCTTACCTCAAGCGTGAGGATGTTCCCGCTGAGGTTATCGAGAAGGAAAGAGAGATCATGATGGCTCAGATGGCTGAGGATCCTAAGATGGCTAACAAGCCTGAGCAGGTAAGAGCTAAGATCGTTGACGGTAAGGTTGGCAAGTACTATTCTGAAAACTGCCTCCTTGAGCAGGCATTCGTAAAGGATGACAAGCTTTCTGTTCAGGGATATGTTGATGCTGAGGCTAAGAAGCTCGGCGGATCTATCGCTGTAACTGAGGTAATCCGTTACGAGAGAGGCGAGGGCGTTGAAAAGAAGGAAGACAACCTTGCTGATGAAGTAGCAAAGATGATCAAGTAATCATTCGTGCGGCATGGCGTTGAGCCGTGCCGCTTTTTTTTTGGAGGTTAATATGAATAAAAATAAGTGGATAGTTCTTATTCTCGTGCTGGTTATAAGCGGATTTTTCTCATTCGTAGCTTTTGCCGATGCAAAGCTTGTGTTTGAGGATAAGCGCCTCAATATTAATGAGGCTGAAAGAGATGATTTCAGCAACCGTGCGATTGCAGAGGGAGAGGCGTATATAATTACAGGTCCTTTTGCAGAACTCGAGGAAACAAATACGGTTTATGGAATTCCTACAGGTTCTAAGAGTACATACTACTACCTCGTAAGCAATACTGATTATGAGTCTTTTGCAAAGGCTGTAGAGTCCGATACTGACAATATTTTCGGGGAAATGACATGGTATGTGGCATCAGTTTCGGATAAGGATATGGTTAAGAAATTCGACAAATCGGCTGAACGTTTCGAACGCTGGATGCAGAATTATACAAATCTCTGGTCTCTTTTTGAACAGAGCGGATACGATCCTGAGCTTGATGCACAGAAGATAGAGGACATACTTGATCAGATTCCTACTGAATCTATAAAGGTCAGCGGACTCCTCAGAACGCAAAGCTCAAATTCAAAATATGAGAAATACAGAGATCAGTTCCTTGAATCCGGCGATCTCGGTTTGTCAGATGTCGGTGAGCTTATGCTTGATGTTGATAAGGAAGGCGCAAAGTCTGGAAATATCGAGATGATTATCTTCTTTGCAGCAGCAGCAGTATTTGTAATTGCGCTTATTATACTGATAATTTCAATCGTAAAGACGATAAAGAAGAAGAAATCACAGGAATTATACTGATTGATTTCTTAGTTGTTTATAATCCATAAATGTACCCCCTGAAACTTTGTGCAAAATAACGAAGGTTCGGGGGTGCTTTTTTTGTGCAAATTGCTTGCAGTAAGGGCGAAAATATGTTATAATACTAATGAATGGTGTGCCCCATTCGATAATTATGTGAATCAACGAGGTGTATCAGATGAATCAGGATGTAACAAGGCTTGCGGAATCAATAGGCAAGGTCATCGTCGGAAAAAACGATACAATAATCAAGCTGATCGCTGCAATGCTCTGTGAAGGCCATGTGCTTCTTGAGGATGTTCCCGGCGTTGGAAAAACACAGCTTATTACATCGCTTTCAAGGTCTATTGGAGGGAAATTCAACAGAATCCAGCTTACTCCGGACGTAATGCCTTCGGATATAGCTGGCTTTACTATGCTTGATCAAAACAGCGGCGAATTCATATACCGTGACGGCGCCGTAATGTGCAATTTTCTCCTTGCTGACGAGATAAACCGTGCTTCCCCGAAGGTGCAGTCTGCCCTCCTTGAAGCAATGGAGGAGCGTCAGATAAGCCTTGACGGTGTAACTCATAAACTTCCGAGGCCGTTTCTTGTAATGGCAACTCAGAATCCAGTTGAAACATACGGAACGTTCCACCTTCCGGAAGCTCAGATGGACAGATTCTTTATGAAGCTGTCAATGGGTTATCCCTCTGAGGAGGAGGAAATGAAGATTCTTGAACGTACAGAAAAGCATAATCCTATAAATAATATAGAAGCTCCGGCTATGACAATAGACGATGTTTTGAGAATGCAGGATGAAGTCCGTTCTGTTCGTGTCACCGAGCAGGTAAGACAATACATAGTACGGCTTGTGAATTCTACAAGAAACAATAGAAATACAATTCTTGGAATCAGTCCGAGAGGAAGCATTGCGCTCTATAAGGCGGCAAAAGCGCTTGCATATATTTACGGCAGAGAATATGCTACTCCTGACGATGTGAAAAATATGGCAGCAGTAGTTCTTGCGCACAGAATTATCCTTTCGCCGCAGGGAAAAACAGCATACGGTACGAATGAAGCTTTCGTTGAGAAATTGCTTTCGGAGACCAATGTGCCGTCAATGAGTGCAAAATGATCAGAAAAATCGGAACATTTATAAGCATCGCAGCTATTGCGTTTATTCTGTATATTTTCACTTTCTATATTGAAGGTGAAATGGGTGTTGTGCTCATTGCTTTTCTTATAGTTCCGCCGCTGATTTCGTTCCTGCTTGCACTGAGCGCCAGAAAAAGAATTACGGTCAGTATATTCTCTGACGCATATGTAAAAAAAGGAAGCGAGCTTGAGGTTACGGTAACTGTTGAAAAAAAAGGAAAACTTCCGATAGCCGTGGCAGAAATCTGTCCGAAGGCTTCGGAAGTATTTGAAAAACAGGATAAAAAATACAGACTTTCACTTCTTTTGGATGGGAAAACTGAATTCACCTATAAAATTAAAGCTATAACAGGCGGAAACGGTGAAATTTCAATCGGAGATTTTTATTCATGTGATTTTCTCGGATTTATTCGTTTCAAAATCTGTACCGATCTGCCGGAACCAATTTCAGTGGGTGTTATTCCGGAAATCCCTGATGTAAAATCGTCCTCACAGCTTTTCCGTCAGATCGCAGATTCTGTTCTGACAAGCGATGACGATGATGAAAATGATACAGAACTTTTATTTTCGTCAAATTCTATGCCAGGATATGAGCATCGTGAGTATATTCAGGGCGATCCTTTGAAAAGGATAAACTGGAAGCTTTCCTCAAAAAAACGCAGGCTTATGGTACGTCTTGATGAAGCTGTATCAATGGTGCGTCCGCTTGTGGTGCTAGATCTTTACAGAAGCTCCGGCGCTGATCCTGAAAAAGCCGTGCTGAAGGAGGAAAAACTGATCTGTGCCGTTATCGGTCTGGTGAAGGCTCTTGTAAAGCAGGGAATCGTCTGTAATTTCGTTTACAATTCGGCAGAAGGCGCTGTAACGGAATGTATCGACAATATTGATTATCCCGATATACTTCTTTTGAAGCTGCTTGCGGTAAAGGTAATCCCTGACCGCAGGATAGACATTGCATCACAGGGGACGGTATGCTCATGTGTTGTGGCTACTACAGCTCCCGACGGAAGTTTTTCTGGTGTTCTGCACAGCGTAGAGGGTGCCTCTGAGAAAAGCATAATAATTCCTGAACCGGCTGTGTATAAGGAATTTCCTGAGCTGTGGTATCTTGATAAAACTGATAACATATTTAAATTGGTATAAATATATGCATGAAACTGAAAAAAAATCAACAGGGCTTAAAGCTCTGATCACCCGATATTTATGCGATCCGGTATTGCTGTACACCGTGATCGTAATGACGGCGATCATGTATCATTACCGTGACACGATGCTGACAGCAGTTTATGCATTTGCCTCACTTGTAATCGGATGTCTGCTTTTCCGATTGTTCGATTACATGATGGAACACAAACTGATCGGCTCAGTCGGATACATAGTGGCTGCATGGGTATTTCTTCAGGCGGCGCTGCTCTGTACGCAAAAAGGCGCAGAGGATTATCCTATTTCCTTTGGAATCTGGTTCATGACTCCGCAGGCAGCCGTGGATTTCAACAGCTGGTATACCTTAGGAATATTTTTGCTGTTTATGTTCTTCATGGGCTCGGTAATCTACTATTTTACCCGTGTGCGGTACAGGATATTTATGGGCTTTCTCATATTTATAATTCCTTTTGCCATTTATGGTAAGGAAGCTGAGCAGATGCCCATTATCATGATAATTCTTATGGCTGTCGGATATATAATGCTTTTTGTATATTTCAGGCAGCTGAGGGACAGCGACACGGTAATCATTAAAGCACGGCGCGAAACATGGCGCTCAGTCGGAATATATGCACTTCTGTTTGCAGCAGTTGCAGCGGTAGTACCGAAGCCGAAGATCGACGCTGACCGATCATTTATCGAATCACTCATTTCTGCGGAACGATTTACCGATCGTCTTGTGGCAATGCTTGGTAATTTTCAGGAATATTCCACAGGCGGTCAGTACAGAAGCGTTGATAATGATACGCATTTGTACTATGTTTCCGCAGATGAGGATGTTTATTTTAAAACAGCGACATTTACAACATATGATTATTTATATGATTCGTGGAATGTCTCGGATACCGATTCAGAGTCAACAGGTGAATACAAAACTGCTCCTATTGACCTCGGAAAGGTAGGTGTACTGACGAAAGCTATTCTGACGGCAGCAGAGCTTGACAGTGATTTTGCTGCTGAATATGGACTTTCGGGCTATTCTCCGGATGATATTATTATTCCGGAAGAAGGAAGTACAGCGATTCATTCTACCTTCAACAAAACAAGATTTGCTCCGGTTCCGCCGTCTGCAAAGAGCCTTGTATGGACGAATGCCGGAGAAGCTATGGATACACTCAAAACAGGACTTGTCCGCGGAAAAGGTCCTTTTCCTGAAACTGCAACTTTTGTGTTCAGATATTACAGGAATACATTCTTCACTGACGGCAGAAACAAGGAAATAATCGACATTATTTCGCAATCGGATTACTCAGATCTCCTCAGGGATGCCAGAACGATACTTGAAACAGAAGCCGATCTTTTTGAGGATGATGATGTGATCGGTGAATATGCCGTGATTCTCCGCAGGGAGTATAACGACTATTTGGATTATACCTATGATTTTCTTGATTACGGCAACAGCAGCAGAATATACGAGCTTGCCCAGAAAATAACTGATGGACTTGATTCCGATTACGACAAGGCGAAGGCTATCGAGCAGTATTTCTTCCTGAACGACTTTGTTTATGATCTTGATTATGTGAAATCAAGAGGAGAAAACGCAGAGAATTTCCTTTTCAAGACAAAGAGAGGCGTTTGCTTTGAGTATGCGACCTCAATGGTACTGCTTGCAAGAGCAGCAGGAATTCCGGCACGCTACTGTGAGGGATATCACGTTTCACAGCAGCTTGAAAATCCGGAGCTTCGTACAAATATGGTCATAACTCCAAAGGATGCCCATGGATATCCGGAGCTGTATATTGAAGGCTACGGCTGGATGAATTTTGAGCCGACTGTTGCGGCGGCAACAGAAAAAGATGAAAAGAAAAGTCTTTTTGAAATGCTTATGATTGCCGGAATCATGCTTTTTGGGCTTCTTATACTGATAATCGCTGCAATTAAGCTTTATCCGCCGATTTCTCATAAGATTTTCATTGCACGTCACAGAAAAAAAGCTCCTGAGGATACTGTAAAAGCGGTTATGTACCGGCTTTGCAGGATATACCGCATTTCTGGAGTGAATACGTCACATGAGGCTGCAGAGGAAATAATGAAAATATCCGGAGCAGATATTTTGGTGCCGGCTGATCTGTTTGATGCTGTTGTTTATGGTGAAGCGTCACTCAGCGTTCAGGATGCAGAAACGGCAATGAACGCCTATATCTCGGCATATGAGGCGTATCGTGAAACAAAGAAGAAAAGGCGCATAAAGACCGCCTGAGACTCTGATTAACGGAGGTAATTATGCATACTATTGAAAAATATGGGATATGGAAAAGAATTTTCAGCCTGCTGTTGGCTCTGACATTCATTGCCGGAGTAATTCAGTTTGAGCCCATAAAATTGAACAGAATTTCAGCAGCTGAGGACTATCACACATGGCGGCAGATGGATCCGCGCTGGGGAAGCATCAGCATGAATGGTACTACGGTAGCGAGTTCGGGATGCCTGATTACATCGCTTTCAATCATGGCAAGGGCTTCTGATTCGCTGGATGATGCTGCTCTTGCAAACCTCGGGATAACGAGTATTGACGAATTTAATCCCGGAGTACTTGCGGAGGCTTACAACAGCAGAAACGGCTTCAACTACGGAGGAGCTATCGCAAGCTGGGGAACGATAAATAAGATAATTCCGCAGATCAGCTTTGTGAAGGATTCTTACCTGACAAGCTTCACGCAGGAGGGAATCGCATCTGAAATAAAGTCGATGATGGATCAGGGATATCACGTTATACTCAACGTTAACTGGCACTGGGTATATATTGAAGGTGTTGTCGGAAATGATATATATATGATTGATCCGGCATCTGATACACGCCTGCTTTATGATTATTATACCCTTTTCGGAGGAAATGAATACTGGCTGATGAAATGCAAGAATCCGCCGGCACCGTTTGCTCCGCCGGTTTCTGATATTATTACAACAACAACGAAAGTTACGGGAGAAATTGTCACAACTGATACGACAGAGACTACAGATACGGCAGAAACTACCACAACAACGTATCAGGAAACGACTGTAACAACGACTGAAAAATCTACAGCAAAGCCTACGACAACTACGACTGTGAAGTCTACAGCAAAGCCTACGACAACCACGACTGTGAAGTCTACAGCAAAGCCTACGACGACTACCACGACCGTGAAGACTACTGTAAAATCTACTACAACTACCACGACTGTGAAGTCCACAGAAAAGCCGGCAGCAACTACCACAACGTCAATGCCGGCGGGTGAGTATTACAATCCGAAAACAGACGAAATTGCTGTCTATGCTTCATCCGATATGTCGGGTGTTCCGATAGCCTTCGTCAGAACAAACGAGGTTGTGAATGCTGTGGAATGTATAGGTTCAGCCGGACATATCGCCGGTTCTGACGGTTTTGCCGGCTGGATAGAGCTTTCTGGAATGTCTCCGGTCAAGGAAGAAGTTCCCCGTGACAGAGGAGATATTAACGGTGACGGAAAAACAGATATGATTGATCTCGGACTGCTGAGTGAGTATCTCAAGAGTCTTGCGGTTATGCCGGACGGAGTGTCGATATTCACTGCCTGTGAGGCAGAAGCAGCTGATATAAACGGAGACGGCAAGGTGAACAGCGGAGATGTTCTGGTTTGCCTTATGCTTGTCTGCAATTAAGGAGAACTTTTTATGGAATGGACAGAGGTAAACATCTATACTGCTTCGGAGGGAATTGAGCTTCTCTGCGCAAAGCTTATGGATATTGGTATCAAAGGATTTGTTATTCAGGATGCCGGAGATTTTAATGAATTTCTAGAGAATAAGGACGGCAAATGGGATTATATCGACGAAGATCTTATGGGACTTTCAGACTGCGAAACGAGGATTACCGTTTATCTGCCCTCGAATTCTCAGGGAGCTGATATGCTTCTTTCGATCAGGGCAATGCTCTCAGAGCTTAAGGAGGCTGATACCGACGGATTGTACGGACGCCTTGAAGCTGAGCTTTCCAGCATCCGTGAGGAGGACTGGGCGAACAACTGGAAGCAGTATTTCAAGCCTGTAAAGATTGGCGAAAAGCTTGTTATCAAGCCCTCTTGGGAGGAATACGAAAACGACGGAAGCAGAATTATTCTGGAGATAGATCCGGCTTCAAGCTTTGGTACAGGTCAGCATCACACAACAAGATTATGTCTGGAGCTGCTTGAAAAGAGCCTGAACAGTGGCGACAGAATTCTTGACATGGGATGTGGAAGCGGAATTCTTTCGATCGGAGCAATGCTTCTTGGTGCAGAAAGCGCTGTGGCTGTCGATATCGAGCAGAATGCAGCTGAAACGGCCATGGAAAATGCTGTTAAGAATCATATAAGCCCAGAAAAATACGAGACATTTTACGGAAATATCCTGACTGATGAAAAGCTTGCGGACAGGATTGACGCAAAATATGACGTTATCGCAGCAAATATCGTGGCGGATGTTCTCATAGCGATGAAAGAGCATTTTCTGCGATACATAAAAAATGACGGAACACTCATTGTTTCGGGCATTATTGAGGAAAGGATGCATGAAGTTATCGACGCTCTTGAGGGAGTCGGCTTCAGAGATCCTGAAATTAACGTAAAAGAAGGATGGGCAGCAGTAAAGCTTGCGGCACCCCTTTGATTCCCCAGAAATAAGGGATATATAAACAATTTTAAATATAAGGAGAATGGTTAAAGTGGCACTTTTTAAGAAGAAAAAGAAGGAAGAACAGGTTCAGGAGGTAAATCCTCAGGAACAGCTCAAAAAGGAAAATGAAGCACTTGTCATGGAGGTTCTTACAAATCTCAATGAAAAGCTCAATGGAACTCTTTACGATAACTGTATAATCATGCCCAAAGGCTATACGATAGACGTTCAGGTCGGAAACAAGGAGGAGCGGGGAGCTATAAAGCTCATTCAGTTTATCTTCATTGTAAAAAATGATGAATTCGACGAGCCTCTGATTGATCCTGTTGACGCACAGGGCGCAACAGAATCAGATGCAGCGAAAATGGCATCAGATATCTTCTATGCCGGTTTGTGGCATCCTATTGATATGGCGATGAACAAGAAGAATCCCGCACCGGTCTCAGTTGACTTCCTTAGACAGCACTACGATTTTGAAATGTACTGTCAGTCTGTTGTAAGAATCAGAGCCGGCGAGCAGCCTAAGCAGCCCGTTCTGCTTGCAAAGTATCTCATGAGCGAGCTTCCGAAATATATCGGTTCAAAGAAGTATTACTGGGTAAGAATATATCTTGCAAAGCTCTTTGTTCCCGGAAACGAGGAAACTGGTCAGGAGCCTAAGACAAAGAAGATGATTGAAGTTCGTGTAAACGGATCTGTATGTCCGCAGCTGGGTGATCTGCTTATACCTTATATTGATTCATGGGAGGATACTGAGGGATTTGCCTGTGAAAAGCAATATGTGATTTTCGTTCAGCGTGACGAGGATAAGTGCCCATTTGATAAGGAAACTGTAATGACAGCAGCTCACGAATGTCTTAAATCTATGGTAAAGATTGAAAGTCAGGATGACTACATTGCTCTTGCGAAGAAGCTTGAAGAAATGACAGGCAATAATGGACTTGCATCCGAAATCAGAATCTTCATTCCTGAGATCCTTGCAAAGCTTACACTCGGATATCGTGAGGGCGATAGTCTCTACCTTCTTGAAGGCGAGGGCGACGATCAGAAGCAGATCGAGTTTAAGAAAACACAGCTCAGATCTTATTTCTACCTCCAGCAGGCTATACTTGAATTCCTCGGAACACGTCCGCCGCAGGAGGATGTAAGAAAGATCGTTGTGAACAGCGTAGCTTTCAGAGAAATGATGAAAGTGCAGAAACAGCTCACAGATCAGGGCAAGCAGTTCAATATGTCGGATCTGTTTGTTCCCGGAACTTCATACAAAATCGGCGAACCCGATTACAAGGTATGGTAAGCTGAAAAATCAGCAGTTTTCTCGAAAAAAATCTAAAAAAGCTCTTGACAAAGGTCAGGCTTTGTGGTAAAATATTATTGCCGCTTGTAACCGGGCTTTTAAAGTTGTGTGATCACGCGCCCGACGCAGCGAGTTTATGAAAAGGCAGGTGCCATAAAATGTACGCAGTTATTGAAACCGGCGGAAAGCAGTATCAGGTAAACGAGGGCGATGTTATTTTCATCGAGAAGCTTGCAGTTGAGGCTGACGAGACAGTTACATTCGATAAGGTTGTAGCACTCGGCGCAGATGATGGTCTTAAGATCGGTGCTCCCTATGTTGAAGGTGCAGCAGTTGAAGCTAAGGTTCTTAAGAACGGTAAAGCTAAGAAGATCACTGTTTTCACTTACAAGCCTAAGAAGGGCGAAAAGAGAAAGCAGGGACACAGACAGCCTTACACTCAGGTGAAGATCGAAGCTATCAAGGCTTGATCATGATCCGTGCAGAATTTTACGAAAAAAATGGGAAGCTCAGCGGCTTCAGACTGAGTGGTCATGCAGGTCTTGCCTCACGGGGCAGAGATGTTGCCTGTGCAGCAGTTTCTTCAGCAGTTCAGCTTGCAGTCAATCTGCTTGATGAATTCGGCTGTTCTCCCGATGTGAAAGTTGGAGAGAATGTGATAAAATGTACAGCAGACTGTCAGG
>JAFTYF010000056.1 GCA_017461395.1 Ruminococcus sp.
GAAATATCAGCTCCAAAGATCCTTTATATATTAGTTCTTCCTGCAAAGAAGCATTTCTGTAAGATCTCTGAGGAAATAATTGTTACTGAAATTTTCAAGCAGCGCCATTGCTTCTCCTGTGATCTGTTCTGCAATTTTCTTTGCCTTTTCAACGCCGTAGAGTGTGACAAAGGTAGTTTTATTTTCCTCAGAATCGCTGCCTACAGGCTTTCCAAGCTCCTCGGTCGTACTTGTCACGTCAAGAATATCATCAATTATCTGGAAAGCAAGTCCTAGACGATAGCCATATTCAGCAGCAGCAGCTATGGTATCATTATCTGCTACTGCGCAGATGCATCCCATCATGCAAGAAACAGCAATGAGTTCTCCCGTCTTGTGCTTATACATATTTCGGAGATTTGCTTCATCAACGTCATCTCTCGTTTCATTTTCCATATCAATGACCTGACCGCCGATCATACCGTCACGTCCGACAGCTTTTGCAAGGCAGGAAATTATATTTACCTTCTGCTCGCTTGTCAGAACAGGATCATCTGCAATGATCTCAAATGGAAGTACAGAAAGAGCATCGCCGGCAAGTATAGCAGTTGCTTCATCAAATGCCTTATGGCAGGACGGCTTTCCACGGCGGAAATCATCATTGTCCATTGCCGGAAGATCATCATGTATCAACGAGAACGTATGTATCATCTCGATACCACAAGCCGGCGCAGAAGCGATTTTGTAGTTTTTCCCGCACGCTTCACAGAATGCATATACAAGAACAGGTCTGATACGTTTTCCGCCTGCTTCTAGGGAATAATTCATTGCCTTTATGAGATTCTCCTGAGCACTGACTGCTCCGGGACAAAGACTGTATTTTTTCAGATTTTCTTCAGTAAACGCAATATATTCCGATAATTTTTCCTTGAAAATACCCATATTATTTTTCAGACGGAATATTTCCGTCTACCTCCGTAATTTTTATTTTAGCCTCACTGAGCTGCTTTTTGCAGACTGCCGAAAGCTTCACACCCTTGCCGTAAAGCTCTACTGCTCTTTCAAGAGGAATATCTCCCTTTTCAAGCTCTGTAACAATTTTATTCAGTTCTGCCATATTTTCTTCAAAGCTGAGTTTTTCTTCCATTTTATCACCATTTATCCTTGATTTCTGCAGCTGCTCCGCCCTTTCCAAAACGAATATTAATGATATCACCGTTTTCAAGCTCATCTGAACTGCTGATAAACTCTCCACCATTATAGACAAGCGAATATCCACGGGAAAGTACTTTAAGCGGACTGAGATTATCAAGAGATCTTATCTTCTCATTTATTTTTGATTCCATGCGTTCAAGATATGACGTAAAAGCTAAACCATATCTTTTACTCATATTTTCAATACGTTCCTCCGTAAGTTTCAGCAGATTTTCCGGAGATTTTGCAGCAAGCCTTGAGCTTGCAAGTGCAAATCTTTCTTCTTTTCCGGATATAGCAGCTGATACAGCACTTTTCATTCTTTTTTCAGCTATTCTAAGCCTGTCCGAAAGAATATCCACAGATACTGCCGTAGCAAGCTCTGCAGCTGCTGACGGAGTAGGCGCTCTCATATCTGCCGCAAGATCTGTTATAGAAATATCAGTTTCATGACCTACAGCAGATATCACCGGAACCTTGCAGTTATACACGGCATAAGCAACCTTTTCTGT
Organism: Ruminococcus sp.; assembly: GCA_017461395.1. Lineage (GTDB taxonomy): Bacteria > Bacillota > Clostridia > Oscillospirales > Ruminococcaceae > Ruminococcus. The sequence goes on from JAFTYF010000056.1 coordinate 1,686, forward strand.
ATTGAATGCACTAAGATCCTCTGATGAGCCTCCGCCTCGTCCGACGATGATCACATCACAACCAGCCGTTTCTGCTGAAAGGATTCCGGCACATATTGAATCAGTCGCACTCTGTCCCTGTACAACAGCATTTACGGCATACACCTCCCCAAGAGGCCAGCGACGTGAAAGCACGTTGATTATGTCTCTGACAGCTGCACCGCTCAGCGAAGTTACAACTCCGATTTTCTTCGGTATATCCGGCAAAGGACGTTTATGTGCTGTATCAAATATTCCTTCCTTCGCAAGCTTTCGCTTAAGCTGCTCCAGAGCGGCAGTTTCCTTTCCCTTACCCTCTGGAATTATGTCTGTAACATTTATCTGATACGCACCGTCACGCTCGTAAACCACAATATTTCCAGCAGCCACTATTGACATTCCGTCCTCAGGAACAAATTTCAGACGTGACGCAGCCTGTGAAAACATTACGGCTTTAAGTGCACTTTCACTATCCTTTATTGTGAAATACATATGTCCGCTTTTGTAATGACAGACAAAATTTGATATCTCACCTTTTATCATTATTCCCTGAAGATTTCTGTCTCCTCTGAACACCGAACCAAGATATTTATTTAATTGTGTAACCGTAACAACAGGCATTATTTTTCTCCATTATATTTAAGATAACCGTATATAGCCGTTCCTGCTGCATTATCGCATGAAAACTCAGGCGCTGCAAAATAAGTATCACTGAATTTCAAAGTAATTAGATTTCGGATATACATATCCGACATTACTCCGCCTGCAAATACAAGAGGAAGCTCACCATAAAGCTTCAATGCAGCGTCCGTCATCCCGATGATAGTATCTGCAACGAAATCAAGGCAGTATCTTGCGATATTTTCAGCTTTTTCACCGGATTCTGCCATTGCACGGCATTTGTTTTCAAGTCCGGAAAGACAGCAGTCATTCCCCTTCAGAACAGCTTTCGTCCAGAAGCTCTTGTTCGCTTTTTCAGCAAGCTTTTCAAGCTCCTTACCACATGGAAAGTCAAGACCGAGCATTACTCCAACTCTGTCTATCGCCTGACCGGCTTTGAGATCAAGAGAAGTTCCGATACCGGAAATATTCAATATATTTTCCTTATCCGGCTCACATAAAAGACAGTCGGTAGTACCTCCGCTGACGTGGAATGCTATAAAACGCTGCGATACAAGATCAAGCCTGTCCGCTGAATAAAGCGCCGCAAGAATGTGTCCTATCTGGTGGGAGGTGTCAAAAACAGGAATTTTCTCCATCGCTCCGTAAGAACGTGCAAAGCCCTCTCCGCAGAGAAAGCACGGCATATATGAACCTTCTGCATTTCGTGGACGTGCAGAAGCTGTTACCGCATATGGACGACCAATTGTATTTTCACCGAACAGCTTCTCTATCATTTCCGGAAGCTGTCTTGTATGATGAAAAACAGCGTCGCTCTGACGCAGACCAAGCTCTCCTTTTTTTACCGGAAGAAGCTTTTTTGCCTGATATATCTTATTTTCTCCGCTGACATAAACTGCCGCAGAGGTTGTATAATTACTTGTATCTATTCCGAGAAACTCAGACATTTTCTGATGCCTCACCCTTTTGATGCTCTCTTGAAAATGCACCGAGAACACCGTTGATGAATGAAGTATCTTCCTTGTAGGTATACACCATAGAAAGGTTTATCGCCTCACTGATAACTGCATTCACAGGAGTATTTTCATCATATATAGCTTCATACAGAGCTATTCTCAGGATAGCCAGATTCAGCTTGGAAATACGGGAAATACTTCTTGATTTACTGTATCCCGAAATGATAGAATCAAGCTCTTCAGCGTGAGCTATCGTTCCTTCAACAATTTTCTTTACATCATCATTTACAGTTATTTCTTCGATTTCCTCAGCAATATCATAAAGCTCCTGAATATCATCATCACGCAGAAGCTGCTCAAAAACGAGCTTGAATGCGCTGTCTCTTATTTCACGTCTTGTCATTTGAACTCTCCTTTTTCATTAATCAAAAACGACTCCGCATACAGAAACGTTCACTCTTGCGGCTGTGATACCCGTCATATTCTGGATATTTTCCTTAACAGCAAGCTGAACCTGCTTTGCTACAGTTCCAGCCTTTTCTCCGCTTTTCACTTTGATTGCAACGTCAATAGCAGCAACATCTCCAATCATTTTGATTTTAATAGGACCATTTTTTCTTATCTTGCTAACCTTGTTTACATCGCCGCAAAGACCTGCAACGCCCTTAACATCAAGGGCGGCAAGTCTTGCAACTGTTATTATTACGTCATCTGATATTTTAAGCCGGCTCTTTACCGCTTCTCTCGAAACATCCATTTTCAGACCTCCGGTTCTGTTTTTTCGAGTATTCACCAAGTTTCATTTTTTAACAAATATACGCAAATACTCCTTCTTTTATATTATATCAGATTTTTTTGCTTTTTACAACTACTTTACTTCAAAAATTCTGATATTTTCTGCCGAAACTTCTGCTTCGCCTAAAATTATCTCCTTTATTGAAGCCGCCTGCGCTTTGTCAAGCCCTTCTGTTCTGACAACTATCTTCGCAGATTCGCCATCAAGATAGGCAACACAGTCTTCAAATCCCTGTGCCTTGATGAGCGATTCGATAGTTCCTTCTGCCTCAATAAGCTTTGAAACCTCAACAGCATCAAGTGCATTCATTACCATTTCATCCTCTGTTATGTCTCCGCCTCCGATGATCATCTGAAGCGTCTGAACTGCTTCATCACGATTGTTCATCTTATCAAGCCTTGCCTGTGCAAAGTAATCGGAGGCGCCGTCTGTTTCAGCATTCACGAATTCCGTTTCACCATAGCTTACTGTATCGCCCTTTTCTGAGACAGAAATCTTTTTCTGCGATTTTTCCGGACTGATAGGAGCCGTTGCATAGTTTATGTATACTGCCACTGCAAGCATGAGCGTAAGGCAGGTCATGATAATATGCTTCTTTCTGATGATTAATGCAGGTTTTTTCATAATAATTCTCCTTTTGATATGTATTTGTTATCCCTCCAGCTTTGTTACAAAAATCTTGCCTGACGGGATTCCTAATGCGGCTGAAACTGCTCTGTATATCCTTTCAGTCACTACTGGACTGTCACAGCCTGTACAGGCAATAACAGCTCCGGTGATTTCAGGTACCTCAACAGTTTCGACAAGAGCATTTTTTCCGTTTCCTCCTCCGATCATCACATATTTCTCTTCCTCCTCCGTTTTATTTTCTGAGCGGCTTATTTTTTCCTCTCTGGCATAGACATATCTCTGATCTGTACCAACAGTAAGATATACCCTGACATCTCCGGCGCCATCGATAGTTTCAAGAAAACTTTCGAGTCTCCGTTCTGTTTCATAACAGTAATCTGCGGAATCAGAAAAATCCGTACTGCTTACACTTCTCACTGCTTCACCCGATTTTTCTTTATCAGGAAGAAACGAGGAAATCATTATCAGAAGCAGACCACCCGTCCCGAGAAGCATTATTGCCGTTAAAGCTTTTTTATCCTTTTTTATGCTCCCGAATTTTTCAGCTATTTTCATTTACGACCTCCGTTTCACTGCCGAGACTGCTCCTGACGATCTCTGCCGCACCTTTGAAATTATCAGTTCTAAGAGTGACCTTAATAATAGATATGCTGCCGTCGTCAGAAATATTAACCTCTGTCTCAATTTTTTCACATATTATCCCTGCCGCACTCAGCTGCTGAAGCAGTACTGAAGATACATTATATGACGTCTGACGCCGCAGCTCCTCATTATATATCTCCTGCGAATGGCTGTAATCAATAGTGTTATCTATATTTAATCCAGAAAGATCAAGATCTATCCCGCCTTTAAAAAAAGGTGCTGCCGCCGCTGCTATGAGTACAAGATCAAGTATCATCTTCATCTGATTTTTAAGACGTGTTCCCGACACAAGGCTCTCAATGATACATATTGCGGCTGAAACTGTACATACAGCTATTACTGAGCTTTTTATCTGTTCCATTTTTTCCTCCCGAATTCCTACGCAAATGACTGAATGAGAATTCCCGTACATATGATAAGCATTATCGAATAACAGATAAGTATGCTCTGTACTATAGCAAGGCTGCCGTCTATCGCTTTCATCAGACGAACAAGCGGTTCTGCTGACAAAAGCTCTGCGGCAGATGTTCCGATCCACATCACACCTCTGAATATCAATACCTCGATAACAGGAGGAAGAATAAACAGAATTATCGCTATATTTCCAGCAGTTCCAACGGTCGAGCGCATAACGTCAAAGCTGCCCTTTACCGTAGTATATGCATCGGAAACCGCTCCTCCCACAATAGGTACAAATCCTGATATTATATACTTTGCTGTCTTTACTGCAACACCGTCCGTTTTTGCGGCAAGAGTGCATTTCATTGCAGTAAATCCCGTAAAAAGCGTCATTGAAACTGTCATTGCCCATGTGATAATCTTCTTTATAAGCTTGACTATTCCGTCAACAGATACGTTAGGAAAAACGCTTCCCGAAACGGCAAGAACAGCTGATGCTCCGAGTATCGGCATGAGATATCTGTTTGTAAGTGCAGTGAAAAGTTCTGACGCTCCAAGAATCATCATGCTGTATACGCCGCCGGATAGCGTTCCACCGCAGGCAATCGTGATTCCTGCAAATATCGGAACAAAAACAAGCATGAACCCTCCTGTTCGTTCGACAGCGTTCAGTGCATTTTCATAAACAACAAACAGCGGCGGAGTTATTGCCGTGACAGCCGTCAGTACACAGACCATGTTATAAAGTCCGGCATTATTCCTTTTCATAAAAAATCCTTCGCCAAGACCTTTGACTGCGGCAGAAAATACAATAACTGCCAACAAGGTCCCTAAAAGCCTTACCGGCGCACTCAGCCTGTCCGAAACAGAATCCATAATACGATTCCAAAGCTCTCCGAAAGTCATGCCGCTGATATCTCCGATGCTCCAGTCAAGATCATAGTCTGAAAGTATATCATCAACTTCATCCGCAATTTCCGACTGTTCTGCCTCATATTCAGCAGACACATTCATCGGAGCTGCCGAAAACAACAAAATAAAAGGAATAAATACAATTGTCAGTATTCGTTTCATACTTCTTATCCTATAGCATTTCATTTATTTTTTCCAGAAGCGATCTGATTATCGGCAGGCTCATGAATGCAAGTGCTCCCCGCCCCCATAATTCTGCCGCCGATGCTATTGCTCCCTCTCCGCTGTCGGCGCATATCTCGCAGGTTATATGTGTTATAAAGCTTATCGCAGCCGCTTTAAATACGATAGACATATAGCTGTCGGGAATTCCAGAGCTGGTGAAGATCTCCTGCACCTCAGATATGACAGGCTCAATAAAAAGCATGAAGCCTGCTGTTACTGCGGCACATACTCCGAGAGCTATCATCATTGACTGCTCCCGACAGTATTGACGAAGAAGCACTGCCAATACTGCCGCACAAATACAAAAAACTGATACAGAAAGACTGCTCTCTACCATAATCCAAATACCGTTTTGACTGTTTCAAAAAGGTTTCCTATCTCCTGCACGATTACAACAAGCACTACAATCAGTCCGGCAAGAGTAGTCATCATTGCCTGCTCCTCACGTTCAGCCCTTTTCAGCACAAGATTAAGTACTGCAACTATAATTCCCGTTCCCGCAATTTTGAATATGAGATCAATGTCCATTTTTATTTCCTTTCCTTAGCTATATTACGAGGATTCCAGCCATTATTCCGAATAAAGTCCCAGTTGAACGATAAAGTCTTCCTTTGCGCAGAAAATCTTCCCTTCGTCTTTTTTCAAGTGCTTCAAGATCATTCTCAAAACCGCTTATAGATGTCAGCTGTCCCTGAATATCGCTTGTGCCGATCCTGTTGCCAAATCCAAGCAGTATCCGCTGTTCATCCGCCGGAATGTTCTCCTGTGATAAAACTGCTGATTTCCATTGATCGTGAAAATTTTCGCCCTCGGAAAATCTATCTGGAAGCTTATTCAAAAATGTCAGCTCGCACAGTTCTGAGGAAGCTCGCAGATGTCCGGACAATTCGTAGACATCAAGTCCCTGAAAACGAATGAGAATCGCAGATATTCTCAGCATTTTTCCTGTTTCACGGCAGATTTCAAGGTCATTTTTTAATCTCTCCGCTCTTGAAAAACCTCCAACAGCACCGGCTGCGGCAAACATAATGGCAGCAATTATTCTTATAATCATTTTGAAATTCTCCTTATTTCCTTTATCTGTGACGGGAAACTGCTTCCATGAAGAAATACTGCGTAATCAAAAACTCCCGCTTCTATCAGCGGAGCTGCAGCTCTCCTGCTAAGCATTTCCTCATAGCTACCAGCATGAATTGAAGCAGCAAAGCTTACTCCACAACCGAATCCTCTCAGTATTGCCTCTGCATCTGCTGTATCAGATATTTCATCGCAGACTATCACATCCGGTGACAGTGTTCTGATTGCAGAAATAATACCTGCTGCACGATCTGAACCTACAATGACATCTGTCATTGCGCCGACATCTCTGCTTGGAACACCTCCGCTGCTCGCCGATATTTCATTTCTTTCATCAATAAGCACCACCTTGCGGTCATTTCCTAAAATACGGCAAAGATCACGCAGTATCGTAGTCTTTCCGGAATTAACTCCTCCGCATATAAGTACGCTTCTGCCGTTTGTTCTTCTGAAAAGCTCCTCAGCACAACCATTGACTGAACGTGCTATTCTGAAATTCAAACCGCTGAAATCCTTTATCGTTCTGTCAGCAGTTCCAGAAACTGTTCCCGAAACACCTACACGGATTCCTCCGCCTATAACAAAAAAACCTTCGCTCAGTTCCTTGGAACAGCTGTGAACGGAATATCTGCAAAGAGCTTCAACTGTTTTATGTATATCTGTTGCTGATACGCAGATACATCTGCCGCTACGATAATCTGTCGTCAGACTTCCGTCAGCGGTAAGAAACATTATTTTTCCGGGATATACATATGATACGGCACGTCCGCTGCGCAGCCGTATCTCGCTGAGATTCTCTGTATATTCTGCCGCAAATTTCATTGCACGGCGTATTTCCGGAGGCAAATATGTTAAAATAATCTCATAGCTTGTACGTCCATCCAAGTTTCTCCTCCCCTTTCACTCAATCATATTCAGACATTCTGAATTTTATGCAAAAAAATCCCTGCCGAAGCAGGGATTCATATTAATCAACTGATTTAAGGGATTCAGCCATATTTATTCGTTCAAGCTTTATTTCCATGAAAAGATTTACTATAAAATTGAACACAAATGTGAGCAATGCACTTATAACAAAGCTCAACGGATAAATTTCCGTCCTGAACGATACAAGATCAACTATTATCTGCGCCATGACAAATTTATGAAGCAGTATGCCAAGTCCTAGTCCTACAGCAGTTCCTATCGCAGTCAGTGCAAGATTTTCACGAAGAACATAGGCAGACGTCTCTTTGCGGAAAAATCCGAGAACCTTGATCGTTGCTATCTCACGAAGCCTCTCAGTAATATTGATATTAGTTAGATTATAGATTACAACAAAGGCAAGTCCGGCTGCGCTGAGAATGATCAGAAGCACGATATAATTAAGGCTGTTCATCATATTTGACATTCTTGTCTTGAGATCCTTGAACAGAATTACTGAAGTAACGTTTGATTTCTTTGTAAATGAAAGTATTTCCTTTGAATCGTCTTCTGCGCTGAAATCAAGATATGCGCCATTATACACAACAGGCGATGACAGCTGTTTTTCTATCGTTTCAGGAGCAATAAATACATAGTTGTATACATGATTCTCAAACACTCCAACGACCTTTACATTAATTTCATTAAGCTTTTCATCGCGCAGCGTTATCGTGTCACCAATATCCGCATTATATCGCTCCTGAACACTGTTGCTGACGATTGCTTCATTGATAGCCGGAACAGGTGTATCATTTCCGTCAGTATTTCTGAAATTCATGAATTTCTTCATCTCATCGTAATTCTGCGGAATCACAAGTGTTATACTCTTAACCTTATCGCCATAAAGAAGATCCCAGCTTGAACTATGGGTAAACGTATATCCTCCCGTCTTTGCTTCAAGATTGCTTTTCAACTGCTCGGGAATACTTCCGTCTTTCTCAACATTAAACGATATCTGAGCGTCCGCAGTAATTATATCTCCGTACTGCATATCAGCAAAACGTGAAATTGAATCTCTCAGTCCAAAGCCTGTGAGAAGCAGTGCCGTACATCCGCTTATGCCTATAATCATCATGAAAAAACGTTTTTTGTATCTGAAAATATTTCTTACTGATACTTTATGCAGGAATTTCATATGATTCCATATGAACGGCACACGCTCCAAAAGAACTCTTTTTCCTGCCCTCGGAGCTTTCGGACGCATAAGCAATGCACTTGTTCCGGACAGCTCATGCCTGCACGAAAACCATGTAACACCCATTGAGCAAAGAAGTGAGGCTCCAACGGCTCCGGCAGCAAGTACCGGATCAAAAACAAATCTCATCGGAATGGAAATATACATAAGCTTATATGTCATCCATATAACTCCAGGAAACAGAAAAATTCCCACTGTATATCCGATCATACAGCCTATAAGTGCTGCACTTCCTGAATAAAACAGATACCGTGCCATTATGGCTCCGTCTGAATATCCTATCGCCTTGAATACACCGATCTGCGTACGCTGTTCCTCTACCATGCGGCTCATTGTCGTCATGCACACAAGCGCTGCGACAAGTATAAAGAACAGCGGAAATATCCTTGCTACCTGTTCTACTATCTCCGAATCGCTTTCAAAGCAGGCATATCCGATATTATAATTTCTGTTGAAAACATATACTGTCGGCTTATGTGAACCGGAAATATTCTGTTCTGCAGCGGCAATATCAGTGCTTTTCTGCGCCTGAACCGCTGCAAGCGATTCCCACTTTTCAAGTCTGCCGTCCATGAAGCTGTTATACTCATCTGAATAAATCTCATAATCATGATCAAAGCGCAGATATATCTCGGAATACCTCGGAACAGCAAATGCCTCCGGAAGCATATATACAAAGCCCGTCACACTTCCGTTTCCCATTGATGTAGTTCCACGCTCAAAGTTTATATACAGCGGAGAATACACCGTTCCTACAACCTTAAA
>JAFTYF010000057.1 GCA_017461395.1 Ruminococcus sp.
GCCGATATAGCGTCACGCTACAGGAAGTATCTCATGGAAGAAAAGGGCGTGACTGCAAAAACACAGGAAAACAGTGCGCCGCTTTATATCGACCTCTACGGCGGAGTACAGAAAAAACGCTCTGTACTGGGAATTCCTCTTACAATGAAAACATCTGTGACGTCCTATGAACAGGGAGAGGATATCCTCCGTGAGCTTGAGAACTGCGGCGTTGATGAAATGGTGATTTCCTACAAGAACTGGACAAATGACGGTATAAAAAATAAGGTCGATACTGACGCAAAGCCATCCGGAACTCTTGGCGGCAAAAAGGATTTCAACAGCCTTACGGATTACATGGAGGACAGAGGGTTTCTGTTCTATCCTGTTTCCGACAACGTTAATTTCAGGAGCGGCAACGGATATTATTCCTTTACTGATACAGCCGTGAGGATTTCCGGAAGCTATTCGAGAATTGTCAGCTATGACCACGCATATGGCGTCCCCGACGGAAGGGACAAGAATATGTCGCTGCTTTCTCCGGAAAGCTACAAAGGACTTTTCAGCGAGCTTTCAAAGGGATATGATAAGGCTGGTCTGGAGGGAGTATCTCCGGGTGCTCTTACAACGGCGCTTTACGGCGATTACGGCAAAAACGGAGCTTCACGCTATGAGGCTATGAAGCGTCTTGTGAGCGGCTATGAAAAGCTCAGCAGCACAATGGAAAACGGCATTATGGCAGACGGTGCAAATGCCTATGTTCTGCCGTACGTCAGCCATATAAAGAATGTTCCTGTGACATCGAGCCGTTTTGATATATTCGATGAGGATATCCCGTTTTATCAGATGGTAATACACGGACTGATCCCATATACAACCGAAGCTGTGAACGGCAGTCCTGATACGTCGGATATGCTTCTTCGTGCGGCTGAAACGGGAAGCTGTCTCAGGTATGATATGATACACGAACAGACAGGAATGCTTGAAGATACGGAGTTCGATATATACTACTACGCAGACAGCAGCGGATGGACTGACGATGCAGCGGAAGCGTATGTGCTTCTGAAACCGGTGCTTGCAAAGGTTAGCGGAAAGTTTATTACCGGAAGAACATCGGAAAACAACGGCAGCAGAATTGCAGTCGAGTATTCTGACGGTTCAGTGATAACGGTCGATTACGACGAGCGCTGGATAGAGTACGGCGGACGGAGAATATACATTGCCGGCGGCGAGGAGGACGGAAAACAGTATGAGCAGCAGTAAAAAAAGACGTGTTCTGACTTACGGCAGACGCCGGCAGCTTTGCGGCTGGGGTTTTATATCAATATGGCTCGTGGGAACTGTGATGTTCTTTCTGATTCCGCTGGTGAAATCTCTGTGGTACTCGTTCAATACGGTGACGATTGAGCCGGGACAGATCAAGGCTGAATGGAAAGGTCTGGCGAAATATACCTACGTTCTGGATGATGCGAAATTCACACAAGCACTCGGAAGCACACTGATCGAAACTCTATGGAAAACACCGCTGATACTGATATTTTCCATGTTCATTGCGGTGATACTCAATCAGAAATTCAGAGGCAGAGCGCTTGCAAGAGCTGTATTTTTCCTGCCGGTAATAATCGTTACGGGACCGGTATTCAAGATAATCAACGGCGATATTGATTCGACCGGAAGCCGTACAGCAGAGCAGTTCTCAACGATGATGTCAACCGATCTTGTGGACGAGCTGATGCAGTTTCTTGGGATATACGGCATAAGTGACAAAATGAGCGCTATTATCGGAGCGGTTGCGGATAATATTTTCGGTATCGTATGGAGTTCCGGCATACAGATAGTGCTGTTTCTGGCAGCAATTCAGAATATCCCTCCGTCCGCAAGAGAAGCGGCAATGCTGGAAGGAGCAACGGCATGGGAGTATTTCTGGAAGATAACATTTCCGTATCTCAGCCCGTTTATACTGGCAAATATGATATTCACGGTGATCGACTCCTTTACAAGTCCGATGAATTCGGTCATGGAGAGAATACTCCGCATGAAATCGGAGTTTCTTTACGGCGAAGCTTCAGCGATGGCATGGATATACTTTGCGATAATCCTTGCTATGATAGGAATTGTCTCGTGGATAGTGAATAAATTCATCTACTATGAAAACGACTGATGAAAGAGAGGTGTATGATGGCAAAAGGCAAAGAAAATATCTGGGGATTCTTCCGGTTTGTGATACTTGCCGGCGTGGGATTTGTTGTTCTTTATCCTCTTATATATATGGTAAGCTGTGCTTTCAGGGAGCGCATTGACATGACTGATCCGACAGTAATGTGGATTCCCCGTCATTACACCCTCGATATCATCAAAGAAACGTGGCGTGCAATGGAAATGGGAAAAACTCTCAGAACAACGCTGTTTCTGAATGTCGGCTGTTCGCTTGTGCAGGTGATTTCGTGCGCTGTAACGGGTTATGGCTTTGCAAGATTCAATTTCAGAGGAAAGAAGCTTCTTTTCGGAATCGTTATCATGATGATACTCGTACCGCCGCAGCTGATATCGCTTCCGCTGTATACGCAGTTCAGATTCTTCGGAATAAAGGGCGTTTTCTCGGTGAATCTCATTGATAGTATGCTTACGATGTATCTTCCGGCAATGACGGCTAACGGAATTCGTTCCGGACTGATGATACTTATTTTCCGGCAGTTTTTCAAGGGTCTTCCAAGAGAACTTGAGGATGCCGCCTGTATTGACGGATGCGGACCTCTCATGACCTTCATAAGGGTAATGATACCGAATGCAGCGTCAGCGTTTCTGACAGTATTCCTGTTTTCAGTCGTGTGGTATTGGAATGACTATTACGTCAGCACATCGTTTTTCAAGAATACGCAGACTGTTGCGACAGTTCTGTATGATCTTGATACGATACTCAGCCGTGCGCTTTACGGCGATGCAAATATCAAGGCGAGCGCAAGGGAGCTTATTGTATGGAAAGAAGCAGGATGTCTCATGTCGATACTTCCTATATTAATAATGTATATAGTACTTCAGAAACATTTTACGGAGGGAATTGAGAGATCAGGACTTGCGACGTGATATAATAGAAAAAGAAATAATTTGTTCACAAAAAATTTACAAGTATTTTTGTCAGGAATTGTCCGGAAAATATTGCAATTATGATGAGAGTGTGGTATAATTACAACTGTTGAGTGCACTGAATGTGCACTGACTGCAGAAGATATGCGTCGAAGCAGAAGGTTGCTGCCGGTATGGCAGGTAATTTCTGTGGAGTATGTCCGATTTTAAACCGGGCGATTGGGATAACGAACACAGTTTGTGGTAATTGATCTGCGCAGCTTGCGAATGTGCAGAACTATGCTCTTTTTGTGCTCAAAATGCTCTATCACCTGGAAAACGTAACGGTTTTTCGGGTTTTTTTATCAGATACGGCATGAAACACACGGCAGCGTGTGAATCCCAGATTTGCGTCCCCATAATAATTCCTAAGGAGGCGAAAATAATGGCAGTCAACGAAAAAATCAGATTCAAGATCAAGGGTTACGATCACGCTACTGTTGATATTGCAGCAGCTAAGATCGTTGAGGCAGCTAAGAGAAGCGGTTCAAGAGTTTCAGGACCTATTCCGCTCCCTACTGACAAGGAAGTTGTTACAATTCTCCGTGCAGTTCACAAGTATAAGGACAGCCGTGAGCAGTTCGAAATGAGAACTCACAAGAGACTCGTAGACGTTATCCGTCCTACAGAAAAGACAACAGCAGCTCTTGAAAAGCTTGAAATCCCCGCAGGCGTAGACGTTGTTATGGAGGTTAAGTAATTAACCCTGTTACGCTGAAAATACCGCAGTGGGATGCGGGATGGCGGTAGTCCGCCGGTCATGTTGGTGTGAAAAACATCAACCAATAACCTATAAGGAGGAAAACGATATGCAGAAAGGTATTATCGGCAAGAAGATCGGTATGACTCAGATCTTCGATCAGGCAACAGGAAAAGTAGTTCCTGTTACTGTTGTTGAAGCCGGCCCGTGCGTTGTTGTACAGAAGAAAACTGTTGAGAACGACGGCTATGCAGCTCTTCAGCTCGGCTTCGGCGATGTAAAGGTTCAGAGAATGAACAAGCCCATGAAGGGTCACTTCGACAAGGCAGACGTTGGCTATAAGGCAGAGCTCAAGGAATTCAGACTTGATGACTGCGATTCACTCAACGTTGGCGATCTGGTAAAGGCTGACACATTTGCAGTAGGCGACGCTATCGACGTTGTTGGTACAAGCAAGGGTAAGGGCTTCCAGGGCGCAATCAAGCGTCACAATCAGCACAGACTTAAGGAAACTCACGGTTCAGGACCGGTTCACAGACAGGCTGGATCAATGGGTGCGTGCTCCTCACCTTCAAGAATCTACAAGGGCAAGGGCATGGCTGGTCACATGGGCGCAGAACAGGTTACTGTTCAGAATCTCGAAGTAGTTAAAATAGACGCAGAGAACAATCTCATCGCTATCAAGGGTGCTGTTCCCGGTCCTAAGGGCGGCATCGTATATATCGTTGACAGCGTTAAGGCTTAAGGAAGGAGGAAACGTATATGTCTACAATTTCAGTATTCGATATGGCTGGTAAGCAGGTTTCCGAAACAGAGCTTTCAGACGCAGTTTTCGGAATTACTCCCAACGAGGCAGTAATGCACGCAATGGTAGTAAATTATCTCGCAAATCAGAGACAGGGTACACAGTCCACACTTACAAGAACAGAAGTAAGCGGCGGCGGAAGAAAGCCCTGGAGACAGAAGGGAACAGGTCACGCAAGACAGGGTTCTACACGTGCTCCTCAGTGGGTTCACGGCGGAATCGCTCTTGGTCCGAAGCCCAGAGATTACAGATATGCACTTAACAAGAAGGTAAGAAGACTTGCAATGAAGTCTGCACTTTCTACTAAGGTTCTCGACAACAACATGATCGTTCTTGACGAGCTCACACTCGAAACATACAAGACAAAGACAGTTGTTGAAATGCTTAAGGCTCTCGGCGTAAACGGTAAGGCTCTTATCGTAACAGCAGAGGCTGATGCAAAGGTAATCAAGAGCGCAGCTAACATCCCTGGTGTTAAGACTGCTGCTGTAAACACTCTTAATGTTTACGACATCCTCAACTACGATAAGTTCATCGTTGTTAAGAATGCCGTTGGAAAGATTGAGGAGGTGTACGCATAATGAAAGCACCGCAGGATATCATTCTTAAGCCCGTTATCACTGAAAAGTCAATGGACGAGTTACAGAACGGCAAGTACACCTTTAAGGTAGCTACAGACGCTAACAAGTCTGAAATCAAGAAGGCTGTAGAAGTTCTCTTTGATGTAAAGGTAGCTAAGGTGAATACTCTCAACTGCACAGGCAAAGAAAAGAGAATGGGAAGATTCGTTGGCAAGACATCTGATTGGAAAAAAGCAATCATCACTCTTACAGAAGATTCCAAGACAATCGAATTCTTTGAGGGTATGGTATAATTGACCGGATAGTCCGGTAAGTATGGGAGTAATGCTCCCGCAAAAAACGCATTTTTAAGGAGTGAAATAAATGGCTATTAAAAGCTACAAGCCTACGACACCTTCGAGACGTCAGATGACTGTAACTGACTACTCGGTTCTGTCTAAGGTAGAGCCGGAGAAGAGCCTTCTCGAACCTATGAAGAAGAAGTCGGGAAGAAACAGCTACGGCAGAATCACAGTTCGCCACAGAGGCGGCGGTAACAGAAGAAAGTACCGTATTATCGACTTCAAGCGTGATAAGGACAACATGACAGCAACAGTTCTTACACTTGAATATGATCCTAACAGAAGCGCATTTATCGCTCTCGTTCAGTACGAGGACGGAGAGAAGAGATACATTCTCGCTCCCAATGGTTTGAAGGTTGGTGATAAGATTGAGTCCGGTCCTGAGGCTGATATCAAGCCCGGTAACGCACTCAAGCTTGCAGATATCCCCGTTGGTACATTCATCCACGCTATCGAGCTTTATCCCGGTAAGGGCGCACAGCTCGTAAGAAGCGCAGGAAACCAGGCTCAGCTTATGGGTAAGGAAGGTGCTTACGCACTTATCAGACTTCCCTCAGGCGAAATGAGAAAGGTTCCGATCGGATGCAAGGCTGCAATCGGTCAGGTTTCAAACATTGATCACGAGAACGTAAACTATGGTAAGGCTGGTAGAGTTCGCAACATGGGTTGGAGACCTACAGTTCGTGGTTCAGTAATGAACCCCTGCGATCACCCCCACGGTGGTGGTGAAGGTAAGTCACCTGTTGGCCGTCCCGGACCTGTTACCCCTTGGGGTAAGCCCGCACTCGGCTACAAGACTCGTAAGACTCACAACAGAACCGATAAGTTTATCGTAAAGCGCCGCAACGGCAAGTAATCTGAAAGGAGGAACTTATTAATGAGTAGAAGCATTAAAAAGGGACCTTATGTCCAGGAGGTTCTTCTTAAGAGAGTTGTGGCTATGAACGAGGCAGGAGAAAAGAAGGTTCTTAAAACATGGAGCCGTTCTTCAACAATTTTCCCTGATTTCGTAGGTCACACATTTGCTGTTCATGACGGACGCAAGCACGTTCCGGTATATGTTACAGAGGATATGGTAGGACACAAGCTCGGTGAGTTTGCACCTACAAGAACTTACAAGGGCCACGCAGGTTCCAAGACATCAAACAACGGTAAGAGATAAGCGGAAGGAGGAGTTCAGATGGAAGCAAGAGCTTATTTAAGAAATGCTCGTATATCACCCAGAAAGGTGCAGATCGTTCTTGATCTGATCAGGAACAAGCCTGTTGACATCGCTTTGGCTACTTTAGATCTTACTCCGAAGGCTGCAAGTCCTATCGTTGCAAAGCTTGTAAAGTCCGCTATGGCTAACGCTGAAAACAACTTCAGCATGAACAAGGATGACCTTTATGTAGCTGAGTGCTTCGTAACACCCGGCCCTATCATGAAGAGAATCATGCCAAGAGCACAGGGCAGAGCATATAGAATTTTAAAGAGAACATCACACATCACAGTTGTTCTTAAAGAAAAAGAATAATCCCAAGGAGGTTTGAATAATGGGCCAGAAAGTTAATCCGCACGGTCTTCGTGTTGGCGTTATTAAGGATTGGGATTCACGCTGGTATGCCAATAAGGCAGATTTCGGCGACACTCTTGTTGAGGACTACAATGTTCGTAACTTCATTAAGAAGAGCTTGTATGCAGCAGGTGTTCCGAGAATCGAAATTGAGCGTTTCGCCGATAAGGTAAGGATCCACATTCACTGCGCTAAGCCCGGTATCGTAATCGGCAGAGGCGGCGCAGAAATTGAAAAACTCAGAA
>JAFTYF010000058.1 GCA_017461395.1 Ruminococcus sp.
AACCTTATTCCTGAGTTCTGCACTGAAGAAAAAAATCTTGAAAAAGGTCTTGACATTTTCCTCAGTTTGTGCATTGGGACTTTCTGAAAAATATTTCAGAAAAGACTTGACATCTGACAGCTTTTGTGCTATGAACCCCTCGAAAATTTTTTCAGAGAAGGGGTTGACAAATCTGTCATTCTGTGATAAGGGAGAACCCTTGAAATTTCTTTCAGAAAAGGTATTGACATTTCTGCCGTTCTGTGATATGGGACTTCCGATTGCTTTACTATTCTTCATAATAATTCCGCCTTTCTTAATGTTGGTTTGAGCTTATCATATATTCAGGGTATAGAAAAACCCCGTATCTAACGGTTTGACCGTCGGATACGGGGTAATCTTTTTATTTACCAAGTTCAAGGCTCATCACGAGAGTTATATCTTCCCACTGATTTTGCCTTAAATACTTGCCGTTAGCCTTCTGATAGGCTCTTGCCATTTCATAGGTTATCGGAAAATCCCATTGTATAGCGATTTTCTGATTAATCCCTATTACTAATAGCTGCCTGAGCAGCAGCAAGACGAGCGATCGGAACACGGAAAGGTGAGCAAGATACATAGTCAAGACCGATCTTGTGGCAGAACTCAACAGATGTAGGATCACCGCCGTGCTCACCGCAGATACCGCAGTGGAGCTTGTCGTTAACAGGTCTGCCGAGCTTGATAGCTGTTTCCATGAGCTTGCCTACGCCAGTCTGGTCGAGCTTAGCGAAAGGATCGTTCTCGAAGATCTTCTTGTCATAGTAAGCGTTGAGGAACTTACCAGCGTCGTCTCTTGAGAAGCCGTATGTCATCTGAGTAAGGTCGTTTGTACCGAAGCAGAAGAAGTCAGCGTTAGCAGCGATCTCGTCAGCTGTAAGAGCAGCTCTGGGGATCTCGATCATTGTACCAACTTCGTATTCGAGCTCAACGCCAGCCTCAGCGATAACAGCGTTAGCGTTCTCGATAACAACAGCCTTAACATACTTGAGCTCCTTAACCTCACCAACGAGGGGGATCATGATTTCAGGCTTAACATTCCAGTCGGGGTGATTCTTCTTAACATTGATAGCAGCCTTGATAACAGCCTTTGTCTGCATAGCAGCGATTTCAGGATATGTTACAGCAAGACGGCATCCTCTGTGACCCATCATGGGGTTGAATTCGTGGAGTGAAGCGATGATAGCCTTGATATCTTCAACAGACTTGCCCTGAGCGTCAGCGAGAGCCTTGATATCAGCTTCAGTTGTAGGAACGAATTCGTGGAGAGGAGGATCGAGGAATCTGATGAAAACGGGAGTACCTTCAAGAGCCTCGTAGAGAGCCTCGAAGTCAGCCTGCTGCATAGGTTCGATCTTAGCGAGAGCAGCTTCTCTCTCTTCAACTGTATCTGAGCAGATCATCTCACGGAAAGCAGCGATTCTGTCTGCCTCGAAGAACATATGCTCTGTACGGCAAAGACCGATACCCTCAGCGCCGAGCTCTCTTGCCTTCTTAGCGTCAGCAGGAGTATCAGCATTTGTTCTAACCTTAAGAGTTCTGAACTTGTCAGCCCAAGCCATGATTCTTCCGAACTCACCAGCGATCTGAGCGTCAACTGTAGGAATGATACCATCGTAGATGTTACCTGTAGAACCGTCGATAGAGATGTAGTCACCCTCAACGAAAGTCTTTCCGCCGAGTTCGAACTTCTTGTTTTCTTCATCCATCTTGATATCGCCGCAGCCGGATACACAGCAAGTACCCATACCACGAGCAACAACAGCAGCGTGAGAAGTCATACCGCCGCGAACTGTGAGGATACCCTGAGCAACCTTCATACCTGTGATATCTTCAGGTGATGTTTCAAGACGAACAAGAACAACCTTTTCGCCCTTAGCGTTCCAAGCCTCAGCGTCGTCAGCTGTAAATACGATCTTACCGCAAGCAGCACCAGGAGAAGCACCGAGGCCCTTGCCCATAGGAGTTGCAGCCTTGAGAGCCTTAACGTCGAACTGGGGGTGGAGAAGTGTATCGAGGTTTCTGGGGTCGATCATTGCAACTGCTTCTTCTTCAGTCTTCATTCCCTCATCAACGAGGTCGCAAGCGATCTTAAGAGCAGCCTGAGCAGTTCTCTTACCATTTCTTGTCTGGAGCATGAAGAGCTTTCTGTTTTCAACAGTGAACTCCATGTCCTGCATATCGTGATAGTGATTTTCGAGAGTCTTGCAAACTTCTACGAACTGAGCGTAAGCCTCAGGGAAAGTCTCAGCCATCTGAGAGATAGGCATAGGAGTACGAACACCAGCAACTACGTCTTCGCCCTGTGCGTTTGTAAGGAATTCGCCCATGAGCTTCTTTTCGCCTGTAGCAGGGTCACGAGTAAATGCAACACCTGTACCGCAGTCATCACCCATGTTACCGAAAGCCATTGCCTGAACGTTAACAGCAGTACCCCATGAGAAAGGAATATCGTTGTCACGTCTGTAAACGTTAGCTCTGGGGTTGTCCCATGAACGGAATACAGCCTTAACTGCGCCCATGAGCTGCTCCTTAGGATCAGACGGGAAGTCTGCACCGATCTTGGACTTGTATTCAGCCTTGAACTGACCAGCGAGTTCCTTAAGGTCTTCAGCAGTGAGGTCAACGTCCTGAGTAACGCCCTTCTTTTCCTTCATTTCGTCGATAAGCTCTTCAAAGTACTTCTTACCAACTTCCATAACTACGTCAGAGTACATCTGGATGAATCTTCTATAGCAGTCCCAAGCCCAACGAGCATTGCCGGACTTTTCAGCGATTGTCTCAACAACAGTCTCGTTAAGACCGAGGTTAAGGATTGTATCCATCATACCGGGCATTGAAGCACGGGCACCTGAACGAACAGAAACGAGAAGGGGATTTTCCTTATCGCCGAACTTCTTGCCTGTGATTTCTTCCATTTTAACAATGTACTCGCCGATTTCAGCGATGATCTCGTCAGAGACGCCGCCGTCCTCGTAGTACTGTGTACAAGCTTCTGTTGTGATAGTGAAGCCCTGGGGAACGGGGAGACCGATGTTGGTCATTTCAGCCAGGTTAGCGCCCTTACCGCCGAGAAGCTCTCTCATTGAAGCGTCACCCTCTGAGAAAAGGTAACAATATTTCTTTGCCATTGGTATATACCTCCATTTTTTACATTACCGAATCGGGGCATATGAATGACCTGATTCGAGTTATTATTATTATAACACATTTCGGGAAGAATTACCATATAGAATTTGATAAAAATTATTAGTTAGTTTTATTGCACTTTACACAAAAAAATAAGGAGCAAAATAAATTTTCAAAAAAGACTTGAATTTTTGGTTAAAGTTTGTAATAATTAGAGAACAGATGTATAGTGATGTACCGGTAATGGTGACGGCATCCTGTCTGGCGGATGTTTCTTACACGATTGCATCAGCCGGTAAAGAGAAAAAAGTGAAATTATCAGTTGTTGCTGTACAAATTGCAGGCGAGGGCTGGAAGATTATACCATACAGCGGCGAACAGCTTGCCTCAATGCTGTAATATATGCAGAGATAAAAAGTGAAAAACTATATAAAAAGAATAGTCTGATAGGAGGAAATAAAATGAACAAAGCAATAATTCTGGCTGGTGGTCAGGGAAAACGTATGAAGGCAGATATGCCCAAGCCGCTTCTGAGAGTTCTTGGAGAACCCATGCTGGAATGGGTGATTTCAGCGTGTGAGGAATCAGGAGTTTCCGATATCTGTGTAATCAAGGGATTCAGAGGAGAAATGATAGACGAATATCTCGGCGGACGCTGCGAAACTGCACTCCAGGCTGAAAGACTCGGCACAGGCCATGCGGTAATGCAGGGAATCTCGTTTCTTGAAAAGGATACATCCGGAAATACACTTATCCTCAACGGCGACGCACCGTTCATTGATGCGGCAACTATCGGGGAATCCCTTAAAATGCACACAGAACAGGGAAATTCAGTTACAGTTATTACCGCAGAGCTTGAAAATCCTCATGGCTACGGCAGAGTGATACGCACAGAATCCGGCATAAGCGGGATTGTCGAGCAGAAGGACGCTACAGAGGAGCAGAAGAACATCCGTGAGGTAAATTCCGGCGCATACTGGTTCAGAACAGCTGATCTTATCGAGCTTCTCGGCAAGCTTGACTGCAATAATGCACAGAACGAATATTATCTCACAGATACAATTTCTATTGCTCTTTCTGAGGGAAAGAAAGCCGGTGCATTCAAGTCGGAGAATTCCGAGATAATCAAGGGCGCAAACGACAGGAGAGATCTCCTTGCGCTCAATGATTACGCAAAAAGAGCCGTTATTGACAAGCATCTTGAAAACGGCGTTGAGTTTGTCAGCACAGACGGAGTTATCATTGAAAGAGGTGTGGAAATCGGCGTAGGAACTCAGATTCAGCCTGGAACTATCATCAGAGGAAAGACCACTATCGGAAGCGGCTGTGTTCTCGGACCGAATTCTGTCATCGTTGAATGTAAAGTCGGCGATAATGTTGTTATCGACACATCTCATGCGTATAATTCCGAGATTGAAAGCGGAGTAATCATCGGACCTTTCGTGCATATCCGTCCGGACAGCTATATCAAGAGCGGCGCAAGAATAGGTGATTTCGTTGAGATAAAGAACTCCACTATCGGCGAAAAGACAGCAGTTTCGCATCTTGTATATGTCGGAGACAGCGACGTTGGCAGAAAGGTAAACATCGGCTGCGGAACTGTTACTGTAAACTACGACGGAATTTCCAAAAGCAGATGTGTTATCGGTGATAATTGTTTTATCGGCTGCAATACGAATCTTATTGCTCCCGTGAAGCTCGGAAAGGCAGTGTATACAGCTGCCGGAACTACGGTTACGAGGGATGTTCCAGACTATGCGCTTGCAATTGACAGAGGCGTGATGAAGGTCAATGAGGGATATACGCTTCGTAAGCTGAAAACAGAAAAGAAATAAAGAAGAAGCGTCCGGAAATCCGGACGCTTTTGTATGTAAGAAAACATTAAAAAACAACAGACTTCATTGACCCCCTCTCAAAAAGTCAATGAAGTCCGTTATTCTACAATGCAGAGCGCACCCTCTATACGCTAAGCATTACGGCGGGCACAAATTTCGCAGTGCCGTAATATGATTTTCAGCTGTAGTGATAATAATATGGAATTGATTCAAGCGACAAATAGCTGCTTTTAGGCAATTAAACATATTATAGGCATTAATGTTTAACAGCAGCTTTCAGGCACAGATCAATAGATCGGATTTTAGAAAGACAGTCCGGAGGAGTTGAGACCGGATGGCTGAAAAGATCATATTTGCCGGATTTTTACAGGACACATTAAAAATCTTTATAATATCTTAATGTGAATCGGAACATAGATATTCCGTTATTTGTATTATAAGCTAAAGAGAGGGGATAATCAATTGATAATATTGCCTGAATTTAGCACTATATTGCTATCATGTAAAAACA
Source organism: Ruminococcus sp. (assembly GCA_017461395.1). GTDB lineage: Bacteria > Bacillota > Clostridia > Oscillospirales > Ruminococcaceae > Ruminococcus. Next base: position 5,494 of record JAFTYF010000058.1, read on the forward strand.
AATATATATTACGCAATTGTAAATAAAATACAAAGATATTTCTATTTCCGATTTGTACACAAAGTATATTGGGGTATGAATTATGCTGACTGCAATAAAATGAAAAACGCTGATATCCGGTAATTTCGGCAGATTTTTTCGGCGGAAGATATCTGGGATGCGAAAAAAGTGTATTTGTGATGACCGAGAAATTTAATAAGCTTTATAAAAATTAAAAAAACAACCTAAAACGTATATGAATAATTTGTTATGATAATTTTTTTGATTTTTAAATTATAACAAAATGGGGATCAGATGATCCCCATTAATATACATTATATAATACCTTCTGCTGCCTTGTCGATACGGTTGAGATAATCGTTTTTGCTCCAGCGGTATTCAAACTCCGTGAACAGTTTGAGACAGCCATGAGCGCTTTCGACAGCGCCTTCAAGACCGTCAGTTTCACCTGAACGAGCAATAAGATAAACGCCGGTGATCATAATGTCAAGAAGCTTTGTATCGTTCTTACCCTGCGGTTTATAGCCGAATTTCATAAGCTTAAATGCGTCGCGGTAGCGTTTTGCGGCGCAGTCTGTGAGAGCGAGCGCAATGTACATATCAGCCTGTTCGGAGAGACTTTTTTTCTGAGAGGTGTTCTGCATGAAATTAATATTTTCTGTGCGGAAATCCTCGGCGTCACGCCATCTGCCGAGCTTGCTCTGAGTTTTGAGCATTTCGATGCAGTAATTGAATTTGTCATCGCCGCTGAGTTTTTTTTCAGCGAGCATTTCAAGGTAGAAAGCTGCACTTTTGTTGTCATAAATTTTATCATAAAGTCCGGCGAGCTGAATGATATCATCAGCGGCAGGCTTTTTAGCGTTGTTTATGAAAGCTTCTGCGTATTCTTCGCAGAGTTCTTTTGTATAGCCGTCGTTGGTGAAAATGGCATACAGTTCCTCATATTTTTTCATTTCAGCACCGAATGAAGGCTTGAGTGCTTTTGCAAAACTGTTTTTCTTTCGCTCTGAAGGCGGTATCATAAATTGTCCCTCCCGAAAAATATCATGGTATATATTGATTTAATTCTAACACAAATTCAATTGTTAGTCAATAATAGATAGCTGAATTTATACAAAACTGTTGAAATGCACAAAAAACAGCCTTGATTTTTTCCTAATTAATAGAATTAACAATCCACAGCCAGAATAGAATATGGTATGCCTGTGATATCGCAGAAACCCATATAATGGCAAGGAAACTTATTTAATTGTGCTTTCTTACGAAAATATTCACCGTCGTGATGATAACTCATTCATTTTGTGCACCAAATCTGCAAAAAATGAGTTGAAATGTGAAGAAATTGAAGATATAATAAATACAGAAAACAAATTCGAACGTAAATATTATACTAAGGGGGAATACAAATGAGACTTAAAAGATTTGTTTCAGGTCTGACTTCGGCTGTTGTCGGAGCAGGAATGATCACGCTTCTGCCGGTGCTGACCGACAATGCGTATGCGGCAGAAATTGTTTCAAACAGCTTTGAAGAAAGCTATGAGGGCTGGCATCCCAACAACGACGCAGTTACACTTACTGCAGAGGAAGGAATAGGTTTTGACGGCACACGAGGAATGTTTGTTACAGGACGTGAAGATTCTTCACACGGCGTAAGCTCATCCAAGGGATTCTATCTCTACGGCGGAATAGGCTATGACTACAGCGTGAAGGCCTACAGCGAAAAGAACGAGACTTTCCGCCTTTCACTAAAGACCATCGACCGTACTACAGGAAAAGAAACAATCGTTGAGCTGGATACGGTAAAGGCAAAGGGCGGCGAGTGGGCTGAGCTTTCGGCACATTATGCAGCTCCCGAAAACGATTACGAATTTGAACTCGTTATCACCTCTGATTCTGAAAACGACTTCGTATTCGACGATCTCAAGATTACAACAACAGCAAGAGGAAACGGCGTTTCTGCTTCTTCCGGAAGCAAGGGACTCAAGGACGAATTTGCAAACTACGGCTTCCGTGTAGGAAACATCCTCAACGGCAATACAGTAAGAAATGACGCTATCCTTGCTACAACACTCCAGAACTACAACTCCATCGAGTGCGAAAACGAGACAAAGCCGGACGCTACTCTCAATCAGTCAAAGTGCAGCGGTACTAATATCGGCGTAAAGCTTGACAGTGCGGCAGCTATTTTCGACTTCTGCCAGAAGAACAACATCGCAGTAAGAGGTCACGCTTTTGTATGGCACAGCCAGACTCCGGCGTGGTTCCTTAAAGAAAATTTCAACGGCAACGGCAACTGGGTATCTCCCAGCGTAATGGATCAGCGTCTTGAAAGCTACATCAAGAATATGTTCGAGGCTATCAAAACTCAGTACCCGAACCTTAATCTCTACGCTTATGACGTAGTAAACGAAGCTATTTCTGATGACGCAAGCAGAACAAGCGGAAATCAGGACGGCAGCCGTCTCCCCGGAGACAACTATCAGGAGGGCGGTAAGTCTGCATGGGTTGCAGTTTACGGAAACAACTCCTTCATTGAAAAGGCATTCACATACGCAAGAAAATATGCTCCTGCCGGATGCAGCCTTTTCTACAACGACTATAACGAATACTGGGATCACAAGCGTGACTGTATCATCAGAACAATCCTCAAGCCTCTTATTTCAAAGGGACTTATCGATGGTATGGGAATGCAGTCTCACGTTCCGGCTAACGCAACAGGATTTGCCGGCACAGATTCCTATTTACAGGCAATGCAGATGTACCTCGATCTCGGAATTCAGGTTCAGGTAACAGAGCTTGATATCTCTCTTGAAAATGGAAAGTATTCTCAGCAGGATCAGGCAGCAAAGTACAAGGCAATCTTTGATTATGCCAAGGAGTGGAATAAATCACGCCTTAACTCATCCAACCGTGTAACAGCTGTTTGTATCTGGGGTCCTAACGACGCTAACTCATGGCTGAAGGCAGGTTCAGATGCGCTTCTCTTTGATAAGAGCAATCAGCCTAAGACAGCGTATACAACACTGTCACAGATGATCCCTACAAGCCAGTGGGGCGACGGTAAAAACTATCAGTACGACGTAGCAAATGGTGAGGTTACTCCTCCGGAACCTCCGAAGCCTAACGAATACGGCTGGTGGTTCCAGTGTGGATTTGAGGACGGCGTTCAGAGCTGGACTGACAGAGGCGGAAATGCTGTAGCACAGAGCGGCGACGAGCACTATACACAGTGGGGAAGCAAATCACTTCTCGTAAGCGACAGAACAAGCGCATGGCAGGGTGCAGCATACTCACTTCCCAGCAATATCTTCATGGCTGGCGAGGAATACAGTCTCAGCGCACACGTTAAGCAGAATTCCGGCGAAACAGTTACCATGATGATGAAGATTGAGTACACTGACGCATCCGGCGAAACTGCATACGATGAGATCGACAGCTGGACAGTTCCCACAGATACATGGGCACAGCTCTACAATACAAACTACAAGATTCCGGATGACGCTTCAAATGTAAAGATCTACATTGAAACAGCAGAATCTCTCACAAACTTCTATGTTGACGAGGTTATCGGTGCTGTTGCAGGTACAGGAATTCAGGGTGAGGGACATCCCGAACCTCCTGCAGTTGCTCCTGTAGGCGGCGTTATCCGCGGCGATACAACAATGGACAGCGTTATCGACGCTTTCGATATGGTTCTCGCGCGCAGAGTAGTTCTTGGAAACATCACAGATTCAAATATCACAAAGGCAGCCGACGTTGACAAGAGCGGCAAGGCTGAATCAAACGACCTCGTTCTTCTCCAGCAGTATATCCTCGGAAAGATCAAGGAATTCCCGAATAATACACCGGCTGTTGATACCTCAAAGCTTGAGGCAGAATTCAGCACTATCACTATCGCTGACAGCTGGAAAAAAGAGGGCGAAAACAACGTTCTCTGGACACAGCGCTTCGGAGCAGACCCCGGTTTCATGGTATACAAGGACAGACTTTATGTATACACAACAAACGACGCTCCTGAGTACAGATCAGACGGAAAAATTCAGGTAAACACATATAATTCAGGTACAATCAACTGCTTCTCATCTGCTGACCTCGTAAACTGGACAGACCACGGTGCTATTCCGGTTGCAGGCAGAAACGGCAGAACTCAGAACGGTGCTGCAAAGTGGGCGACATACGCATGGGCTCCCGACGCAGCATGGAAAACAATCAACGGCAAGGATAAGTTCTTCCTTTACTTTGCAGACAGCGCAGGCGGCATCGGCGTACTTACAGCTGACAGCCCCGAAGGACCTTACACAGATCCTATTGGCAAGGCGCTTATCAACAAGAGTACAAACGGCTTCGGCGATGTAGAATGGCTTTTCGATCCTGCTGTTCTCGTTGACGATGACGGTACAGGTTACCTTTATGTAGGCGGCGGCGTTCCTTCCGGAAAGGCTGCTGATCCCGGCACAGCAAGAGCTATCAAGCTCGGTGCTGACATGACATCACTTTCAGGCAATGCAGTAAGAATGAATCCTCCTTATCTCTTTGAGGATTCAAGCATACTCAAGGTAGGCGACACATACTACTATTCATACTGCACAAACTGGAGCACAGGCGGAAATCCATATGGCTTCGGAAACGCTGAAATTGCTGTTATGACTTCCACAAACCCCCTCGGACCATTCACATACAAGGGTATTGCATTCAAGAATCCTGCTTCATTCAAGCTTGACGGCGGCGGAAATAACCACCACTCAATAGTTGAATTCAAGGGCAAGTATTATATGCTTTACCACAGCCGTAACCTTTCAAGAGCAATGAACATTCAGGCTCTCAACACAGACGGCTCAATTGACCTCGGCGGAAACTACCGTTCACCACACATTGACGAGGCAACATTCTCAAACGGTATGTTCACAGCAACAGGTACAATGAAGGGCGTTTCACAGGTAGAGACACTTAATCCCTATAATAAGGTTCAGGCTGAGACTATGTCAAGCCAGTCCAAGGGTATCACAACAAAGGGACTTTACGATACAACAGTTGTCGGCAAGAAGGGCGACTGGGTAAAGGTCAGCGGAGTGAAATTTGACAAGGGCACAGCAAATATCACATTAAGAGCTAAGGGCGGATCAGTAAAAATCTGTTCAGGCAGCCCTAAGGGCGACGTTATCGGCTATGCAGAGCTTGGTTCATCAATGGATGAAGTTACAGTTCAGACGGTAGCAGACGTATCAGGCACCAAGGATGTATACTTCGTATTCAGCGCAGATACAGAATTCGATTGGTGGCAGTTCTCATGATTTATACCATGGCAATACCGCATATTTCTGCACAAATTTGTGCGGTATTGCCCAAGTCATCATCTGCACAACGATGACAGGGTATATATAAATTTTAAAATTTGTTGTAAGGGACAAATCAGAAAAAAACAGCCGCACTTCAGGTGCGGTTGTTTTTTTGTATATTTTCGGATATCTGAGAAAAAATATATCTGTAATATAAATCTATCTAAAAGGAGTTGGTAATAATGAATATAACACCACAGATGTACAGCGAAATGAGCGAAAAAGCTTCTCCGAAATCAAAGGTGATGACGAATTCTATTACGGCGTTCTGTGTGGGAGGAAGCATCTGTGTTATCGGACAGCTTCTGTTAGCGGCATTTCTGAGCTACGGCATGGACAGGACATCTGCCGGCGCATGGACATCCATTGTGCTTGTAGGATTCAGTGCGCTTCTGACGGGAGCAGGCTTATATGAGAAGCTTGCAAAGAGAGCCGGCGCAGGAACACTCGTGCCTATCACAGGCTTTTCCAACGCTGTAAGCTCTGCCGCAATCGAAGCAAAATCTGAAGGCTTTGTGCTTGGCGTAGGAACAAAGATATTCACCATAGCCGGACCGGTCATACTTTATGGCTGTACAGCGTCGGTCGTGTATGGAGTGATATATTATATATTCACGCTTTTCACATGACGGTAAAAAAATAAGCAGGGCGAAAGCCCTGCTGATACAGATAAATTAAAAAATATGTGTAGAACAAAAGAAAGGAGACAACAAAACGAGTGTTAATAATTAAACATTATTTAACACTATACATATTATACCCCATTTCGGATATTTCGTCAAGTGAAAACAAGGATTTTTTTGCTTTGCGGTCGAGTTTTTGGCATTTTGCACAACAAATCGGTCGAAAGATATTGCAATATATATAAATATCTGTATTTGGAACTGGTTTTAGCTTAAAATAGCCATAAGCAGAGTCGTTTTAATATGGAAGCCTGAATTCGCCGGCACGCCATGCGCCGTCGCTTTCAATAACAACAGAGAATGTATCCGTCTTTGTAGCCGGTGTATTTACATCGGTATCAGTTCCGCTGTAGTGATTCTCAACGGTAAAGAAAATCTCGTCGTCTGTCTTGGATTTTATTTCCGTAATAGTTGAATTTTCATAGAAAATATCCATTCCTCTTGCGGCATCCAGAGCATAAACTGCGCCGTTGCTTTCGATGAAAAGCTCATGAAGCTGGTTCGAATATTTCTTGCTGAAAACCTTATAATAGTCATTTTCGATGTCAGCAAAAGATTTTATACTGCTGTCTGTTATGCGGTAAAATTGCCAGTGGAACTGGTTTGCGATGTAATCCTCAGCGTCGATTTCGTAGGGACAACCGACAGTGTATTTCCACTCAGTCTGACAGGCAGATACAAACAGCGATTCTGCCGCTGCCATGAGTGTTGCGTCGTTTTCTTTTTCGTAGTCGTCCTCGAAAACTACAGCGCCGTCGCCGTTATAGTAAAAGGAGTTAACATCAGGATCTTCCGTTTTTTCTGTAGCAGCCTCAGTTGCCGGAGCTGTTGTTGCTTCTGTAGCCTCAGTCGCCGGAACCGTAGTTGTTTCAGTAGGAGCAAGCGGATCAGGCTGAGTTGAAGCCTGAACAGCTTCGGCAGTAGTTTCTGAAACGGATGAATTTTTTGACTCCTTTTCGGAGGATTTTTTGTTATTGCAGCCGGCAATCGTAAGAACGGCTGATAATGCGGTAATTGCAGAAATTATTCTTTTCATGATAAAAAGCACCTCTATTCTTCGTTTAAAACGAAATCTATAAGACCTTCGCTGACATTCACAGCGGCGCAGATAACCTGTACAGGCTGTCCGAGAGTATATGAAACGCCGCTGAATTTTTCGGTAAGAACAGCTGGCTCAGAGTAGTCATATTCGCCCTCCGGCAGAGTTCTGATGTGGACAAGTCCCTCGATAGTGTTGGGAAGCTGAGCGTAGAAGCCGAATTCAGTGACGCTGGAAATTCTTGCGTCAAATACCTCGCCGATGTGACTTCGCATAAATTCTGCCTTGTAGCAGTCCTCACATTCACGTTCAATGGTGACAGCCCTGATTTCGGCGGCGGATGAGCGCTCTGCGCTGTTTGCGGCGAATCCGGAGTAACGCTTGTCGAGCCATTCGTTTCTGTAGCCGGCAAGGATATCGGTAATTATGCGGTGTATGGCAAGGTCGGGGTATCGGCGGATAGGCGATGTGAAATGAGCGTAATCCCTGAGCACAAGTCCGAAATGACCAAGTGGTTCGATGGAATACTTTGCCTTAGCCATTGAGCGAAGAACGAGCATATTTACAGCTTCATACTTGTCTGTATTCCGTGCATTTTCGAGGATCTCAGCGGCATGGCACGGCTTGAACTCGTTGAAATGCGGATATTCAACGTTCATTTTGATGAGAGTTTCCCTGAGCATATCCGCTTTTTCTTCCGGAGGAGCCTCATGGATACGATACACGAAGGGAACCTTCTTTTCAGCGGCAAGCTTTGCGGCGGCTTCATTGGCGGTAAGCATGAATTCCTCGATAATGCGTTCAGATTTTCCGCGTTCACGGGGAACAACATCGCAGCAGATACCGTTTTCGCCGATAATAAGCTTGCTTTCGGCGGTGAATATTTCCGGAGCCTTTCTGCGTTCCTTTTTAGCGATAAGGAGGTCAGCAAGCTCGTTCATGAGGAAGATATCTTCTCTGACGCACTCGTATTTCCGGCGGATATCGTCAGTTTCGGTGCCGTCAAGGATAGTATTTATTTCACTGTAAACGCCCTTTACCCGTGAGCGTATCGCACTTTTGCAGAAGCGGTAGGAAACAAGCTCACCGTGACTGTCAAGCTCCATGAATGCGGAGAGCGTGAGCCTGTCCTCATCGGGATTAAGCGAGCAGATTCCGTTTGAAAGCTCTTTTGGCAGCATGGGTATTACCTGATCTGCGTAGTAAATGCTTGTTCCGCGGCGCATAGCTTCTTTGTCGATATCGCTGTTGCCCTTGACATAGTGTGAAACGTCAGCGATATGCACGCCGAGAGTCCAGCCGTTTTCGTGTTTTGAAACCGAAACAGCGTCGTCGAGATCCTTTGATTCTGCGCTGTCTATGGTGAAGATAGTCATATCACGGAGATCTTCACGGTTGTTGAAGGAGTAATCCTGAACGCCGCCCTCGGAGATTTTTCTTGCTTCTCTAAGGACTTCCGGCGGAAATTCTGACGGTGCGCCGTGATTTATGAGAATTGAAGCGGCACAGGCTGCAGCTGAATCGGAGGAGCCGAATACGCCGGTAACTTTCACTGTATGATCGGCATGGCGGCGTCCGCGGAAAACTATTTCAGCGAGGACCTTATCGCCGGAGCTGAACGGAACACTTTGTCCCTTTACGACAGTTATGTGATTTTTAGCGGCAGTATCGGGGACAAGATAGGGAGTGCCGTCGATAATTTCGATAACTCCGGTAAGCTGAGAGCTTCCGAAGCTGATTATATCAATTATCTCGCCTTCAGGTTCGCCGGAACGTGACGGAATATCGACGATAAGCACCTTATCACCGGGCATAGCGCCGAGCATATACTTGCCGGGAATGAAATATTCCGTACCGTTTTCAGTTTCCGCAAAGCCGAAAGTACGGCTGAGGCGGGAAACAGTTCCGCAGACCACACCAAGACGTGAGCAAAGACCTGTTTTCATACCTTTTTTCATCATGATAACGCCCTCGGTGCGAAGTTCATCGAAAGCGGTGATGAAGTTATCCCTGCCATGTTTTTTTGTGCGGCATTTGGATTCAAGCTCACTGAGGGGCATAAGCTTCTTGTCGTATGCGGAAAGAAATGTCACGATTTTATTTTTATAGCTTTCGGCGGAGCATAAAGCAGAAGTTTTTTTGGTGTTTGATTTCTTTTTAGCCATTTAATAATCTCCTTAATAAAAACAAGCCCCATGACGAAGCACGGGGCAAGTGATTACTTAGATACAATCGGGATAATGTTGATTGCAAGAACAACTATGAACATAATGATTCCGAGAGTTCTTGTGATCTTGCCGAGGATAGCTTCTTTAGTTCTGCCCTCATTTTTTCCGTAGAAAGAATCAGCGCTTGCGCCTGTCAGTGCAGCGGACATACTGTCCTGAGATTTCTGTTCCTGTGAGAGACAGAGTATAATTGTAAGTGCACATACGATGAGGAGAACGATTCCTCCGATCATTTCAAGAGTTGTCATAGTAATAAACCTCCATTTTAGTAAGTAAATTAACAGGAACATTCCTGTATGTTTCTAATAGCTTATATATTATATCATACTTTTTTGTTTATTTCAAGAGGAATGAAAGAAAAAGCACGAAATTTTTTTGTCACCAATTTGGTGAGATTGTACAAATACTGTGGAAAAATCAATTGTATGGGAAATCTCAGATACAGTCCGGAAAACTGCAAAAAAATTGCCTTTGCATTTTGTATAATATTTACAAACCATTGAAATAGCTCACTTAAATCTCCGGCAGATATTGACATCAACATCACAAAATGGTACAATTATAAAGTATATAGTGTGCTGCTGTAATTAGCACTGTGCGGCGGCGAACGTTTTTATATACGCTACAACATATCAATAATATGAGAATACATTCTCGTAAGAAAAAAGGAGAAAAATTATGCAGTACGGATATTTCGATCTTGAAAACATGGAATATGTTATCACTGATCCCGCAACTCCTGCGCCCTGGGCAAACTATCTCGGCGACCCCGAATACGGCGCAATGATTTCAAATAACGCAGCCGGCTACAGCTTTGTAAAGTCCGGCGCAAACGGAAGAATCTCCCGTTTCCGCTTCAATTCCGATATGGCTCTTCCCGGACGCTATATCTACATCCGTGACAACGAAACAAGCGATTACTGGTCAGCTTCATGGCAGCCTGTAGGCAAGCCTCTTGACAAGTATAAGTCCGAGTGCCGCCACGGTACTGCTTATACTGTTATTTCTGCTGAATATGAGGGAATCGCTTCCGAAACAACATACTATGTTCCCTACGGAAAGACATACGAAGTATGGCGTGCAAAAATCACCAACAACAGCGATACAGAAAGAAAGCTTTCTGTTTACGGCTTTGTGGAATTTACAAACGAGCCTAACTATGAACAGGATCAGATTAACCTCCAGTACACTCTGTTCATTACACGCACAAGCTTTGAGGGAAATAAAATTATCCAGCACATGAATGAGAATACAGGCTTCGACGAGAACGGCTATAATGGTCAGGAAAGATTCTTCGGTATGGTAGGTGCTCCTATCACAGCATATAACGGCTCACTCAGCCACTTTATAGGACCTTACAGAACATTTTCCAATCCTATTGCCGTTGAGACAGGCAAGTGCGACAACACACTCAACTTCAACAGCAACTCATGCGGTGCTCTCCAGTCTGATATTACTCTCAAGCCCGGCGAGACAGCAGAGCTTATCTACATCATGGGACAGAAGGACGATGCTCAGGCATCCGCTATCCTTGAAGAATACAAGGTCCCCGGCAGAGCTGACGCTGATATCGCAGAGCTCAAGGATTACTGGCACGGACAGCTCTCCAATTTCAGGGTAGAGACTCCTTCTTCCGAGTTCAACAACATGATAAACGTATGGAACGCATATCAGTGCTTCATCACATTTATCTGGTCAAGAGCAGCTTCATTCGTTTACTGCGGACTCAGAAACGGCTACGGCTACCGTGATACAGTTCAGGATATTCAGGGTATCATCCACCTTGATCCCGAAATGGCAGCTGAAAAGATCCGCTTCATGCTCTCTGCTCAGGTAAGCAACGGCGGCGGACTTCCGCTTGTTAAATTCAGCCATAATGCAGGTCATGAAACCTGTCCCGATGAAAACGATGAGCACAGCGTTTACGCAAAGGAAACAGGTCACCCCTCATACCGTGCAGACGACGCTCTCTGGCTCTTCCCGACAATTGTCAAGTATATCGGCGAAAGCGGAAACACTGGTTTCCTCGATGAGGTCATCACTTATGCTGAGGAAGGCGGCGGTGAAGCTACTGTTTATGAGCATCTCAAGAATGCAATCCGCTTCTCTATGGAACGTCTCGGAAGTCATAATATGCCCGCAGGTCTCCATGCAGACTGGAACGATTGTCTCAGACTTGGTGCACAGGGAGAATCTACATTCGTTGCATTCCAGCTCTATTACGCAATGAGTGCGATCAGGGATATGGCAGTTCAGAAGAACGATACTGACTACATCGCATATATTGACGAAGTTCAGGCAGATCTCGGCAAAGCTCTTGAAAAATGCTGGGACGAGGACAGATTTATCCGTGGAATCCGTGAGGACGGAGTTGTCGTTGGTGCAAAGAAGGATCCTGAGGCAAATATGTGGCTCAATCCTCAGTCATGGAGTGTTATTTCAGGATTTGCTTCCGCAGAACAGGCTGAAAAGGCTATGGACAGCGTTCACAATATCCTTAATACTCCTTATGGTGCAAAGCTTCTTGATCCGCCCTACAAGTACCACCACTTCGAGGGTGCGCTGATGCAGGTATTTAACCTTGATACAAAGGAAAACGGCGGTATCTTCTCACAGTCACAGGGCTGGCTGATCCTTGCAGAAGCTCTTATGGGACACGGCGGACGTGCATTCGAGTATTTCCTCGAAAGCTCACCGGCTGCAATGAATGACAAGGCTGAGATTCGTGTAATGGAGCCGTATGTACACGGTCAGTTCACAGAGTCAAAGGCATCACCTTATGAGGGACGTTCACACGTTCACTGGCTGACAGGAACAGCGTCTACTGTTATGGTAGGATGCGTTGAGGGTATCTGCGGAATGCGTCCTGACGCTGGCGGACTTACAGTTTCACCTTCAATTCCTGCTGAGTGGGACGGCTTCAAGATCAGAAAGAACTTCCGTGGAAAGCAGCTCAACATTGATGTTGACAACGCTGCACACGTTGAAAGCGGCGTAAAGGAGCTTGTTCTCAACGGCGAGAAGCTTGACGGAAATTACATTCCGGCTGAAAAGCTTGCAGATGTAAACGAGATCAAGGTTGTTTTAGGCTGAGATTACAGATAAAGAAAAAAACCGAAGCATTGCGGTGCTTCGGTTTGTTGAGTACTGGGATTCCAAAGGGAGGATTCTCCCTCTGGCGGAGTCCAGAGGCAGAGCCTCTGGCAGGGTGTGGGACGGAGTCCCGCTTTTGCTTCAGAAGCGCTTCGCAAAGGGTGAATTGAAAAAACAGTCCACTGGACTGTTTTTCAAGAGGGGACGCCTTGCAACGGAAGATTCCCTTATAGAAGAAAATATCATCAAACCGAATAGGAAAAGCCGATACAAAAATGTATCGGCTTTTTTATTAGTTCATTTGATTTTGATAACGGAGAAAGAATATTTAAGGTGAAGATGTTGTTTCAACATATACAGTACCATTATCAATAATGGTAACCTCACCATGACCACGGTGATTTTTGTACATATCAATCCATGCGGTGATAAAGAAAACGGCTATAATAATTACAACGATAGAAATACCTGCTATTACGATTCTAACAATTGAAGTGCGTCTTTTTATGTCTTTAGTATCAGCATTACCAAGAAATCCGTCTGCTATCTCTTGAGGTGTGCCCATAGTTTTTTGTAGTTCCTCAATACTTGCCTCGGGATTATCCTTCAGAAAATCATCAATATTGTCGTTAAATTCTTTGAGGAACTTCTTGCGCTCTTTCGAGCTGCAAAAGAGAAGTTTTTTGATTTGATTAATGTATTGATTTCTCTCTTTATTCGTGATTTTCATCGCTTTCCTCCTTGAAATTAAGGATATTACTTATTCCTTCTGTGATGAAAAAGTATTCTTCTTTAATCTTATTAAGGTATTTTTCCTTCATCTGTTAAATGATAATATACACGTGTACGTCGTCGTCCAACAAGGACTTGTTCGTCAGTAATAAGTCTCTTATCGATCATGCGATATAAAATAGGATACATAGAACCGTCTTTTAAAGTGAATTTGCCTTTGCTTCGTTCATTCATCTCTTGGAGAAGTTCGTATCCATACATATCACGACCTTGTAATAAATGTAACAAGATCATTTCAACGGTTCCACGCTTTAAATTCTCGCGGACCTGCATGTAGAAACGTTTCCTTTCTGGTTATTTAAAGCAAATAACTATGGATAAATAAATTCTAACATACAAAAAATCCGCCGTCAATACTATACAAGACAATATATTGTTGACATTTAACTTATTTTGATGTATACTATTAGAAAGCGAGTATCTCGCACATCATAAAATCGCGGTAAATAGTCTGTTTCAGGCGAAATTGCGAAATGATCGGAAGGTTTTTTATGTTTAGCAAAGTAAAAAGTTGTTTTCAGCTGATACGTGTAAAGCATTGGGTGAAAAACATTATTATATTTATTCCTGCGTTCTATGGGGGCGCAATACTGGATATTCCAATATTATACAGGACATTGCTTGGATTTCTGACTTTTTCGTTCTGCTCATCGACAATATATGTCATCAATGATCTGTGTGATATTGAAAAGGACAGAAATCACCCCGTAAAATGCAAAAGACCGCTTGCAAGCGGTGCTGTCTCCAAAACAGAGGGAGCGATATTACTTGGAATATGCTGTGCCGCAGCAGCTTTACTTGATCTATGGCTTTGCGGCGTAAGTATAGGGGCACTTATCCCTGTGCTGTATTTCGGGCTGAATGTACTTTACAGCACAAAGCTTAAAAATTATCCTGTTATAGATATCGTCATACTTGTGTCGGGATTTGTGCTTCGTATGCTGTACGGCTCATACATAACGGATATAAAAATATCGAAATGGCTGTATTTAACGCTTATGGCACTTTCACTGTTTATGGCTTTCGGAAAAAGGCGCAACGAGAAGCTGAACTGCGGTGATAATACGCGCTCAGTCCTTGCCCATTACAGCGATACATACTTAAACAGCAGTATGTATATGTATCTGGCGATATTTCTGGTGTTTTATGCTCTTTGGAGCGTAGATACGGGAGCTTTGCCGGGAATGATATATACAACTCCCCTGGTTATAGTAATGGTAATGCGGTATACCTATGCTCTGGAAAATGATAAGCAGGGAAATCCCGTTGATATGATACTGGGAGATAAGGTACTGCTTATTCTCGGAGCGGCTTATGCCTTATTTGTTCTGTGGCAAATATATTTCGGGGAGGTGGTCTCATGAACGTATATGATTTTGACGGAACTATATACTCACGGGACAGCTCGGTGGACTTCTTTAAATTTGAAATAAAGCGGCATCCCCTTATTTTAAGGCATTTGCCTGCGTTCTGCATTAAAGCTGTCAGGTATAAATTGAAAAAATGCAGTATCGAAGATGTAAAGTCCTGCTTTTTCTCATTTTTGAAGGATATAACCGATATAAAAGGCGAGATACAGCTTTTTTGGCAAACGCATATGAAGTATATGTCGCCGTGGTACAAAAGCGAAATGAAGAATACAGATGTAGTTATCTCGGCTTCTCCCTGTTTTTTATTGGAGCTTCCCTGCAAAAAGCTTGGGATACATACTCTTATAGCCTCTGATGTAGATATCAGCAGTGGAACTTTTTTATCAGCTAACTGCAAAGGCAGTGAGAAGATAAAGCGGTTCAGAGAGGTTTATCCTGATGAGAGGATAGATAAGTTCTATTCCGATTCATTTTCAGACCTTCCTATGGCAGAGCTTGCCGCAGAGGCCTTTTTGATAAAAAAAGGACGTATAACAAAATGGGATACAAAAGGAAAGAGGATATAAATAATGGAAAATGCTAAAAAACAGTTCAGCTTGCCGTCAATTTTCAAATTAAAGCCTAAAGCTGACAGCAAAAACGATGATAAAGCTTCAAAGTTTACTATAGGTATTTCGTATCTGTATCTTGCTATACCTATGTATATTTTTATGTTCGGCTGGCTGAAGCTTCCGTTTGCGTTCATTATGGCGGTTGTGCTTACATTCGGTCTTTTCAAGGCATGGCGGGACGCTCCCAAAATGGAGATAACTCTCTTTGAACGCCGTAATATAGGGAAACTTCTTATTATCATAGCTCTTGCTATGTTATGGGTATATCTGTCCGGTATCGGTGGCTTTGCATTTCAGAATTACGATCATATGTGGCGGAATGCTGTGCTTGAAAAGCTTGTCACACAGGAATGGCCTGTGATAATTACAGAAACAGGAGCATACTTTGACAAGCCGGCTGCATTGATATACTATTTTGCATTATGGCTGCCTGCCGCCTGCTTCGGAAAGATATTCGGACTTTCAGCAGCACACACTTTCTTGTACTGGTGGTGTGTTATTGGCGTATCATTGGTATTCATTCTTCTGTCAGCCCTGAATAAAAAGATATCCATATGGCTGATACTGGGCTTTGTATTCTTTAGCGGATTGGACGCAGTGGGGGATTTTGTACTGCATAACTCCACAAATTACATATGGTTCACAAATAATCACCTTGAAAACTGGGCATTGGGCTTTCAGATGTCCTCACTGACAACACAGCTTTTCTGGGTGTTCAATCAGGCTATACCTGCATGGCTGATAACACTGCTGCTCTTATGTCAGAAGGATAACAGATCGGTAATTTTTATTTATTCATTCAGCCTTCTGTCCTGTACTCTTCCTGCTATAGGAATGCTCCCTATACTGGCTTGCATAGGTATAAGCCGCATAGCAAGAACATATGACAGGACAAAGGCATTCAAGGAAAATGGAAAGCCTATTCTCAAAGAAGCGCTTTCTTTTCAGAATTTAGTAACGGGAGTTCTTATTGCACTTATCTCATATTTGTTCCTGAAATCAAATTCTACAGGAAATTCAGGTTTCAGAATGACCGAAATAAAAAAACTAATGATGTCTTATCTTATTTTTGTACTGCTTGAGTTCCTTGTTTATTATTTCGCCATATATAAGACACAAAAGAATAATCCGCTGTTCTGGACGTCTCTTGTTACACTTCTGATAGTTCCTATGATATCCTTCGGACCTCATGTGGACTTCGTAATGAGAGCTTCTATACCGTCTCTGATAGTGCTCTATACACTTATCGCAGACTCAATGAAGAAGAATACTGAAGCAGGAGATAAGAAGGCTAATACTATAATAGTTGCGCTTTTGATTGCAGGTGGATTTACTGCATATCACGAAATTTCTCGTTCTGTAGGTATAACTATTGAACATAGCTCGAATGATGAAGTTACTATAATTGCAAATGAAATAGATCTTTATGAAGACGGAGCGAGAGGTAACTTCTTTGGAGAATATCAGGATTCTGTGTTCTTTAAGTATTTTGCTAAAACAAGATAGTATTAATACAAGTTTTAAAAATTTCACCCCATTCATAAATGTGAATGGGGTTCTTTTATATTATGCTTAGAACAAACTTTCGATTATTTATTGACACACGAACAAATGTGTGCTAAAATATCATTAACCAAACAAGAACGTTCATTCTATACATACATTTAAACCTTCTGCCGAAAGGAAAATGTTATGAGAGTGAACAAATATCACACGCATGACGAAATGAGCGTTCTTGAATTGGAAACGCCGCTCCAGAGTTATAAGGAGGAACTTGGTCAGGAAGCATACGCACAGGCAACTGAGTTTTATAAGTCTGATGAATGGAAGAAGGTCCAGCGCGATCATCTTAATTCAGACAGACGATACTATGAGAACAGAAAGGCTTGCAGTCTTGATGAGTATAATGAGTGGGAAAACGCTGAAGTAAGAAAACAACGTTTTGAGAAACCTTCAACTGTTGTTCTTCATGCTGAGCGAAAACTCACTAACGGATTCGATGACTTGTTCGACGATCCGGTTCTTAAAGAGGCTGTGGAAGTCCTCACAAAAAAACAGTACAGTGTGCTGTACTGTTCATTCAAGAGTGATCTTGATACATATGAAATTGCGGAAAGAATGGGTACAACTGTGCGAGCAGTGCAGGAACTTCGTCGACGAGCTTTGAAAAAGCTTCGTGATGAGTATATCTCGCTGTACGAAGAAGCTAAAGCCTTCGGTTATCCGGGATTAGTCAGCTACAACTATAAACGGATACTGAAACTGTTTGAACAGTGTAAGATCATCTTTTCGCAAAACGAATCGCCTGACGCATCTTCTATTCAACCAAATACTTCTAATAACGATCCGGCGGCGTAAACCTCTCCCCACAGTAATTGCTGTGGGGATTTTTCTTTACCGCTAATTGGCGAATATCACTAAGTGCCAATAACACAATCGACCGCCACTTGTGCGTATATACAAATAATTGCTTCCCGATTATTGAAATCTTCGTTTTTTTCGATTCCCACCGCTATATATATATGGAGGCAGTCCTCTCTCTGCTAATGATAGCGTGTCGGTAGTGACGGTAGAAATGTTGCTGTCACACAGGCGTTGCCCGACAGCTCACAAAGCTCTATATAGCTTCATCTGCGGGGTGTGTCAGTAGATCTTCGTGTCGTTGGTTTTACTGTCACGGCTGAGTTACTGTCACGCACAAAAACACCCGTTTTTGCCTCCGATACAGAAATCGGGTAGTTATCCAACCTGCGGCGGTGAAATCGATTGTCGCGCAACGTCGAGCGAGTGTGGCGGCATTGGCGGAGTGAGAACACACCACCGACGGAACAGTAAAAGTAACGGCGGTATGTAAATGCCAGCATCGCATTCGGCAGTCCGCCGAACGCTTGCTGGTCGGGGCGAACCCCGAGCCCCATCACAAAAATCGCACAAAGAAAGGAGCGTGATACAATGAGAAAACGCAATCGAACTATCACTATCCGCTGTACCGATGATGAGTATGAGCGGATACACAGCAAGGCTCAGCGGCACAAGCTGTTCCTCAGCGACTTCGTTCTCAGGTCGGCACTTGACAAAAAAATAGTAGTAGCTGACGGACTTGATGAAGTGGCTCGACAGCAGAAGTCCATAGGTCGGAATCTCAATCAGATAGCAATGCTGGCTCACGAAGGACGGCTGCACTCTGTCAGACTGGACGAGCTTATTGAGCAGTACAAGGTTGTCACCCAAGCCGTCTGCGACATAGCAAAGGAGGTGAGATAGTGCCTATCATCCATTTCATAAACAACAAAACTCAGACCGCTGGCGGCATGAAGAACGTCATCAACTACGTCAGCCGAAAGGAGAAAACAGTCTCAGAGGACAAGCGTTTCGTGACCGGAATCAACTGTGCTCCCGAGACTGCACTCGATGAAATGACCGCAACTAAGAACTTGTACCGTAAAACTGACGGACGGCTCTACTATCATCTGGTGCAGAGCTTCCCCAGCGGATACAAAATTGAGCCTGAGCTTGCACACAAAATTGCGGTGGAGCTTGCGGAGAAAGCCTTCGGAAAGTATGAGTGTATAGTGGCAACTCATATTGACCGTGAGCACATTCATTCACATTTTGTGTTCAACTCTGTCAGCTTCTATGACGGAAAGAAGTATCATTCCAACAAGGAGAGCATTGAGCAGCTGATGAAACTCAGCGATGAGATTTGTCGGCGGTACGGAGTCCATGTACTTGACGCTCCCAAGAAGGAAATGAATAAAGACTACCTCTCCGACAGCGAGTACAGGTCAGCCAAGCGTGGTGAGAGCTTCAAGTGGGAGCTGATGAATGTCATAAACCAAGTCATGAAACAAGCCAAAAGCAAGAAGCAGCAGGGCTACGATGTTCGGTGGGAGGACAACCGAAAGTATATTACCTATACTTGTCCTAATGGCAGAAGATGCCGTGACAATAAGCTTCACGGCGAACGTTATCGAAAGGAGAATATGGAGTATGAATTCAAAACAAGAAGAATTGCAGCAGATGTACGACAAGGAATTGTCGGCAGCAGCGGACACTCAGCCGACAGTGGTGGTGCTCGATTCCAACTGGAGAGCGCTGATAGCACTCAACAAGGAAATGGCACAGGAGCAGTTAGAGATACTGCAAACACTGTCGATATTGTCAACGAAAGCCGAAACGGAACAGGTGCTGAAAACAGTACGCTCCGAGCAGAGGAATACCATAGCGACTTGTCAGGAGATGCTGAATCAGGCAGCGGAACTGTCGGAAACAGCGACGGCTCAACTGGAGAAAGCAACAGCCGACCTGTCATCACAGGCTGGGAAGCTGAACGAGGAATATGGCTTGAAACTGAAAGAACTCGACGAATACAAGCACAAGCTAAGATTGAAAGTAGCCAAGTGGATAGTGATTTCGCAGTCGGTCTTGATAGCTTTGTCGGCGGCGTTACAGCTGTGGCTTCGCTGATAGAGGACGAGCCTGCTGAGGATACCGAGTACGCTCGTGAGCACACCGACAGCAAAGCACTTGCCGAAGAAAGAGAGCGCAAGGAAACTCACGGAATACACATGGGCTGATGCCCAAATCTAAATCGAAAGGATTCTTTAAAATGAACAATTCAAATCACATAGTAAACATGAACAAGACAATGAGAAGGAGTATGATAGAATGGCTGAAAAAGAGAATGAAAAGCTTCATTATTCAGAAAACAAGATCACAGTCGACGGAAAGACTCCGAAGGACAACTCCTTCAGATGTAGTCGCTACGAAAGCCGAAAGAGCGATTGTACTGCACATTATATAAAAGAATCAGTTATTGATGAAGTTGTGCTTCAATCGCTGAGAAAGGTCACAGCATTTGCAAGAGAGCACTCCGAGGAATTCTACAATATGGCTATGAGCAATGGTGAACTCGAAGCAAAAGAGCAGTTAAAAGATAATGAAAACCTGAGAAGCGAGTATGAAGCAAGGATAGCACAGCTCGAAAATGCTATCAGCACGCTCTACATGGATAGAGTAACAGGCAGAGTTACTCCAGAACGTGGTCCAATGTCAATAAAGTGGACAGAAAAAAGAAGAGAAGCTAAGTGAAGTTAAGTTCAGCAGCAATAGGCGGGAGTCCATTGTTATGAGAGTGCGGACGCATAGAATTGTAGAAACCATGAATGTAACGGAACAAAGC
>JAFTYF010000059.1 GCA_017461395.1 Ruminococcus sp.
CAACACATTGATTGAATATTATGACAGTGGTCAGTGGCTCTCTGATTATCAGGCGGATGAACGTGGGGAATTGCCTCACTATCTCAGACGTGGAGTGCTGTCAGAAGATGGTGTTTATAATTTGCTGTCTGAGATTCAGGAAAAAGGAGAAAATTACATGACACATAAAGAAAAAGCAAATCAATATTTTTCTGACAAATTTCACTGTTCACAAGCAGTATTGGCATCATTTGCAGAGGAGCTTGGTATCACTGAGGAGCAGGCACTAAAACTCGGTGCGTGTTTTGGCAGCGGCATGAGAAAAGGCGAGGTCTGTGGTGCCTGTACAGGTGCTTTGATGGTGCTTGGTCTGAAATACGGTCATTTCAAAAAAGCGGATATGGAAAGCCGCAGCAGGGCAAATACAGTCAACGACCGTTTCCTTGACGAGTTCAGAAAACGCAATGGTTCATATATATGTAATGAACTTCTTGAATGTGATATTTCTACACCAGAGGGAACTGCTTATGCTATTGAAAATAAGCTGTTCACGGATTTTTGTCCGAAAATGGTAGCATCTGCTGTTGAAATTATTGAGGACATTGATTCTGATGTGATTGAATAACGAAAAAATATGGCGTATGCTGTTTATGCATACGCCTTTTATATTTATATGTGGTTCAGGATTCAAACTGACTGTTATAAAGCTCAGAATAAAATTTTCCGTTTGCCATAAGTTCATCATGATTTCCCTGTTCGATAATATCACCGTTTTTCATCACAAGAATTGTATCAGAATTTTTAATCGTAGACAGTCGGTGTGCGATTACAAAGCTTGTTCTTCCATTCATAAGCTTTGAAAAAGCCTTCTGGATACGCTGTTCAGTACGAAGGTCTATCGAGCTTGTAGCCTCATCGAGTATCAGCATAGGCGGATCCATGAGCATGATTCTTGCTATGCAAATAAGCTGCTTCTGTCCCTGAGAAAGACCGCTGTTTTCGCTTATAACAGTATCATATCCATTTGGAAGTCTCTTTATAAATCCATGAGCATAAACAGATTTTGCTGCTTCAATTATCTGTTCCCGTGTTGCATCAGGAACTCCATAAGCGATATTTTCTGCAACAGTTCCGGTAAATACCCATGTTTCCTGTAAAACCATTCCGAAATTACTGCGCAGACTGTCCCTTGTTATATCTGAAACATTTTTTCCGGAAATTTCAATTGTTCCGCTGTTGATATCATAGAATCTGAGCAGAAGATTGATTATAGTGGATTTACCGCATCCTGTAGGTCCTACGATAGCCACACGTTCACCGGAGCTTACTTCAAGATTGAAATTTTTAATAAGCTTTGTATTAGGGGAGTATGAAAATTCAACATTAGTGAATTTAAGTTCGCCATTGCAGTCTGAGAGATGTTCTTTATCAGAATCATCTGGAATTTCTTCTTCATCGAGAACGTCAAAAACTCTTTGAGCAGAAGCTACAGCATTCTGAAGCTCTGCAAAAACACCGGATATTTCATTAAACGGCTTTGTGTATTGATTAGCATAGGCAAGGAAGCTCGAAAGCCTGCCGACAGACATTTTTCCGATGAATGAAACAGAGCCGATAGCTCCGAGAGCTCCAAGAAGTCCTACGGCGGCATAAATCAGTCCGTTAACAAATCGT
This sequence comes from Ruminococcus sp., assembly GCA_017461395.1. Lineage (GTDB taxonomy): Bacteria > Bacillota > Clostridia > Oscillospirales > Ruminococcaceae > Ruminococcus. The sequence goes on from JAFTYF010000059.1 coordinate 1,654, forward strand.
GTTGTAGGATTGGTCATAGAGCTGAAAAATGTAGCTTTTGCGCCAATTTTTCCGTAATCGCAGTTGATTTTATCAAAGCGTTCTTCAGCACGGGCATCATAGACAAATGCCTTGATGATTTTCTGATTTCCTGCCATTTCTTCAGCAAGAGCAACCATATCACCTCTGAGCCTTGATTGTTTTACATACGAAGCATGAGTTGCCTTTGTGATTTTCGAGGCTGCAATAAACGAAAGGGGAGTGAGGAAAACAACGACGAGTGCAATCTTCACATTAATAGTCATCATGAAGATAAGCGTACCAATAATAGTTATAATTCCGCTGAAAAACTGAGCGAATCCCTGTAGAAGACCGTCAGAAATTATTTCAATGTCATTAATAACACGGCTTGTGAGTTCGCCTTTGGTACGCCTGTCGATATAGCTGAGCGGCACACGTTCAAGCTTGCTGAAGATATCGGCGCGAAGATCGCGAACAGTAAGATATGCCAGTTTGTTGGTACATAAGCTCATCAGCCACTGGAAAAAAGCACTTGATACAACGATTACTGCAAGCGTTATCACGAGCTTTTTGAGTCCACTGAAATCTACAAGCTTTTTGCCGACGCATAGATCAACTGTTTCACCTATGAACACTGGGACTGACAGTGAAAGAGCTACCCCGACAGCGGCGAAAATGATTGTCAGAATAAAATAAATCATGTAGGGGCGGGCATATGACGCCACTCTTTTCAGCGTTTTAAACATTTATATCGTCCCCCTTTGCACTGATTTGGGATCGATATATTTCTTTGTATACATTGCAGCTTTCAAGCAGTTCGTCGTGAGTACCCATACCGACAGCCTCGCCGTCATCCATGACGATAATGAGATCAGCTTCCTTGAGAGATGTGGTTCTCTGAGAAATCATTACGACTGATGAGCCAGCCATATCGCTTTTCAGAGCTTTTCTCAGCGCAAGGTCAGTAGAGTAATCAAGAGCACTTGTGGAGTCGTCAAGAATAACAATATCAGGCTGACTGACAAGCGCACGGGCAATAGAAAGACGCTGTTTCTGACCGCCGGAAAAATTTTTTCCGCCCTGAGATACTATTGTGTCAAGACCATCTGGTTTGGATGAGACAAAATCCCATGCCTGAGCTGTTTTGAGTGCTGAGATTATTTCCTTATCCGAAGCATTTTCGCTGCGCCATTTCATATTTTCACGGACAGTTCCTGAGAAAAGAACGGATTTCTGCGGTACATATCCGATCATTTTTCGGAGAGCGTCAGGATGATAATCCTTTACATTGACTCCGGAAATGAAAATATCGCCTTCAGTTGCTCTGTAAAAGCAGGGGATAAGACTTGCAAGGGTAGATTTTCCGCTTCCGGTTCCACCGATAATACCAAGCATCTGACCTTTTTTCAGACTGAAAGAGATTCCTCTAAGCGAATGATCTCCGGCAGTCGGGTATGCAAAGGAAACATTTCTGAATTCAATGATAGTATCGCTTTTTTCGTCAGGAGATGTTACCTCCCCCTTTTCTTCGGGAAGTATATCAAAAATCTCCTTTATGCGGTTTGCTGATGCAAATGCTTTTGTAAAAACGATTATAAGGTTTGCAAGAACTACAAGAGCAAGAAGAATCTGCGTCATGTAGTTTGTAAAAGCAGTAAGTTCTCCCTGAGAGAGACTTCCGCTGTCTATTCTGATTCCACCGAACCACAGTATAGCCACGATACCAAGATTCATTACCATAAAGGCAACCGGATTGAGAATTGCGGATATTTTTCCAACTGCGACAGAACAATCTGCTATATCGTCAACTGCGTCTTTGAATTCGTCTATTTCTTCCTGCTGACGAGAAAAAGCGCGGATTACACGGGTTCCCTCAATATTTTCGCCGGTCAGCATTGCAGCTCTGTCAAGCTTCTGCTGATTTTTCTTGTACATGGGAACTGTTTTTTTCATTATCAGGAAAATAATTACAGAAATTATCGGAGCGACGACAAAAAATATAAGTGAAAGCCGAAGATCAATCATTACAGCCATAACAGCAGCGCCTAACACAAGGAAAGGCGCTCTTACGGCAAGTCTGATAAACATATTTACACCGTTCTGCACGGTATTTGTATCGTTAGTAAGACGATTTACAAGAGATGAGGTTCCGACCTTGTCGATCCCGCTGTATGAAAGGTTGTTTATATGCTTGTAGAGATCCCTTCTAAGCTCTGTTCCGAAGCCGTATGCACATCTTGCCGCAAGAAACTGACAAGTAAGGGCAAATCCAAGACCGCACACTCCAAGTATAACAAGAAGCCCGCACATTCTGAGGATGTATCCGCTGTCATTCATGCCGATTCCGTTGTCAATGATCTTAGCCATGACAAGTGGTACGATAAGTTCAAAAATCGCTTCAAGAAGTTTAAAAAAAGGACCAAAAATCAATTCCTTTTTGTAATTTTTAAGGTAAACCAATAACCTTTTCATAAATTATAATTCTACACCATTTTCTTTAAGAAGGAGCCTTGCAGATTCAACGGAGTCTGCACCGGTTGCATTTTTAACAGGAGCAAATTCCTTGTTTCTGATAACCTCATATGAGAGACAGTTGTCCTGCATATGAATCATATCCAGTACAAGGGTTTCGAATTTAAATCCGTTCGGTTTTTCAGGAGTTACAAGAACACCTTCATCGTTCATGCAGGGAATCTTTTTCTCAACAATATGGATAGGCATTTTATTATTGAGAATCTCAACTGCTTTGTTAACATTAAACAGGTAATTAAGAATAACACCGTATTTGTAGGAGAGTTCGCCGTTTTTGTCAAGAAGAAATCTCATTTCATCTGTCATTTCGTAGTACTCAACGATGGAAGGCTTGCCATCTTCAAGGCAGAGAACCCCTACACGCTCATCAGGGGAAACCTTGCTTACGACCTTGCTTCCGGACTGCATACCAGAGGAAATAACAGCGCCGATGAACATAGGGTCAGCAATTCTCTGAAGAACATTGTCAACAGCGAAAACGTTTATCCATTCAATTCCTTTTTCTCTTATTTCGTCAAGAAGTCCAGCTCTGACGATGGATGAGAACCAACCGCCGTTTCCATTCGGAGATACAGCCATTTCTGACTTGCTTTCCATGAAGATCTTTCCGTTAAAATCAACGGAAGGAGCCATATCCTGAATAAAGAATTTGACATAGCTGCTGTTGTATCCGAAATAATTATTCTTTTCAAAGAAATCAATTGTTTCGGAATTGTTTTTTTCGCTTGTCATAATATAGAGCGGGATATATTCTCCTGTAAGCTTTACGACATCCAAGAGATTGTTTATCTGACACTGAAATATATAAAGCTCTTTGTTTTCACCGATATTGAACATTCCCTTAGGACTGTTGAAACCCAGACGAGTTCCCTGACCGCCTGCAAGCATTACAGCGGCGGCTTTTCCGGCTTTTATTGCTTCAATACCCACTTTGAGGTATTCTTCTTTGTTTTTTTGTATATCCTCAATGGTAACAGCACCGAGCGGTTCAAGAACGCCTCTGTTTCCGGATTCCTCATTTCTGGTTTTCAGGTCATTAATAACAGAAAAATCTGTAACTTCAATTTGTCTAAGAAGTCCATTTTTTTCATCATCAGAAAGCTCATCATAATATCTGAGAATATGTTCCTGTCCGTATTCTGAAAGTATTTTCAATGCTTCGTTATATGTTATCATTATTTCCTCCTTTTAACAAAAACGGCTAAACTCACGCTTAGCCGCTTATGATCGTATTTTAAAAAACGATGAATCAGTCCTGTCTCTTTGCTTCGATTTCAGCAAGAGCATCCTTGCGTGAAAGATTTATTCTTCCCATGCGGTCGATTTCAGAAACCTTTACTACGATTTCGTCGCCGATAGAAACAACATCTTCTACCTTATCAACTCTCTGTTTGTCAAGCTTGGAGATATGAACAAGTCCATCCATTCCAGGAACTATCTCGACAAAGGCACCGAATTCCATAATTCTAACAACCTTGCCTCTGTAGATAGCGCCTACCTCAGGACCGTTTGCAATTGTTTCAACAATCTGGATAGCCTTCTTTGTGTTGTTTCCGTCGATACCGTTGACAAATACATTTCCTTCATCATTGATATCGATCTTTACATCACAATCAGCAGAGATCTTCTGGATGATCTTTCCGCCCTGACCGATTACTTCACGAATCTTGTCTACAGGGATCTTTGTCTGAAGCATCTTTGGAGCGTATTTATTTACAGTCTCTCTTGGAGCAGGAATAGCCTTAAGCATAATTTCGTCGAGGATATAGAGACGAGCTTTTCTTGTCTTTTCAAAAGCTTCCTTGATGATTGCCGGAGTAAGACCGTCAACCTTGATATCGACCTGAATAGCTGTGATACCGTTGTGAGTACCGCCAACCTTGAAGTCCATATCGCCGAAGAAGTCCTCAAGTCCCTGAATATCAACCATTGTCATAAAGTCATCGCTGTCGGGGAGAGTGATAAGACCGCATGAAATACCAGCAACAGGAGCCTTAATTGGTACACCAGCGTCCATGAGTGCAAGTGTAGAGCCGCAGATAGAACCTTGTGACGTAGAACCGTTGGATGAAAGAACCTCAGATACAAGTCTGAGAGAGTAGGGGAATTCCTCAACAGAAGGAATAACAGGAGCAAGAGCTCTTTCAGCAAGAGCACCATGACCGATCTCGCGGCGTCCAGGACCTCTGGAAGGTTTTGTTTCGCCTACGGAGTAACTCGGGAAATTATACTGATGCATATATCTCTTTGTATCTTCTTCGTCAAGACCGTCAATTCTCTGAGCTTCGCTTACAGAACCAAGAGTAGCGATAGTAAGAACCTGAGTCTGACCTCTTGTAAAGAGACCTGAACCATGAACTCTGGGGAGAAGTCCAACTTCAGCAGCAAGAGGACGTATCTCATCAATACCTCTGCCGTCAACACGCTTGCCTTCATAGAGCCATGCACGAACGATCTTCTTCTGGAGCTTATAAATGCATTCGTCGATCATAGCGATCTTTTCAGGATATACTTCATCGAATTTTGCATGGATATCATCAACGATAGGAGCAAGTCTTGCATCTCTTACATTCTTATCGTTTGTATCAAGAGCGAATTTTACACGCTCAGCAGCGAATTCTTCGATAGCGTCAAACATATCGTGATCTACTTCCTGAGACTCAAAAGCAAACTTAGGTTTACCGATCTGAGCACGGATATCGTCAATGAAAGCAACCATTTTTTTGATTTCTTCATGACCTGTCATGATAGCTTCGAGCATCTTATCTTCAGGAACTTCATTTGCGCCTGCTTCAATCATAACGATCTTTTCAGCAGTACCTGCAACGGTAAGAACGAGGTCTGTCTTAGCTCTCTGTTCGAGTGTAGGGTTAAGAACGAGTTCGCCGTCAACAAGACCTACATTTATGCTTGCAACAGGTCCGTTCCACGGAATATCAGAAATTGAGATAGCGATAGAAGTAGCGATCATTCCTGCGATTTCAGGGGTGTTATCCGGCTCAACGGAAATAACTGTCATAACAACAGAAACGTCTTTTCTCATATCCTTAGGGAAAAGGGGACGGATAGGTCTGTCAACGCATCTTGAAGTAAGAATAGCCTTTTCAGAGGGCTTGCCTTCTCTCTTTGTAAATGATCCGGGAATTTTTCCTACGGAGTAAAGACGCTCTTCGTAGTCAACTGAAAGCGGGAAGAAGTCAACACCTTCTCTGGGCTTAGCACTTGCTGTAACGTTAGCCATAACAACAGTTTCACCGTATCTTACCCAGCATGAGCCGTTTGACAGTCCGCAAGCCTTACCTGTTTCAACAACGATAGGTCTGCCGGCGTATGTGGTTTCAAAAGTTCTGTAATTTTCAAACATAAATTTATCCTCCTTGATTTTTTTGCAGAGGCTTTAGCAATAAACTCTGCTGCGCAGCGTTATTGTGATACGAAGCACAGTTTAATGCTAAAAGCCTGTTTCTGCTGTTATTCTGTTTAATTAAATATAGACGTAAAGGCAGAAGGGGATCCCCTCTGCCTTAGAACGCTTTGGATTACTTACGGAGACCGAGCTTCTCTACGATAGCACGATATCTGTTGATATCCTTCTTCTTGAGGTAACCGAGAAGGTTACGTCTGTGACCTACCATTTTAAGAAGGCCTCTTCTTGAGTGGTGGTCATTCTTGTGGCTCTTGAGATGTTCAGTAAGGTCGTTGATTCTCTTAGTAAGAATAGCGATCTGAACTTCAGGAGAACCTGTATCGTTTGCGTGTGTTCTGTTAGCCTCAATAACGGCTGTCTTTTCTTCTTTCAGTAACATTGAAAGCACCTC
>JAFTYF010000060.1 GCA_017461395.1 Ruminococcus sp.
CGATGACGACGATGATGACAGTAAGAAATCCAACAAAAAAGACGAAGATGACGACATCGGCGATGATAAAAAAGACGACAAGGAATCCGGCGGATTTGTAAAGGGTAAGGTCGAGGACGGCGTTTATACAAGTGATTTTACCGGACTGACCTGTGAAATTCCCGACGGTTGGAATGTCCTCTCCGATGAGGAAATAAAGGCTACAATGAATATCGGACTTACTGCCGGCGGAAGCAGCTTTGACGCTGATACGATCATGAACACCACTTCTTATGATCTCGTTGCAAGCAATACTAGGAGCGGCGAAAGCATAATGATTATAGTTGAGGATATTTCAAAATATCCTAATGATTTCTCTATCAACGACTACATCAGGGCGGCTAAGGTATCCACAGCATACACCATGCCCGATATGGATATTGAGTGGAATGCTGACGGTGAAAAGAAGACTCTCTGCGGAATGGAATTTGAGGTGTTCGGCATGGAGGTAGAGCTGGAAAATTACGGCTTGTCTGTAAGTCAGGAATACCATATCGCTGAAAAGGACGGATATATGATCATTGTGACATATTCCGGAAACTCAAACGGCGAGTATGCGGACAGCTATACTGACTTCTTTAAGGACTGACCGGCTTATGAAATCACGCTTTTTACGGGGAATGTCTCACGGCATTCCCATTGCTTTGGGCTATCTTTCAGTATCTTTCGGTTTCGGTATCGCTGCGGCAAAGTGCGGACTTTCCGTTTTTGCGGCTTCGATAATTTCAGCAACGAATCTTACTTCTGCCGGACAGGCTGCCGGTATCGACATAATCGCCGCCGGCGGTGCGCTCATTGAAATGGTACTCGTTCAGCTCACTATTAATATAAGGTACTCGCTCATGGCGATATCCCTTTCTCAGAAGCTCGACAAATGCTTTACAACTCCGCACAGATTTGCGGCTTCATACGGCATAACCGACGAAATATTTGCGGTCTGCTCTGCTCAGAAAGAACCTCTTACTCCGGCATATATGTACGGAATGATACTCATAGCCTTCACTGGATGGGTTTCCGGAACGGCAATGGGCGTAAGTGCCGGACAGCTTCTTCCGGCGTCGGTAAGCAGCGCTATGGGAATTGTTCTGTACGGAATGTTCCTTGCAATTATAATCCCTCCGGCGAAAAAGCAGAAGAATGTACTGTTTGCGGTACTTCTTGCGGCTGGAGTAAGCATTCTCATGCGGTATGTCTTCACCATGATAAGCGGCGGATTTGCTGTTATCATCAGTGCAGTTGCGGCTTCGGCTCTGGCGGCTGTTATCTTCCCTGTAAAGGATGACGAGGAGGCGCATGAATGAGTATTGCCGTTTATATCTTCGTTATGGCGGGTGTGACCTACCTTATCAGAATGATTCCTTTCGCCTTTTTCAGGAAGAAAATAAAATCGAAGTTCTTCCGAAGCTTTCTGTATTACATTCCGTATGCGGTTCTCAGTGCGATGACGATTCCGGCGATTTTCTACAGCACAGGAAGTGTGATTACCTCTGTTGCCGGAACAGTTGTGGCTGTCGTGCTTGCGTATCTTGATCTGCCGCTGATAGCTGTAGCTCTTGCAGCATCGGGAACTGCGTTTCTTGCGGGATTGTTTTGTTGAATATGTACAATACCGAATTATTAAAAGACTTTGTGGATGTGAAAATCTACAAAGTCTTTTTTATTTTTCGTGCTATACAACGTTTTTTAGTTGAATGAAACCTCATTCCGGCTCCTTTATGAACGGTGCTTCCGCTCAAACCCGAAAGGAGGTCATTTATTTGCAGGAAAAAAAAGATCTTAAAGCAAAACGGAACGCTTTCTGCTGTTATTACGTCTTGCTCGGAAATGTCGCAGAAGCGGCAGAAAAGGCAGGCTTCGGCAGTGAAAAAGCTCTCACCGAGGGCGTGAAATGCCTGAAATCCGCAGAATGTCGGCGCACTATCGCCGGACTGAGAGATATTCTCAGCGACAGCGGGAGTGTTACTGCCGGTCTTAAGCGGCTCGCTTTCGGTAACTGCAAGGACGCTGTTTATCTTGTGTTCGCCGATGAGCTTCCGCCGCCGGATGTGATCGAAAGGCTTGATCTTTTCAACGTTTCCGAGATAAAGCGCGACAAGGGGGGAGGAGTTGAAGTCAGGCTTTTCGACCGACTTAAGGCTCTGGAAAAGCTCGCTGAACTTGAAAACTCCTGTTCCGACAGAAACAAGGCGGCTGGTCTTATAGCGGCTCTGACGGCGTCGGCAGAGGAGGATGACAGTCCCGATGATTGAAAGGCTCTCACGGAAGCAGAAAATCACCATGAACTGGTGGAAAAACCCTAAATACAGCGATTACGACGCTCTTATCTGCGACGGCGCAGTCAGAAGCGGCAAGACGCTTTCAATGTCCGTGGGCTTTGTTTTCTGGGCTTGCTCGGTCTTTGACGGAGCTTCATTCGCTCTCTGCGGCAAGACGGTCACTTCCCTCAGAAGAAATGTTGTTGTTCCGCTTATTCCCATTCTCAGGGAATATGGCTGTACCTGTCTTGAAAAGGTCAGCAAGAACTACATCGACATCACTTTTCTTGGAAAAACTAATCGTTTCTACCTTTTCGGAGGCAAGGACGAGGGCTCGGCTTCGCTGATTCAGGGCATGACGCTCTCCGGAGTTTTCTTCGATGAGGCGGCTCTTATGTCGAGATCCTTCGTGGAACAGGCTCTTGCAAGATGCTCGGTCAGCGGCTCAAAAATGTGGTTCAACTGCAATCCGGATAATCCGGCGCACTGGTTTTACAACGAGTGGATAAAAAAGGCGGACGAGAAAAAGGCTCTCTATCTCCATTTCACTATGGACGATAACCCGTCACTCTCAGAAAGCATGAAAAATCGCTATAAAAGGCTGTATTCGGGCGCATTTTATGACCGCTTCGTGCTGGGTAAATGGACTGCCTCAGAAGGGGTGGTCTATCCGATGTTCAGCCGGGAAGCTCACGTCTACAGCGGCGAGATCGACTGCGAAAGCTATGTCATTTCCTGTGATTACGGCACGGTAAATCCGTCATCCTTTGGTCTGTGGGGACTTTGCGGCGGCGTATGGCATCGCCTGAAGGAATACTATTATTCCTCGAAAAAAGAGGGAGTTTCCCGCACGGACGAGGAACATTATTCGGCTCTGGAGGAGCTTGCGGGTGGGAAGAAAATCTCACGGGTAATCGTTGATCCCTCCGCCGCAAGTTTTATCGAGTGTATCCGCAGACACGGAAAATTCAGAGTCGTTAAGGCTGACAACGATGTTATTACCGGAATAAGACAGGTCAGCGCTGCACTTAAACAGAACAGGCTTAAATTTCACGAATCGTGCAGGGATATTTTCAGGGAATTTCAGCTCTACCGCTGGAGCGAAAAAGCCGGCACGGATGCTCCTGTGAAGGAGAATGATCACGCTATGGATGATATGAGATACTTCGTGACAGATATGCTCGCTTCGGAAAAGAACGACGATTTCTTTGCCGTATCCGTATCACGATGAAGCTTATGAAGCACCGTTCAGATCACACGCAGAAGGAGGAAAAATGAAACTCTTCAAATCAAAACAGAAATCCGTGCAGACAGCTCCGGATATCGCCTGTGCAAGCCGCTGTTTACCGGCACGAAATGCAGTTCCGGCGGTAATTGATCCGCTGGAGGCTGAGCTTTACGACAGACTGAGATATGCCGTTCCCGTGCTGGATGCGGCTATCATGAAGATAATCCGTCTTACGGGCGGATTCCGCATTGTCTGCTCGGATGAGAATTATCAGGAACAGCTCGACCGCTTTATGGAAAGCGTTCCTGTCGGGCTTACGGGGAAGTCTATCGGAACATTTGCCGATAATTTCCTTGACAGTCTGCTCACATACGGCAGTGCTGTCGGAGAAATTGCCGTAGATCCGGAAAAATTCACAATTGCCGGCTTATGGAACGGCGATGTGACAAGACTCAGGGTAACTTCCGGTGCAGATCCTTTTTCAAGGGGCTACATGGTAAAATGCGCCGGAGGAAACGAAAAGAAAATCGCTCATCCGGAGAGGATTCTTCATACCTCCCTTATTGGAGGTCATTCGCTTCTCAGAGGACTTCCGGCACTCAGCAATATACTTCTCAGGATATATGAGTGCATTGGTCAGAATTTTGACCGTGCCGGAAATGTCCGTTATGCAATAACCTACAAGCCGTCCGGTGAATCGGGCGATATGATCCATTCCCGTGAACGTGCTCAGCAGATAGCAAGAGAATGGGCAGACGGCATGAACGCTTCACGCTGCGGTCAGGTAAAGGATTTTGTGGCGGTAGGCGATGTGGATATAAAGGTCATCGGAGCAGAAAATCAGCTCTTTGATACGAATATCCCTGTCCGTCAGATAATGGAACAGCTTATCGCAAAGCTCTCTATACCGCCGTTTCTGCTTGGTCTTACATGGAGCAGTACAGAGAGGATGTCCTCTCAGCAGGCGGATATCCTTACATCTGAACTTGAATATTACAGACGTCTGCTTACGCCGGTAATCACGGAAATCGGTAATGCTTATCTTTGCTCAGTCGGCGCAGAAGCTGTCTGCCGTGTGGAATGGGATAACATAAATCTTCAGGACGAATCTGTTCTTGCAGAGACACGTCTGAAAAATGCACAGGCACTTGAAATTGAAATGAGACTCGGAAAAGAAGAAAATAAGTAATTTTTTGGAGGTATATTATGTATAACGATATCAGACTTGAAAAGGGACTTTACAATCTCAGCGGAAAATCATTTACAGCTGCTCTTGAGGAGCTTGATCCTACGTCAGCATACAGCGGCACTCCGCTTGAAAAGCTTGACGCCTTTGAAAGACAGCTCAAGCGCTTTAATATCAGGGTGAGCGGTCCTGAATGTGACTGCGTGGAGAAGTTCTTCACATCTACCGAAGCGGCAGTGCTTTTCCCTGAATTTGTAACTCGCTGCATCAGAAAGGGCTTTGATGAAACAGTAATTTCTTCCGTATGCGCAGTGAAAACTTTCAGCAATTCCGGTCAGTATCTCGGCTGTGAGCTTGATGATACGGCTGAATATATCGCAACTGCACAGGCATCTCAGCTTCCGGCGGCAGTTGTAAAGGAGAGCGACAATGCTATCACTCTTGTGAAGTACGGCAGACTTATCAACGCTTCCTATGAGGCTATCCGTCCGCAGAGACTTGATGTTTTCGGCATCATGCTCAGAAGTATCGGCGTAAAGCTTGCGCTCAGCGTAGCTGCAAAGGCGGCTGAGGTTCTTGCTGAAAATGCAGAGCAGATCACAACTTCAAGCCTTTCCTACAGCGATCTTACTTCACTTTACGGAAAGTTCGGCTGCTTCGACATGACAACGCTCCTTGTATCACCTGAGAATGCATCTACAATCGCCGCTATGGAACAGCTCTCTGACTGCAATGCCGATAAGAACGGAAAGCTTATTCTTCCTTTTGGCTCAGAGCTCGTGAAAAGCTCTGCGGCTCCGGCTGATAAGATCATCGGTCTTGACAGAAATTTTGCACTTGAATTCATCACAAGCACCGATCTCGTCATGGAAACTGACAAGCTTATCGGTCAGCAGCTTGATCAGATCAGCGTATCTATCACCTGCGGATTCCGCAAGATCACTCCAGACGCTGTAAAGGTTCTTATTGTCGGCTAATATCACAAAAAACTCCCCCGCCTAAAAACGGGGGAGCATCCATTATTATACGAAAGGATATGACTATGGATAAGGAAATGCTTGAGAAAATCAATAAATTTACACGCAGACCTTTTACTGAGGATGAGGTATATGTGTTTTCCGTGATTCTCTGCGACAACGATATCGACAGGGACAGTGAACGCTTTTCCGATGCGGCGCTTGAAAAAATAGCAGAGCTTTTCGTCGGAAAGACAGGGATTTTTGATCATAATCCGAGTTCTTCGAAGCAGACTGCCCGTATCTTTGATACTGAGGTTGTTACTGACAGCGAGCGCCGTACAAAGACCGGAGAGATTTATAAATTCGTCAAAGCGAGTGCCTATATGGTCAGAACAGACGAGAATCGCAGTCTTATCGCTGAGATTGACGGCGGTATCAAAAAGGAGGTCAGCGTTTCGTGTTCGGCGGCAAAGAGAATCTGCTCCGTCTGCGGCAATGCGAATTGTTCGCACACCGCCGGAAAGAAATACAACGGCAGGATAGCTTACAGGATTCTTGATGATATCACAGACGCCTATGAATGGAGCTTTGTGGCAGTTCCGGCGCAGATAGGTGCGGGAGTTACAAAGAAATTCTCTGCTGACAGCGTCGAGAGCGTTCCCGTTGAGGGCGATATCGCACAGGCTCACGAGGAGCTCCGCCGTGACATCAGAAAGCTTGCCTTCTTCAACGGCGGTCATTCTGCGGCGGATATCACATCTGTTGCAGCAAGATCAATGGATACTACTCAGCTTATTGAGCTAAAGAAATTCCTTGAAAAAAAGTGCTTCGGCAAGGGTGTGGAGATTCAGCTTGAACCGGAAAATGATAATGAGGATTTCACATCAGAATTTTCCCTTAAATAGGAGGATATATGAATATTGAATCAGTAAAATCGCTTTTCAGAATGTTTTCCGGCGAGGATGATCCTGAAAAATATGCACCGCTTATTGAGCTTGCAATGGCTGAAACAGAAAAAATGCTTCTTCCTGACGCAGACAAAAGTGATATAAGGCTTGCGTTTCTTTGTGCGGCTTCGGCGAATCACCGTTTCCGTCAGATAAGCGCATCCCGTGACCGCTCACAGATAACCTATGCCGGAAAAATGCTCAAAGACGGTGCGGATCCGGCACTTGCGTATTCGCAGAAGCTTTTGCGTGATTATCTCGAACTCTGCAGCGATCTTATAGCGCCGCAGATGTTTACTTTTGCCGGAATCTGAGGGAGGTACGAAAATGCTTGAAACTATAATCAACAGCGTAAAATCGGAGCTTGAAAAAGCCGGAGCAACAAGCGTTTACAGTGCATTTGACTGCGTTCCGCTTGAAAAAAGAGCCGGAAATATCTTCACTGTTGTGGATATCTGCGCCTTTGAAAGCAGTGCACCGATATACTCGCTTAATACGGTATATGTTCCGTATACTGCTGTAGCGGCACTGAGAATAACGGCTCCGGAAAGCTGTTCCATGACTGATATTTACAGCTATTACGACAGATATATCGGCGCATCGGTTACCGGAGCTTCCGGCAGAATCAGCGGTATGACTGTGAAATTTGATTCAAATATACGCCGCCTTGTGATGACCGTCAAGGTATCGCTCAGCGGTATTATCAAGGCAGAAAGGAGCGCCGTGTGAACTCAGTTACAACTATAACAAATCGTGAGGCTATACCGGTCGTTATCGGAAATATGACGCTCTGGTGCGAGGAATTCAAGGCGGCGGCTGTCCGTACATTTTCGGAGGAGCCTCTCGTTTCCGGAGGAGGAGCCATTACAAATACCTGTCCGAAGGCGATGAAGCTTACATTTTCCGGCAGAATATGCGGCGGACCGGCGGATTTTGTAAAGGCGGCTTCTGATATGCTCCGAAGCGGTCAGAAGTTCATGGTGACATACAGAGGACTTGTTTTCAGTGGATGCCGTGTGCAGTCGTTCAATTCCGAGGACAAGGGCGAGGATTTCATTTATGCTGTAATCACGCTTATCACTGCCGAAGCCGTCGGGGAGGAGGAATCCTCATGACAGCAAGTATTACAGTGAAAAAGACGGACGGAACTCTTATCACTGAGGAAAAGCTTCTCAGCTTTCGTTTCAGGAAGAATTCCTATCTGCCGTATACGCTTCTTAATGCGCAGATTCATGCTGATGCGGAGGATTTTGAAAATTCCTCAGAGATCTTTTTATATCTCGGTCAGAAGCTTGTTCATCATGGACTTATTGATACTCTTAAAGTGACATATTCCGGCGGAAGCAGAATAGTCTCGCTTGTTTCAAGAGGTTTTACCTCGCTTCTCTGTCAGAATCAGATAGAGCCGGGAATGAAATCAAACGTAACCTTTAATCAGCTCATGGACGGCTATTATTCGCTTCCATACGTCACACACGAGGATAATTCCGGTCAGAGCGGGTATATATATGTCAGCGGAAATTCAACCATGTGGGACGGTGTTGTAAATCTTTCCTACAAATTCTGCGGAACATATCCGTATATCAGGGGAACAAACTGCGTCCGTATAACTCCGGTCAGCGATCCGGCGGTATTTTCGTATACAGATTCCGACTTGCTGAGCAGGGGATTTTCGATGAACGGCAGACGTCTTGTAAGTCATTTTCATATGGCTGATATGGGCGGAGAATACGGTCAGTATGAGTATGAAAATCCGGATGCGGCGGCATATGGGATAGTCCGCCATAAATACAGCGAGCTTGACAGAGAATTTCTTTATGAGCCGAATGATGCGCTTGTATTTGATGATAAGATTGCTTCAAGGGAGCAGAAGGTATTTTTCTGCACCTACAGCGGCTATAACGGCGAGGATCTTTCGGATATCGTAAGCTTTTGCGGTATAAATTCCGAGCGCATAGAAGGCGTTGAAATTACCGGTTCGTCAAAGGGGATCGTCACGAAGCTGAGCGTATATCATGACAAATTCTGATACACATTATGGAGCTTTTCTGAGTATAATGTATCAGGAGGAGTCTCAATGAATAATATAACAAATCTCAGCACGCTTCGGGAGGGCGAGAGCTGCCGCATAGTGAAGCTTGACATGACCGGAAAAATGCGCAGCCGCCTTATGGATCTCGGGTTTACATCCGGAGCGGCGGCTGAGTGCCTGCATATAAGCTCCGGCGGCGATCCGGCGGCATATCTCATCAGCGGAACGGTTATTGCGATACGCAGAACAGATGCAGAGAAAATAATGATAATCCGGAATTGCGGTATCCATGACGTAACAGATTAAAAATTATGGTAATAAAAACGGCGTACCATTTTCAGGTACGCCGTAATTTTTTATTCTGGAAGCTTATCAATTATCTTGAGCAGGTATTTCTGAATTGCCAGAGCGTCTGCGTTTGTAAGACCGTCGCCTCTGTTTGAAACGTCAGCGCTGTTAGCTCCCTCAGCGGTGATATGCGACTTATCAGTGCCATTTTCGCCGTACACATCAGGATTTCCGAGGTACTGCATAATGAGGATAGCGTCAGAGAGTGCAACAGTTCCGTCACCGTTTGCGTCGCCGTAATCAAATTCAGGATCAGGCTGAGGATTTGGATCCGGTTCATCGCCGTCAGAAAGCTCGCCGTAAACGATACCGCAGCCTACTGTTGACATATAGACCTTACCGAATTCGTTCATATCGCCAACGAGGAAGTTACCGTTTCCTGTACCGCCGTAGATGTTGTTTGTGTTGATGAGAACCCATGTCTTGCCCTCGTCAGTTGAGCGGTAGATTCCCTCAGGGTCAGAAGCTTCCGGCTTGCCGTACATAAAGAGAGTATTTGCCTCGCCCTTATTTTCGGGAGCGCCGTAGCCCACTGTCTTAGCATAGAAAACGTCTGTTTTTGTGATAGTCTTACCTTTATCGGTGATGATATAAAGACCATTCCAGCCTACTGCCATAGCAACCTTGTCTTCGGAGATGTATGCAAGATCGCCTGTGTGATCGCACATATCATATTTGCATACAGTAATTTTTTCAAAATTTGCGCCGTAGTCAGTACTGATGTAGAAGTTGTACTGTGCATCGTCGAGAGTAGGTTCAGTCTTGCTCGGATCAGAACCCCAGTAGTCGTTGTAATGTACACCGGAGCCGTAAACAACAGCGGGATTATTGAGGTCAACGAGAGGATAAGTTGTCTTTGAGCCTTTGAGACCTTCAGCGGCAGTCCATGTTGCGCCGTAGTTATCTGTATACTGGATAGCTGCGTTGCTGCCGCTTGCATGGAAGATTCTCACTGTACCGTCTTTAAGTTTTGTGATAGCAAGCTTTCCGCCGCCGCTGGAAACTTTAAGTTCCTTCCATGTTTTGCCGGCGTCCTCGCTGTAGTAACCCTTAGCTTCGTGCTCACCTACACGAGCCATTATCTTTGTATCAGTGGGGCAGTATGCAATAGCGGAAGTTGAGCCGATATTCGGCTTATACTGCGGAGGGATTGAAGTTGCATCGTTGTGGATAAATCCATCGTAGTCGCCGATTGCGGAGTATGCTGCACCGCCGGGAACGCTTACGAAGTCAAGAGCAACGACTTCTTCAACGCCGTCAGGCTGGAAGTAGAACTGAACTTCCATTTCATCCCATACGTTATCGCAGGCGAAAACGCCGTTACCGGATGTAAGAAGGATTCTTTCAGGATTTCTTGGATCAAGAACGATACCGCTTCCCCAGTGACAAGCCTTGCCGTAGATCCAGTCATAGCCGTTTGTGTCCATAGGAAGTGATACAAATTCCTTGTAGGGATCGCCGTTGCCGTAGATAGTTTCGCCGGCACCGGGAGTGATATCCTGCCATGTTTTTCCGCCGTCCTCAGAGCGGTAGAAGTGGTCGCCCCATGCGATGCTTCCGTCAGTCCATTCTTTTTCGTACCACTGATCGGACCATACGCCGCAGGTTCTTGCGAGGAGCTTGTCAGGATTTTCTTCGTCAGCCTCGATCATGCCGATAGCATTTCCGCAGGGAGAGATATCGGTAACAGTGCCGCTTGCAGTGTTATACTTGAAAGCACCGCCGGCAGTACCGCTGAATGCGAGACCGGCAATATATGTGAAGAAAATATTTCCGTTGTTATCGCTTGTGATAGAGCAGGGGTAGTTAGCTGTGGGGAGGTCAGCTGAAAGCGGAGCGAACTTATCGTCCTTCACGCTTGCAGCGTGGATATTTGCCTGACCAGTAACGGAGGTTCCTACATAAACCATGCCGTCCTCGATGAGGATACAGCCGATACCGTTCTGCTGATTGTATTCCTTTGAGGGTTCAGTACCTCTTACCATATGATCTGTCCACATAGGATATTTAAGCTCGCCGGGGAAAAGACCGAGGGAGTCGTAGCCTTCAACGGGCTTCCATGTCTTACCGCCGTCAGTGGACTTGATAAGAGCGGAGCTGCCTGCGGTAACATCGCCGCCGGCATAGATAGTATCGGGGTTGTCAGGATCAATAGCGATAGGCTCGATGCACTCACGTCCGTCGCCGTTGCCGTGAATCTGAATAAGATCTGTAACGTCAGATTCTGTGAAAGTCTTACCGCCGTCAGTTGTCTTGAAGATAGAAGTCTTTGCGCCTGAGAAGTAAGCACATCCGCAGAGGAAGTAAACTGTGTTGTCGTCTGTAGGATCAATAGCGATACCCTTTACGCTGAGGAGACCTCTGTCAGCTTCAGTAAGGAAACCGAAAAGCTGATCCCACTGTTTTGTTTCGTAGTTGTACTTGTATGCACCGCCAACGTCTGTACGGAGATACATTTCTTTCTGTCCAGAGACGATACCGGAAACAAATCCGGCGCCGCCGATTTTAAGAGTTCCCCATTTCATATCTGATCTGATGTCTCCTGATGCGGCGTAAACGTTGATATCGTCTGATTTGAGAGTCCCCGAAAAAGGGACTGCGGCAGTTCCAATGCATACAGCAAAAAGACCTGCCAAGGTCCTGTTAAGTAATTTCATTTTCATTTCCTCCATTTGAGAGCGTCACCGAATCGCCTAAAATCCGGTTGCCTATGACACTCTATATAATATTGCATATTAATTCTAACACACATTTACAGCAGTGTCAAGCTGAAAAAATGAAGATTTTATTGACTTTTGGTGGACAAAATGAATGTTTTTACAGAATTATGTTATCACACACTAACAAGATGAAAGAAAATATTTCCGGAATCTATTGACAAAAGAATATCTATGTGATATTATTTTGATATCACATAGATGCGCAGTGTGAACACAAATCTGAAAGGAAATATTAATCATGACTGAAAAAATTCTCACAAACAAAAAGAATGGCATGGCTGTTCTCATTCTCACAACGCTCTTATATCTGGCTGCAATAGGCATTCTGATTCTTGGCATAGGCAAAAATCTTCCTGTAATCGGAGTTATTGCCGGCATATGGCTTTTAATTGGCTGGATTCCCTATCTCGGACTGCGTATCCTCAATCCGCAGGAAGCGCTTGTTCTCACACTTTTCGGTAAATACGCAGGAACTATTAAGGGTGACGGTTTCTTCTTTGTAAATCCCTTCTGTCGTGCTGTAAATCCCGCCGCTGAAACAAAGCTTAACCAGAGCGGAGATGTTGTACCGGTTAATAAAAATAATCCCCTGACCGGAACTGCATTACCAACAAACAAGAAAATGTCTCTCAAGGTGATGACTCTCAATAACAGCCGCCAGAAAATCAATGACTGTCTCGGAAACCCCGTTGAAATCGGTATTGCCGTTACATGGCAGGTTGTTGATACTGCAAAGGCAGCGTTCAATGTTGAAAACTACAAGGAATTTCTCTCACTCCAGTGCGACGGTGCGCTCAGAAATATCGTAAGACTTTACCCTTATGACGTTGCACAGAATGTTGATACTACAGGCGACGGCGTTGCTGACGACGGAAGTCTCAGAGGTTCAAGCGAAATCGTTGCAAACAGAATCAAGGAAGAAATTCAGGAAAAGGTTGCAGAAGCCGGAATCAAAATTATCGAGTCAAGAATCACATACCTTGCGTATGCGACTGAAATTGCAGCAGTAATGCTCCAGAGACAGCAGGCATCCGCAGTTATCGACGCAAGAAAGATGATAGTTGACGGTGCAGTAGGAATGGTCGAAATGGCTCTTGAAC
Source organism: Ruminococcus sp. (assembly GCA_017461395.1). Classification (GTDB taxonomy): domain Bacteria; phylum Bacillota; class Clostridia; order Oscillospirales; family Ruminococcaceae; genus Ruminococcus. The sequence goes on from JAFTYF010000060.1 coordinate 12,815, forward strand.
GCCTTAACGAAAACGGAATAGTTGAGCTTGATGAGGAACGTAAGGCAGCAATGGTATCAAATCTGCTCGTAGTTCTCTGCGGAAATCATGATGCTCAGCCCGTTGTAAATTCGGGAAGTCTTTATTAATGGCACCGAAAAAACAGGTTCCGCTCCGTTTGTCGGAGAAATTATATAACGCTATCGCAGCATGGGCGGAGGACGATTTCCGCTCGGTCAACGGTCAGATAGAATATCTGCTTACAGAATGCGTAAAACAGCGCAAAAAGAACGGCAAATATGTATCTGATGAGCTTGATATTCCGCCTGAGCTGGATATTGAATAAGCAGACGGCGTGATGGATATGATACAAAAGTTCAGTCGGCATCTGATTTGAATAAACAAAATCTCCCCATTCATCGGAACGGGGAGATTTTTTGTATTATTATTTTTATTTAATCAGTGTAGTGATTTCGGCGGCTACATCTTCGATTGAACGCATAGCACCGTTTCTGATACATTCGCAGATATTCCAGCCAAGCTTTTCAGCGCAGTAGTCAGCGGCTTTTCTGGCTTTCTGAAGATATTCAGTATCTGCTTCGTGGATATCTTTTTTTGTTTCATCACCTGCATAACGTGATGTTATCAGCTTTTGACTGATCTCCGGATCAACACGCAGATAAATTGTCGAATCAGGTGCTGGTATGCCAAGAAGCTTATATTCGTAATTAAACAGCCAGTCGATAAAGCTGTCCCACTGATCTTCAGGCAATTTTGCACATTGATGAATTGCGTTTGATGTGGTGTAACGGTCTGCTATGATGATACTTCCGTCAAGGTAAAAACGTTTCCATTTCTGCGAATAACTTGCATAACGGTCAACGGCAAAAAAGCTGGATGCCGCATACGGATTTACCGAATTAGGATCTGTTCCGAATTCACCATTCAAATACATTCGTACCAATGCAGATGAATCGCTTTCATAGTCCGGAAAAGAAATTTTCTTCACTTTCATACCTTGTGCAGTCAAGGTATCGAACAAGAGCTGTGATTGTGTTGCTTTTCCGCTCCCGTCAAGTCCTTCAATTACGATTAGTCTGCCATGCATAATATTTCTCCTGACTGATTTGTTTAACTGCCTATAAATAATCTCCGAACAGCTGAGCTTTTTCGGAGATCATCAATACATTTATATATGTAATTTAGTGTAAATTACTTTGCACCCTTTCGCTTTACTACGGCAACGAAAGTCTTAAAAATAAGTTTCATATCAAGACCGAAGCTTCGTGATTTAATATAGCGGATATCGCCATCCACCCATTTATCAAATTCCATGTCGCTTCTGCCTTCTGTCTGGCAGATGCATGAAAGTCCGCCTTTAACGAGCAGCCTGTTCATCTGTTCAGGTGTATAGAGAACAACTTCACGGGGAAGCGGCGGGCGTGGACCGATGATACTCATATCACCTTTTAACGTATTCAGAAACTGTGGCAGCTCATCTATAGATGTTTTTCGCAGAAAAGCGCCAATTCTTGTTATACGGGGATCACATTCACTTTTGAATGCGAGACCATCAGATTCGTTTTTCTTCTGTACATCAGCAAAACGTTTTTCCGCGTCCATGCACATAGTACGGAGTTTGTACATTTTAAAAGGCTTGCCGTCCTTTGTCAGACGAATTTGTGAAAAGAACGGGTTTCCCTTATCGTCAATGTAAATTATTAAAGCGACGATACCAATTGGTATTGCAAGGACTGCCAATGCGAAGGTTGATGCAACAATATCGAAAAGTCTTTTTGTAAATTCATAAACTTTTCCGCCGGCAGGCTTTACGTTGCTTTGCTTCAGAGTTTCTGAAACACCTCTGTGTAAAAGTTGCAGCGAACGGTCATCAAATTCTAGGATCGGATATGAAGTCACGCCGACTTTGGGGATATCTCCAGGAATTGTAGCTTCCATTTCTTCGCCGCGGTTTAATGATTCAAGAAAATCACGAGTTACTTCCTTTTCTGAAAGGCGTTTATCTGCTGATTTGACCTCAGCGACTAACATAACAATGCCTCCTCTCACTTCTTCAGTTTCTTTTCCCTTCTTAATTTTCTATACAATTTTCAAAATTTTATTTATTCTAAGCTGTCGGCAGCGTTCTGGCGCAGCTGCTTAATTTTTAGATATATAACGGTCATAAATAGGTCGTATATTGCAAAGGAGAGTTTTATTTTTATTAACTCGAAAAGGATATTTTTATCCGACAGCCTTATTTCGTACAAATATTAAAATAATATTGTTTCTTTAAAAGTGACAAATAATCTATAACAAGTATAGTCATGTAAATCGCTTTATAAACAGTATACCACATATTATGACAGGTGTCAAGTGTTTTGTAAAATGAAATGTTATCCATAAGATAAGCATATTGTTCGTGAAAATAGACAAATATTGAAAAAGATGAATTAGTAAAAAGAAGCGACTTTTATATCCCGAATAAAAAGAATGAGATCAGCGCTGTAAAAGAATTGCTTTACCCCTCACTCAGCACACCGGAATATTTTACGCCGTCGATGACGATAGAGACATCAGCGGTACGTTTTTTAACGGCGTAAACATCTTCCTTGCTGAGCGCATAGTGCTTGTAGAAATCATCGGTAACGCTGTAAGCAGTTGTAACCGTCTCATCTCCGTACCATTTCACACCAGTACGCACGTCAACGTGAGTGGCAGTATATGTAGTGTCGATGTTGGCGATACCCGAAAAACCGATATCCTGAGCCGCACAGCAAATGATTTTTGAGGAAATCTTCTTTCCGGATTCATCATAGCATACAATATCCGCAGCTGTACCTTTTGTATGCTGACCGCAGCCGTTTCCGCCGACATTTTTGTCATGAGAAGCACAGCGATAGCCGGAATTTACGATGATTTTTGAGCAATTAAGCGCCTTGAAAAGCTGTTCAAGCTTCTGCACAAGCTTATCATCAAGCAGGGTATCATGATTTCCTCCGCACTTACAGCGGAATTCGCTGATGTTGAAATGATCCGTCAGCTGAGCTTTGTCGGTTGATTTGTAATTCCTGATCATTCAGATTCCTCCCCGTTGTTTTTCTGATACTGCGTGCCGAAGTAAAATGCGATAACGGTCGTAAATACCGTCAGAAATTGTCCTGACGTCACTGCGCCGCGGACAGTCTGTACTACAAAAGCAGCTGTCAGCGTAAGCGTTACGATAGATTTGACGTCAATCAGTTTTCCGAGATTTTTCTTCATGTTCAATATCCTCCAGTCTGTGATTGATAACCTTGATCTGTTCCTCAATTACGGGCATTCTCCGAGCAAAATTATTATGCTCAGCGACACGCTGTTCAAGCTGTAAAAGCCTGTAATTCGTCATTTTAGAGCTTATAACTATACCGCCGAGCGAGCCTCCGAGAGTTCCCATGAGGGACAGAAGAGCTATGATTATTTCGTCCATGATATACCTCCTTTCAATAAAGGGCGGAAAAGAGGAGTGATTCAACGAAAAAGCATTGAATTTTCAGTATGGATGTGGTATAATAATTGGATAAAGAACAGGAAGGACTTCAAAAACGAAAAAGGGGAGGCTGTCGGATATTTTCCGGAATGATCCTGCGTGGATCTTTGAAGCTGACATTCCTTAATTTTAAATATGAAAAATACATACAGATACTTTGAAAACAGGGATTGCGAATATTATCCCTGTCATGAGGGCGAGGACGGAATCAATTGTCTGTTTTGCTACTGTCCCATGTATAAATACGAAAAATGTCTCGGGAAATGCAGATATATCGTATCTGACGGCAGGAGAGTCAAAGATTGCTCCGGCTGTACATTCCCGCACAAGGCAGAAAATTATGATAAAATCATAGAATTTCTGTCACAGAAATAAAGAAATATTCGGGGAAACAGGTGAAAATCCTGTGCGAGCCCGTCGCCGTAATGTGAACATTTGTGATTATCCTTACCTGAAGCCACAATCAGGGAAAAGTCATTGGAAGAAATTCTGAGAAGGCGGATAATCATTTCACTGAGCCGGAATATCCGTATATTTACATTGCTCCACCAACTAACTCTTGAAGAATTATATGAAGCTTGGGGAGCAATATAATCCCCTTTGAAAAATGCTGCGGGCGCCGGCATAAAGGGAGAAAAAATCAGGAGGAAAAGAAAATGAATTTTAACAAAAGCAAAAGATTTTCTTCGCGGCTTCTGTGTTCAATGCTTATTGTGGCTATGGCATTCACATCAGTCGGCTGCGGCAAAAACGGCGGTAAATCGTCATCTGGCTGGGATGAGACAATGAAAATTTCGGAGTCTGTTCTCGGCGAAGGTCAGACAAAATTCATGTTCACTGTTGTGGACAAGGACGGAAATGAAACGGATTTTGAGGTTCACACGGACAAGAAAATTGTCGGCGACGCATTACAGGATGTCGGACTTATTTCCGGCGAAGAAGGCGAATTTGGTCTGTATGTAAAGTCTGTAAACGGAATTACCGCAGATTTTGACAAGGACAAGACCTACTGGGCGTTCTATGTTGACGGCGAATATGCAGCATCAGGTGTGGATTCCACAAAAATCAAGGAAGGCGAGAAGTATTCCTTCAAAATCGAGAAATAATGAAGCTTTCAACAAGAGAAGTGGTGCTTTTCGGTATGCTCGGTGCGCTGATGTATGCTTCAAAGGTGATCATGGAAGCTGCACCGAATATCCACCTGCTCGGAGTGTTCACGATAGCGTTCACGGTCGTTTACAGGCAGAAAGCGCTGTATCCGATATATACTTATGTTTTTCTGAACGGTCTGTTCGGCGGATTTTCAGCGTGGTGGATACCATATCTGTACTTGTGGGCAGTACTCTGGGGAATAACGATGCTTCTGCCTAAGAAAATGCCGGAAAAAATAAAGCCGGTCGTGTATATGATCGTAAATGCCTGTCATGGTTTTTTGTACGGAACGCTGTATGCTCCGGCGCAGGCTATAATGTTCGGGCTGAGTTTCGACGCAATGGTTGCGTGGATAATAGCCGGATTTCCGTTTGATTTCGTGCACGGAGTGAGCAATTTCTTCTGCGGATTGCTAATAGTTCCGGTTATCAGAGTTCTGACAAGCGTGCAGCATAACAAATATTATAAAGAAAATTCCAAATAACCAAATGAAGGGGGACGGCGGTTGTCGTCCCCTATGATTTTGGGTTCAATATGTAGGGGCGTATGCCTACATCCGCCCGTTTATTCCGTGATTAATTTAAGGTGCGATGTAGGAATTGCACCTACATTTACACACAAAAACCTCCCCAATCCTTTCGGAATGAGGAGGTCATTTCGTTTGTGCACATCAGCCTGACCGCATTAAGCGGATTCAGCCGATTTATATAGAATCTATTCCTTACCGGATCTGATTACTTGTTAGCAATTGCAGCCTGTGTCGCAGGTCACAAATCCCTGTGTTTTTATGTGCAAGGGCTTCGGGGAGCAGGTTTTCCGCAATCCAGTATGTACTGTGACAGTCCTCACTGTCACAGATGGTCAGCTCTGCCTTGTTCTTTCGTCCCGTGAGGCAGCAGCGGATGTGCTCGTTTCGTTCTTCCCCCAGATTGATCACCCAGTCGAAGTGGGTGTTGTCCATGGGCATGATGCGGGACACGAATTTGTCGATGATTTCCTTATGGATATTCCCCTGCTCGATGGTCAGAAGCTCACGCAGGCTCTGACGGATCTTCGCCATGTCGATCGCATCTCCTGCAAGGGATTCGGGGTCTGCCTGCTGCGTTTTAGCAGCGTTCAGGGAATCCAGTTCCTTTTGCGTGGCGGCACGGACACTGTGGTATTCCTCCTTGCCGATCTCACCGTCGGCGTACAGTTCTACCAGCCGGAGCAGTTTCGTTTCCAGACGGGTGATCTTTGCCTGCATCATATCTTGTTCCCGATGGGCAGCGGTGCTTTCCGCTCGGCTGCATTTTTCGATCGTCGCCATGACCTGTTCGATGACTTCTGCACGGTCGGGCAGCATCTCACCGAAGATCTTCTCCGCCATCATCTCCAGCTTCCAGTCGCAGATGCCCTTGATGTCACAGATGCCCTCGGCAGAGATGCCGTGGTTCTCCAGATATTTGCGGCTGGCAGTCATACTCCGTGCGTAGCAGGAATAACCGTACACCTCCTGTCCGCTTTTCTTGTTCACACGCCATTTGTACCGCTTGAATCCGCCGCCGCAGTGGCATTTGAGCTTCCGCAGCCACGGATCGGAGGAGATACGATGCCCGAAGCAGTGTTCGTGACCATTGCTGTCCACAAAGGTTTTCGTGCGTGACTGCATGATTTTGTGGCAGGCATCCCATTGCTCCTCGGAGATGATCGGTTCAAAATCACCCTTCTTGTAGACGTAGGTATCCAGATCGTTGTTGTTGATGCGTTTCTGATCGAGGTAGTTGTTGGTGCGGGATTTGTTGTAGCCGATATAACCCTTGTAGGTGGCGTTTCGCAGAATCCGCCGCACCATGACGATTTCCCATTTGACCTTGCCCGAAGCATTCTTTCTGCCAAGCCGCTGCAGCTCGTTGACGATCCGCTTGATGCCAAGCCCCTGCAAGTAGAGATCATAAATCAGGCGGACGGTTTCTGCCTGTTCGGGATTGATGACATAGGTGCCGCCCACACGGTCATAGCCGAGGATATTGCCGTTGCCGTAGAGCACACCATTCTCACGGCTGATATACTGTCCGGCACGCACTCGCTCGGAGACCTTGCGGCTTTCATCCTGTGCAAGGGTTGCCATCAGCGAGAGCCGCAGCTCGCCGTCCCCATCCATCGTCCAGATGTTGTCCTCCACGAAGAATACCTCGACTTCAAGGTTCCGCAGCTCTCTGGTGAACATGAGCGTGTCCACGGTGTTGCGGGCGAAGCGGCAGACCTCACGGGTGACGATGAGATCGAATCTGCCTTTGCGTGCATCCTCAATCATCCGCAGGAAGGACGGACGCTTTTTCGCCTGTGTGCCGGTGATGCCCTCATCAATATACTTGCCGATAATGTTCCAGTTGGGGTGGTATCTTGCCTGATCGTCATACCACTGGAGCTGGTTCTCCAGTGCGGAGATCTGTGCTTCATGCTCGGTGGAAACTCGTCCGTAGAACACCACATTTCTCGCACGGTTGCGGTCGGGTTTTGTTGTTGTGTACATAGCATTCCTCCATTTCTTAGGCAGCTTTTGACTGCTCGTTCCGATTCATTTCTTTCATCACGTTGAGGTAGGTTTCCTGATTGAGCAGTCCTTTTTCAAACAGAATCTCAATCAGCATCTGCACGGCATATTCGGTTTCGATTTTCATGTGCATCCCTCCCAAGTCAATTATACTATTCTTGTTCGGAAAATGGAATCATCATACTCAACGACAATTTGTCGTCGGGTTTGTGCAATAGCAATGAATGTGTTCGCCTGCTGTATATTCTGGTTTCTCCTGATACAAACTATTTTTAGGAGAAACTTCGTATAACGCCTTGACTTTTCTCCTAAAATTGATTATAATTAGGATAAAACAAGGAAAGGCAGGAGAAGCGATGCGGTCATTTGATTACAGCGTCCTGAAGGACGGACAGTGGGACAATACCATTCTGGGGCTTGTGGCACAGATCCACGAATACAAGGGACGGCAGGAACTGTATCTGCGGCAGAAGCCTGCGCAGCTGGAACGTCTGGTGGAAATCGCCAGAATCCAGAGCACCGAAGCCTCCAATGCCATCGAGGGGATCCGTACCACGAATACTCGTTTGCAGCAGCTCATTGCGGATAAAACCACGCCACGCAGCCGTGACGAAGAAGAAATCATGGGCTATCGTGATGTGCTGAACACCATTCATGAGAACTACGAATACATCCCCATGCGCCCGAACTATCTCCTGCAGCTGCACCGTGATCTGTACAAGTATTCGCACAAGAACATCGGCGGCAGCTTTAAGAACACACAGAATTATATCAGTGCGGTGGATGCGGACGGACGGGAGTTTGTGCTGTTCACACCCATTGCCCCCTATGAAACCCCTGCGGCAGTCGAGGCAATCTGCGAGAGCTTCAACCGGATGCTTGCTTCGCAGGAGGTCGATCCTCTCATTCTGATTCCCGTTTTCATTCATGATTTTCTCTGCATTCATCCGTTCAATGACGGCAACGGACGCATGAGCAGATTGCTGACCACACTGCTTCTGTATCGTGCCGGTTATCAGATCGGCAGATATATTTCGCTGGAAAGCAAGATCGCCAAGACGAAGGACACCTACTACGATGTGCTGCAGGCTTGCCAGAATGGCTGGGATACGGGGACGGATGATCCAACACCGTTCATCCGCTACCTGCTGCAGACCATCCTTTCCGCCTATCGTGACTTTGAAGAGCGTGTGGATATGGTGGGTGAGAAAACCCCAGCCCTCGAAACGGTTCGCCGTGCAGCAGAAAGCAGGATCGGCAGATTCACCAAGCGTGAGATCATGGAGCTGTGCCCCACACTGAGCAAGGCTTCCGTAGAAAGTGCCATCAAGCATCTTGTGGATGCAGGACAGCTTGTGAAGCAAGGTTCAGGACGCAGCACCTTCTACACACGAAGCGACGCACAGTAGTGCTACCCGATCATCCCTTGTTCTTGTGCTGCTTCGGGCAAAGCAGCTGTTCGATCTGTGCTTTCAGCATCAGGTCGCTGCGCTTACGCAGTTCTTCAGCCGCCAGTTTTGCGGCAATGGCATCGGAGAGATTCATGACTTCGGGCTTGTGATTTGTGTTCTGATTCATATTCTTCCTCCTGAAATGCACGCTGCTGTCAGTCAGACTGACGGCAGCTTTGTTTTGGGGTGGGGCGTGTTCTACGCCCGACCGCTTGATTTGATTTGGATTACCTGTAACCGCCGCCCCAAATCAGGGCAGTGGTTTTGCTTCCGATGGGGTCGTGTTTCGGAGCTGTTGACAAACTCCTATTTATCTCGACTTTTCTGCTAAAATATGGTATAATAGAAGTACAGAAAGCGAGGTAGTTGCGATGCTTAACAGGAATGAAAATAGACAAATGAAGATGTGTTTGGTAACG
>JAFTYF010000061.1 GCA_017461395.1 Ruminococcus sp.
ATGATAGGCATGACTTGTATTTGTGTTGTTAAACATTGTTTTGGCATAATTTGCGTCTGTTGCAAAGTAGATAGAATTTGTAACATCAACATTATACCAATCTCCTGAAATATTTATGTAATTCCAAGCGTGACAATGGCAGTCTCCGACAACCTTTATACAGTCCTCCGGAATTCCTGCTGCGAGACATATATGATAAAATACCCTTGAATATCCGCCGCATGTTGCTTTTAATGTATTTAACACCGAAGCTGCGTCCCCCTGATTCGGAGCGGATGAATCGTAGGTAAGATCCTTCTTCAACTCTGAGGCGATTTTTACAGCACGCTGATAGTACTTTAAGTTCGTATCACTTGAAGTGATTGAATAGATATTGTTATCAAGGCACCACGAAGTTGCCATAGTGCTTACAATAGTAGGCACTCCATCTCCGGTAAATTTAAGCTTATCAGAGCCTGTAAAGCTATTAAGCATAATTATTTCTAATGAAGCCGGAACATTTATCTCCTCAAGATTCGGGCAATTCGCAAATGCGCCGCTAAGTATGTGTGTAATACCTTCCGAAACAGTAACTTTTTTAATGATAGTATTGCCGTTGAATGCATTACTATCAATAATTACCTGACGCCCATCTATAATTGCAGGAATCTCGAGTACTGCTTCAGTTCCGGTATACCCTACAATCCTTGCCTGAAGCTCAGTGTCGAGTGCATATTCAACATATTCCAAACCGTTATAGTTTTTGGTTTCAGCAGCGTATGCAGAAATAGTTTCGGTATCAAATATATCAGACATACCCTCTGCTCCGGAATATGCTATGCCGCCGCCAATCGCCAGTACTGCCAGTGTTGATGACAGTATTCTTTTGAAGTTTATATTCATGGTAAATCTCCTTTCGGATTAAAAATTGTTGATATAACCACCGATATACTGCTGAATCATAAGTACATCATTTGCATTCAGTCCATTGCCTCTCGCCTGAACATCGGCAGCGTCCAAGCCGGCTGCCGAGAGAGGGCTAGCACTTGGGTTAGCTATATAAGCTGATATTGCATCTGCATCCTTGCTATCAACAACACCATCCTGATTGGCATCACCAAGAAGAATGGCTTCCATTGTAATAGACGTAGGAGATAAAGTGATATTGCTCGCATTTCTGATAACAGGATTAGTATAAGTGATTTTATCAAAAATGCTGGTTGTAGTCATAGGAGCATAAAGCTTAGTTGATGTTAAGACACCTGTTCCGCCGATAGCATCTCCGTTATAGGTATTCTGCACCTTACGGCTGGTCTCGTTATTAGTAGAACGGAAATAACCACCATCAAGAAGGCTTGTCGCTGTACTCTCGTTAGCGATTACATCTGAATCGTAATTAATGCTGAAATCGAAGTATGCGATACTGCTGTTCTGAGCAATATGATACACTACATATGTCTTGCTTTGTTCTGTTTCAGCTGCGTTTGCTGTTATCATACTCAGCATCGGAACAGTACAAAGAATCGCTGATGTGAATGCGGCAAAAAGTTTCTTAGTATTCATTTTTCCGACTTCCTTTCGTTGTAAATCACAGTACTGTAAACAAATTATATCATGCTGCACAAATAAAAAACAACGCCTTTTTAAGTCGTTTTTTCTTCTTTTTTAGTACGTTTTGGCGTTTTGTCTGTTTTGTCTCAAATAGAAAGTATTAAAAAAATCCGGCGATTATTCTCGCCGGATTTTTATTCAAGATTTAATGAACGCATCAGCGAATCCGGCTGTTTTAAGTCTTTCCAGCATAGATACAGCGTTTTCTTTGTCCGAGAATGCACCCGCCTGCACACGATAGAGGCTATCAGTTGTTGAAGCTGAAGAAGTTAATGTTTTGGACTTAGTTGCTGCACCTCTGGCAGCTGCTACCGCCTTAGCGATAGCCTCGCCGCACTTCTTCTGACCATCTGCTGAGTTGACCTTGCTGAGGTCGGATGCACAGTCAATGAAAACGGTCTCCACCAGTACCGCAGTCGGCTTAGTCTCTCTGATGATGGCAAAGTAATCACGCCCAGAACTATTGAGCTTGACCTTATCGCCGCCCTCGTCGGTACCGTTCGCACGCTGAGGAACGCCCAGAGCCTCTGCGATATTGTCACAGATAGCATCTGCGTACTTTCTGCCGGTCTCATTGCCTTTGTGATAGTAACACTCTGTGCCCGTACCGCCGCCGGCGTTAAGGTGGATTTCAGCTACAAAGTCGTATCCGGAAGCATTGACTTTGTTGATTCTGTCGGTGAGATACAGACTTCCGTCGTAGTTCATCAGATCTGCCTGCTCCTGATATGTAGCATTGTAGCACTGCTGTGCGTACTTGGCGATCTCCTTAGCAATCTTAAATTCCTGAGCCGCTCCGGACGTTGCGCCCGGGTCATATCCACCTGACTTAGATCTTCCGTGACCTACGATAAAACAAATTTTACTCATTTTATTTGTCCTCCTGATTTTTTGCTTTGATAGCATTTTCGATACAATCTTTAGCTATGCTAAAGTAGTTTTTATCAAGCTCGATGCCGATAAAATCACGGTTAAGGTTAACGGCTGCTTCTCCGGTTGATCCAGACCCCATAAAGCAGTCAAGCACAATTTCATTTTCACGGCTATGCGTTTTGATTAACTTTGCAAGTATGTTCAATGGCTTGCGGCATGGGTGTAATTGGGCGTTCGAACAGTTCTGCTTGTCGGCGGTAAAATAATTGCTGTATGTTTCACCATCAAAAATATTAAATGTTGGCCGCAATTCCTCGTAGGACTTGTTAAATCCCAACGGTATGTATACGCTTTCATAAACGCTCTGCGTCGGGATTTCAAATTGAGAATCTTTGAAATAATGGCGGGCAGGCATATAAGGCTTTTTACCAGTCACCTCAGTATATTTTGCATATATATCCTGCTTTGTGATATTCAGCCTTTTTAATTCGCTGTGATACCACTCTTTCAGCGGCTTGAAACATTCCGGGGTGCTGTACACATAATCTAGTCCTGTTTTCTTCCATTCTCTCCCCGCTGTCGGATTTATAAAAACGAAGAAAAATTCAAAAACGTTGAACCACGACCGCAGAGTGCATTCACCAGATTTATTGCTCCATCCTAGCTTCCGGAAATTCGGCTTGTGCCATAAGCCGAATGAGTTGAGTACAAAATCTGTATTTTTTGATATCCAGTGAAGCAATTCACTGCTTAGCGTTATATCATTATGCCAAAAGATAAGCGTACCATTATCCTTTAATACTCTCTGGCACTCCGTAAGCCATTCGCCACACCACTCAACATAGTTTTCGATTTTATCCCACTCAGCCTTGCCGATATTATAGGGCGGGTCTGTCAGTATCAAGCCAATGCTTTTCGCTGGGAGGGTTTTTAGCGCTTCAAGGCAGTTACCATTGTATAACCTCATTTGTCCTCCTTAACATTCTTCTGATACTGCGTTCCGAAATAAAACGCAATCACGGTCGTGAATACGGTCTGAAACTGCTCGGCAGATATTTCACCGCCCAGAGCCAGAGCCGCAAAAACAGCCGTTAAAACAAGCGTTACAAGGCTTTTGACATCGATGAGCTTTGCAAGATTTTTAAGCATGATGATCACCCCTTTCAAGGTCCTCAATACGATGGTTAATCACTTTAATCTGTTCTTCCACAACAGGCATTCTTCGGGCGAAGTTGTTATGCTCCGCAACCTTATTCTCAAGCTGCTGGATGCGGTAGTTCGTCATTTTCGAGCTGACCAGTATTCCGCCCAGCGAGCCGCCCAGTGTGCCGA
>JAFTYF010000062.1 GCA_017461395.1 Ruminococcus sp.
AGCTGTCTTTCCGCCGATGTTTGTGAGCTCAAGAGGAGCGTCGTGCTTAAGAACTGCGTCAACACCAGCAACGGGCTTGCCGTTAGGAGTGATTGTTACAGCTACCTTAACTGTATCGCCAGGCTTAGCTTCATAGTTTCCAAAGTCGAAAATGATGTCGCCGTCAGCAACAGGCTGCTTAACAGTTGTTGTTGTAACATCATCGGGCTTCTTAGTTGTTGTTGTTGTTGTTTTATCAACAGGAGTTGAACCGCCTTCAACTGTGATCTTGAGGCTCTGGAGATCAAGGTTGCCAAGAGCTTCTGTGTATCTGCCAGTTGTCTCGATCATTGTTGCAGGGTTAACCTGATTAGGATTACCAGATGTATTGTAGCTTGTGAAATCGAGAGTATAGTCGCCAGCAGCTGTTCCCTTAGGAAGAGTTACGTCGAATACTGCTACAGGGTGTGAATCAGACTTCTCGCCTGTGTACTCGTAGTCGTAACCGCCGTTTGTCCAGCCTACACACATATAATAGTTGTCGATGTTAGCGAACTTCATTCCCTTAACACAAGTGATGTTGTATGTACCGTGGTTCATGTATGATTCTTCAAAATCATCATATGCACCAGCGAAGCCAACGTACTGCTTTGTTGAGAATGATGCGCCGCTTGCGATTGTATAGTTCTTATCGCTTGCCCAATAATCGTTATTAGGATCATAAGCCTTGAATGTAATGTTTGCAGCATCTGCACCGCCGTTTACGGACCATGTTGCTGCGATTGTCTGTGAGTGATTTACCTCATCAAGGTAAAGAGCACAGGGAATTGTAACATCGCCAGCTGCGATATCAGCAGCAGAAACTGTGATGTTTGATCCCATTGCAGAGTACTTGGAGTCAGCCTCTGCGAAAGCCTCAAGAGACAAGCCCTTGGATGCATCCTGTGCAGCTGCCATAGAGGTAGCTGGTACAAAAGCAGTTGCCATTGTTGCAGTTATAGCCAGAGATGTAACTGCAGAAATAAACTTTCTCATTTGTAATAATTCCTTTCTTAGGTTTTTAGCCTTTAATAAATTTAAAAATGGGTCGTATTCCTTTGTAAGGGGGGACAAATCAGATAATCCTGGAAATTAGATTTCGCTTACAAGCTTAAGCAGGTACTGCTGAATACGAAGTGCATCAGCGTTTGTAAGAAGATCGCCGCCCTTATCGTTATCACCGCCAGCTACGTCAGCATTCTTAACGCCCTGTGATGTGATACGAGCTGCATCACTTCCGCTTTCGCCGAAAGCATCGGGATTACCGATAGACTGCATTACGAGAATTGCGTCGTTCAGGAGAACCTGACCATCGCAGTTAGCGTCGCCTCTCTTACCCTCAGTTACTCCACTGCCAGGTACAGTAACCTTACCGTTTTTAACTGCAACTTCATATGAAACCTTGCTTGTACCGTCGAAATAGCCACATGCGATCTTACCCACTAAAGCTCCTGATCCAGGGTATGTTTCACGCTTGCCGGGAACGAGCTTAAGGTCAGCTACTGTTCCTTCGGGTGCTGATTTTGAAACTGTACCGGTAATTGTACAGAACACGCCATCCTTACTGAGCCAGTAGGAAGAATCCTGAAGTGAAGTTGACCAGATAAGATTTACACAGCCTTCTTCGTTAAGAATTGAGCTGTCAAATATCGGCATTGCTCCATTTGTAGAATCCGAACCCTCTGCATTTGTAGTAGTAATAGCGCCTGCCTTCACACTGTCAATTGTGATAAGTGTGTTGTCATAAGCAATTGTAAAGTCAATTGCCTGAATACCGGTAGATGGAATATCAGCGAGTGATACATCCACTGTGAACTGCTCTCCTGCCTTAGCCTCAGCTGTACCAACGGATATCTGCACTGTTTCGCCAGCAGCTACGGCTGGTGCAATTGAGCATACGGAAAGTGAAAGCATCGCAGCAGCAACTGCTCCAACGACTACCTTTTTTGTCTTCATTATTTTTTCCTCCTTCTTCTATTAATGTTATATAACAAAGGAACAAGACGCCCCTTTGATTATATCTTGTCTTAATTCCGGCAGACCCCTCTGCCGACCCGCCAACGCGGCTGCATTCAGAACAAGTTTCTGACCTTGCTGTTATACATTTTAAGAGATACAGACATTGGTTTCAGCCGACCTGAAACAGCGGTCACAAATGTTCTCTGCGCAGCAGCAAAAGCGAAAGACGCATCACACTGCCGTGATGAGATACTTAATCCCAAATCCATATTTATTCTTATTTTTATTATATAACAACCTTTTTGAAATGTAAATAGCTTTATATTGTTTTTGGTATTTTATATAAACAGCTATATTCTTTTTTGAACGGTTTGCACAATGGCATTTTTTTGCAAAATACTCACAAAAGCAATAATTTTGCACAAAAATTGAATTGATTAATTTATCTTTCCAAATCTCGGAATTCCTGCGGAATATTCTCCTCAATTATGCTGTTTACGATGTCCCAGCTGAATGAATTATACGTTCCATATGGAATCGCATACGGAACTCCATGACTTGCCGCAAGCTCGGGAGTGTACATACTGTACGGATAAATTCTCATATTGGAAAAATTACCGTCATCGTAATGGATAATTATCGGAACACATGAAACATTCTCAACAGTAAGCTCATTCGTCTCGCCGTCAAGAACAAGATCAAACTCCGGTATCTCGCCTATCAGATTGAAATTATCCGTTTGTGCACAGACAAAATTTCCCATTGAATAATAAACGAATCCTCTTGTACCATCAGATCTCTCGATCCATTCCATTGTTTCAGCCGTATGAGTATGAGCACCAAGAATTACATCTGCACCCCAGTTGATCATTTTTTCGGCAAGGATTTTTCTGTCGTCGCCGACCAAATGTGTATCCTCAACGCCCCAGTGTGCGGAAACTATGACAGCGTCAGCAATCTGAGAAGCCTCTTTGATCTGCCTTTCAATGACATCCTCCTCATAGTTCATAACAACTCTGAGCGACGAATCATACGGTATGCTGAAACCGTTTATATGCTCTGCATATGCAAGAAAAGCGATCTTTACGCCGTTAACTTCACGGATGCGGATATTATTTGCATCCTCTTCATTGAGATATGCACCGAGCACCGTGAGATCGAATTCCTGTGCTTTCTGATTCCAGAAGCCTATTGATTCTTCAAGTGCTGATGCCCCAAAATCAAGAAGATGATTATTCGCCATCGTGAATACATCGAATCCAAGATCAATTACAGCGTCTGCAACCTCCGGAGGAGAATTGAACAGCAGTGCTCCGCCGTTTGCACCTCTGATTTCGTTGCTCTGTGATATTATCGTTTCCTGATTAAGAACTGCAACATCTGCGTCCTCGATGATGTAGCGGACATTCTCGTATAAATGAGCAAAATCGTATGCTGCGCCTTCTCCTGCTGCATACGCATACTGTTCGGCATTTTTATAGACCGAGTAGTGTATCAGATTATCTCCGGCTGCGCATACATGAACCGTCTTATCCTCCGACGCAGACTCCGTAGGCGGTTCTGTTTCAGGCGGTGCTGTAGTTATATCTGCCTCCGGCTGTCCGGTTGCAGATATGACTGTATCTTCCGATTCAACATTACCAACTTTTTCTACCTTACCGCAGCTTACTGCTGATATGGACAATAACGCAGCTGCAAGAAATGCTGCAATTGTACGGCTTTTTCTCATTTTCATATTTTTTCTCCTGTTATACCCCGCACCGGAAGCTGTTCCGGAGCACCGGCAAACCCGATGCAATGAGGTCGCGCGTGATTTTTATACCTATATATTTCAGCCGCCGAAGCCCCCACTACTATATCATATATTATAACACATAATCTGGAATTTTGCAATTACAAATTAGACCGGATATCATGTCAGAATCAATGATACAAACGTGAATAAATGCCTTTCAAACGACGTATTTAAGGCAAATTCCGGATATCGAAATCTGCTCTCTAAGATTTTTGTGCGTCTATACAAAATTTTGATGATTTTTTTGTGCACTATGCCAGTGCTGTAATTCTATGAATTCCTCCGCTAATCTGACGGCTTCCTCATAAGAGGAAAGCTGATAACAGCGCCCACGGAATTTCGCCGATCCGTAGCAGCCGTTCATATACCATGCAACGTGCTTTCTCGCTTCATGTATCGCCATTTCTTCGGATTTTTCACTCAAGCTGATTATCAGTCTGATATGCCTGAGCATTACCTCCATTTTTTCTTCTACCGTCGGAGGTGTATATGGCTTTCCGCTGAACCAGCTGTCTATTTCACGGAAAACAAAGGGATTGCCATAGCTTCCTCTGCCTATCATCACAAGATCACAGCCTGTTTCATCGTACATTTTAAGACAGGAAGCCAGATCTGTTACATCTCCGCTGCCTATTACAGGAATACCGACTGCTTCCTTTACAGCTTTTATTATTCCGGAATCTGAAATTCCGCTGTAGAACTGATCTCTTGTCCGCCCATGTACGGTAAGCGCCGCCGCTCCGGCATTTTCAAGAGCTTTTGCAAATTCCACTGCATTAATAGTATCAGCACTCCAACCGCTGCGGAATTTTACTGTTACCGGAGTTTTTCCGGCTGCCTTTACGGCTGCCTCTGTTATAGATGCCGCAAGATCAGTATCTTTCATAAGAGCCGAGCCTGCTCCGGTATTGACTACCTTCGGTACAGGACATCCCATGTTTATATCAATAATATCCGGCTCATATTGCCGCACTATCTCCACTGCCTTTGCCATGAATTCCGGCTCGCTGCCGAAAAGCTGTACTGCCATAGGTCGTTCCTCATCGGTGACGGTACAGAGCTCCGCCGTTTTGCGGTCGCTGTAGCATATTCCCTTGGCAGAAACCATTTCGCTCACCATATATGATGCCCCGAATTCATGGCACATAAGCCTGTATGCATGATCAGCAACACCAGCCATAGGCGCAAGAGCCGCAGTTTTTTTCAGGACAATTCCTCCGATATTTAACGTATCAATCATTGCTCTGCTCCGTTTTAGCCGCCGGCTTCTTTTTGAATACAAAAACCTTGCTGAGCACATAGTTTGCTATGAATATGAACACCTGACTCAGGAAGGTTATCAGCGTTCTGCTGATGTTCAGCCAATCACAGCATACAAGGAAAATCACCCATTCCATTGCAAGAGTTGCAAGTCTTGCGCCGTAGAATGAGAAGAATACCTTCCAGAATTCCTGACGTGTATTCGTTTCGTTTTTGAATACATATTTCTTATTGGTGAAAAAAGCAAATGTTACTGCGCATATCCATGAGAATACAACGCCTGCTGTAGTTTCCCAGAACGGTTCTCCGGGAACAACCCCAAAAAACAACAGTTTTGAAACTATCGAAATTACGGTGGTAAGTCCTCCGAACACGAGGTAAAGCCACTTTTCTTCATATTTATAATAGATGTCCTGCAGCGGCTTCGGCAGAACAGATACACACATTTTTATAAACTTTTCCATTTTCACAGCCTCAAAAACAATAAATAATCCTTCATATAATAACAGTATTTGTGTGTTTTTTCAAGTAGTTTCAGCCGTTTTTGTGAATTCTTCCAAAAAGATCATTACCCAAAATGCAGATTAAGGCGATACCGCACAAAGCTCAATAATCCCTGCAAATGCCGCTTGGAAAAATTATTTGCTATTTCTATTATAATATGGTATAATAGTTGTAACGTCTATCTAAAGAAAGGATTTTACTATGAAACTGCTCGCCATAGATGGAAACAGTATCCTTAACCGTGCTTTCTACGGTATAAAACTGCTTTCCAACAAAAACGGCGTTTTCACCAACGCTGTTTTCGGATTCATGAACATATATCTGAAAAATCTCGCTGATG
Source organism: Ruminococcus sp. (assembly GCA_017461395.1). Lineage (GTDB taxonomy): Bacteria > Bacillota > Clostridia > Oscillospirales > Ruminococcaceae > Ruminococcus. The sequence goes on from JAFTYF010000062.1 coordinate 5,877, forward strand.
TTTCTCCGGACGCCGTTGCCGTTGCCTTTGATCTGCGCTCCCCTACATTCCGTCACAAGGCTGCATCCTATTACAAAGCCAGCCGCAAGGGTATGCCGCCGGAGCTTGCTCAGCAGCTTCCTATCGTCAAGGAGCTTCTCACTCATATGGGCGTCAAGGTCGTGGAATGTGAGGGCTTCGAGGCTGATGATATCCTTGGAACGCTCGCTCAGTCCTGTACTGAATCAGGCGACCACTGCTATGTTCTCACCGGCGACCGTGACAGTCTCCAGCTCATCAACGACAACGTAACCGTTCTTCTTGCAACAAACAAGGAGACTATTCACTACGATTCAGCAAAATTCACGGAGGATTACGGCTTTTCTCCGATTCAGCTCATTGATCTCAAAGCACTCATGGGCGACAGCTCCGACAACATCCCCGGCGTTCCGGGTATCGGAGAAAAAACAGCGTCCTCTCTTATTAAAGAGTACGGCACGATTGAGGAGCTTTACAAAAAATATGCGGATTCATCCCTGACAAAAGGCGTGAAAACTAAACTTGAAAACGGAAGATCCTCCGCTGAAGAAAGCAAATGGCTTGCAACTATCGTCCGAAATGCACCGATCTGTTCCTCTCCTGAATGTTACATTCCCGCTCAGCAGGACAGCGCCGCTGTCAGCCGTCTGCTTACTGACCTTGAAATGTTCAAGCTTCTTGATAAGCTCGGAATTTCCGTTACTGAAGCTTCCGCCGATACTCCCGAAAACGATGCACCTGTGGAACTCACCCTTACCTGCGCTCCGCTTACAAAGGATGTCATTTCTTCTCTGACGGAATGTACCTATATTTTCAGGGACGATATGCTTTCCGTACGCAGCGGTGACAACATCTATACAACCGGCAGCGAAGAACTTATTCTTGAATTCTTCTCCTCAGACTGCGCAAAATCTACTGATGACGCTAAGCCGCATTACCGCTATGCTATGGCACGAGGCGGCGAACTCCGGAATATCCGCAATGACGCTTCTGTTTCCGGATATCTCCTCAATACCTCTGCTTCTGACTACGCAATTGACAAACTTTGCGCTGAGTATGGTGTGCATTACTATGCCGAACAGAATGAAAATGCCGATCTCGCGTCCCTTGACGGACTTGTAAACAAGCTCCGCACCAACATTGATGAACAAGGAATGACCGATCTTCTTGAAAATATCGAGCTTCCTCTCACCGAAGTTCTAGCCTCCATGGAGGATACCGGAATATGCATCGACAGGCAGGGCGTCAAGGATTTTGGCGTTATGCTTTCGGAAAAAATTGAAGAAACTCAGCAGATGATCTTCGATGACGCCGGCCATGAATTCAATATTTCCTCCCCGAAACAGCTTGGTATCGTACTTTTCGAGGAGCTTGGACTTCCTGCAAAAAAGAAAACAAAAAGCGGATATTCCACCAGCGCCGATGTTCTGGAAGAACTGCGTGAACGTTCACCCATTGTGGACAACGTGCTGAAATACCGCCAGTATACAAAGCTGAATTCAACCTATGTGACTGGTCTTATCGACAAAATCGCCGACGACGGCAGAATCCACACCTGCTTCAAGCAGACAGAAACACGAACAGGACGAATTTCCTCAACTGAGCCGAATATGCAGAATATTCCCGTCCGTACTGAACTTGGTTCGCAGATGAGAAAATTCTTCACTGCCGCTCCGGACAAAGTTCTTGTTGATGCCGATTACAGCCAGATCGAGCTTCGCATTATGGCGCATCTCTGCGGCGATGAAAATATGATCTCTGCTTTTACCTCCGGAGAGGATTTCCATACCTCCACGGCAGCACAAGTATTCGATATGCCCGTATTTATGGTTACTCCTGAAATGAGAAGCGCCGCAAAAGCCGTCAACTTCGGCATAATCTACGGTATCGGCGCATTCTCGCTCTCAAAGGATATCGGTATATCCGTTGCTCAGGCAAAAAAATATATCGCTGATTATCTCGACCGTTTCCCGAAGGTAAAGGAATTCACCGAAAATGTCGTTGACGAAGCTATGAAAACAGGATGCGTTACTACCATGTTCGGCAGAAAACGCCGTATTCCGGAGCTTTCATCCTCAAACAAAATGCTTCAGGCAGCCGGAAAGCGCATAGCTATGAATACTCCCGTTCAGGGAACTGCCGCTGATCTTATAAAAATCGCAATGATAAACGTTTTCCGCCGACTTAAGGCTGAAAAAATTGATGCAAAGCTGATTCTTCAGGTTCACGATGAACTTATTATTGAGTCCTCCGCCGCTGACGCTCAACGTGCCGCTGAGATACTCAAAGAGGAAATGCAGAGCGTTTACGACATGAAGGTTCCGCTCGCTGTGGATGTCAATACCGGATTCAGCTGGTACGATGCAAAGGGCTGATGATATGGAAATATGTGTAAAAAAAGCTACAGCCGGAGATCCCCGTGAGCTGTTCGAGGAACTTTCAGCACTTGACCGTCTCTGCGTCGGCGCAGAGGGCTGGTCAGCTGATTCCTTCGAAAGCGAAGCCGCAAAGGACAACGGAATCGTTCTGTATATCGCTGAAAACAATTGCATAGCCGCTCTTATCTGCGGATATTCCGCTGTCGGGGAGGGCGATATCACAAGCGTTGCCGTACATCCCGACTTCCGCCGCAGAGGTCTTGCGCTGAGACTTATCAGTGAGTTTGAAGCTATGCTTCCGGACGATAGCGAGGATATCTTCCTTGAAGTCCGTGAATCCAACTCTGCCGCTGTTTCACTCTACGAAAAATGCGGATTTCAAGCTATTTCGATACGGAAGAATTTCTATGAGGATCCCCGTGAAAATGCTGTTGTTATGAAAAAATCTATTACCTGTGAGGTCTGAATATGCTTATATTAGGAATTGAAAGCTCCTGCGACGAAACTGCCGCAAGCGTTGTTAAGGATTGCCGTGAAATTTGCTCGTCCGTAGTATCTACCCAGATCGAGGAGCACAAAAAATATGGTGGCGTTGTGCCGGAAATCGCTTCACGCCGTCACTGCGAAAATATTCTCGGCGTCGTAAAAAAGGCTCTTGACGACGCAAACGTAACTATCGCTGATCTTGACGGAATAGCTGTTACATACGCTCCCGGACTTATTGGCGCACTCCTTGTGGGAGTAAGTTTTGCAAAGGCTCTTGCCATGTCTGCCGGAAAGCCGCTTATTCCCGTCCACCACATTGCTGGTCATATAGCTACGAACTATCTCACTTTTCCTGACCTTGAACCACCCTATCTCTGCCTCGTGGCAAGCGGCGGTCACAGCCATATCATCGAAGTGCTCTCATACACGAAATTCCGTGTCGTAGGACGTACCCGTGATGACGCAGCCGGCGAATGCTTCGACAAGTGTGCCCGTGCTATGGGATTCCCCTATCCCGGCGGAGTTCACATCGACAACGCATCGGCAAACGGCGATCCGGCTGCATTTAAGCTTCCCCGCCCTATCGTTGCCGGAAATGAATTTGATTTCAGCTTCTCAGGACTTAAAACAAACGTGATAAATCTCCTCCACAACGCTGATCAGAAGAATATTGAAATAAACAGAAACGATCTTGCCGCAAGTCTGCAAAAAACGATCTCGGATATTCTCACTGATCACACAATTCGTGCTGCTCAGTCTCTCGGATACAAAAAAATAGCTCTTGCCGGCGGAGTTTCAGCAAATACGGGCGTCCGTGCGGCACTTTCAGCTGCCTGCAAAAAGAACGGCTTTGAGTTCTATATGCCCGAAAAAAAGCTCTGCGGCGACAACGGCGCTATGATTGCCTGTCAGGGAAGCTATAATCTGCTTGCCGGAATTACCGCCGATGAAAGTCTTAACGCTGTTGCTACACTTTCTATGGAGGATATCTGATAATTATTTAAAGGAGGAAAAGCTATGAATCAAAAATCCAATACAGCATATCGGCTTATTGCTCTGTTTATAGCTTTTTCTTTCCTGCCTGCACTGCTTTTTGGCAGTCAGAATGAAAAAAAATCCGAGAAGGATCTTGTCATCCCACTCAGCGAATCACTGATTTCTGTAGAATATGATATACATCAACATCCGGCGGCGATAATTACAGAAGAACTTCTTCGTGACCATATCACAAGGATATCTCAGAATCATAATCCAAAACGCTCCGGACGATCTGATACTTTTCAGTTTTACCTCATAAATAATTTTTTGCTGGTTGCAGCAGCATACATACTGTTCATACTTATAAAGCTGCGGCGGGAAAATAAAAATTACAGCCTTCTCTTTATAATAAATTACATCCATAATCAGGACGGATATAAAATTCATAACTTCTTTTATTGAAAAATCTCAATAAAAGGAGGTAAGAAAATGGCTAATATAATACTGGTAGTCATAGGTGCTCTTGCTCTTATCGGTATAGTTTCTCTTGACGTTTTCATTTCAAGAGATATCAGCGGAAAAAGAAACAAGAATACAAACAGCAAGAATCAGGATAATGAATAATTCATAATCTTTCGTGCAGGTCTGTCAGTAATATATTTTTAGAATAAATATAACCAAATGAATCTTGAAGGAGTATCATCATGGAAAAGAAAAAAGCTACAAACTGCGAGACCTGCACGAATTACGTTTTCGATGAGGACTACGACTGCTATGTGTGCATGGTTAACCTCGACGAGGATGAAATGTACCGCTTCCTTCAGGGAACTAACTACAGCTGCCCGTATTACCGCCTTGACGATGAATACGGCGTTGTAAGACATCAGAATTAAAAATACCTTCACCCATAAATTTATCTGCGCAGAATTGCTGTGCGGTATGCTGTGTCAATTCTGCGATATGCCTTTTCCACAATCTCAAAGCTTCCCATACGGGAAGCTTTTTTTGCGAATATACGAATAATATTTACACATAATAATCCCTGAAAAGAAAGGGGAATGATTATGGAAAATATGAAGATAATTCCTGATTTAAAACAAAACATAGAAAAAATCAGAGAGCTTGCCGGAAATTCCTCGGATATTCTCGTAAATGAATTCTGCGCTGGTGGGATTCACTGCGCACTGCTTTGCTGTGAGGGAATGCTTTCAATCTCAATAATCACTGAACTTGTACTTGAACCTATCACGCACATTCCGCAGAAAAAAGATGTTCAATCTCTTTTTCAGCATATACAGGACAACCTGCTTCTTTCAACGGACAGACCGACAGCAAATGAGTACAAAACCTTGTTCCGGCTGCTTCATTCCGGATTCGCAGTGCTTCTCGGTGACGGCATGGATATGGCGCTTGCATTCGGTGTGCAGGGATATTTCTCACGAGGAATACAGGAGCCGTCCAGTGAAGGTAATATCATGGGCGCTCACGAGGGATTTACTGAGAATGTCAGAACAAATATGTCTCAGCTTCGCCGCCGCATGAAAACACCGCAGTTCGTCATGGAGCTTTTTGTGAAAGGCGAAAAGAGCAAAACTGATATGTGCCTTTGCTATATGAAGGACAGGGTTCCGGCGGAGCTTATGAAAAAGATACGCAGCTCGCTTGACAGCATCGAACTTGAAAGTATCCTATCTACAGGTTATATACAGCCGTTTGTCGAGAGTAACCGCTTTGAGCTGTTCAGCTCTACGGGAACAACTGAGCGTCCGGATGTACTCTGCTCCAAGCTGATTGAGGGACGTGTTGCAATACTCATAGACGGAGTGCCATTTGCGATAGTGATACCCAAACTGTTCTGCGAGAGCTTCCAGACGCTTGATGATTACTCCTTTAAGCCCTATTATTCGACATTCATACGCTGGATAAAATACGGGGCTTTTGTCATATCCATACTTCTTCCGGCAGTTTATGCGGCAATAGTAATGTATCATCCGGAACTTCTCAACAGCACGCTCCTCATGCTTCTTGTGGAATCCGAAAAAAAAGCTCCTCTGTCGATAATTACAGAGGTCATGGGAGTACTGCTTATGTACGAGGTTATTCGTGAAGCCGGAATTCGTCTGCCTAAGCCAGTAGGAGGAGCAGTAAGCATCGTCAGCGGACTTATAATAGGCGATGCTGCCGTGAATTCCGGACTTATCAGCACACCTCTGCTTACCATAACTGCTCTTGCGGTAATAAGCGGGTTCGTCGTTCCGGAACTCAATGCTCCGACAACGGTTCTGCGTTTCGCATTTTTAGCCGCCGCCGGCCTTTTCGGTCTGTTTGGAATAAGCCTGCTCGCCTGCGCCGTGCTTGTGAATGTCTGCGCAACTGAAGATTACGGATTCCCCTATACAGCGCCGCTTTCGCCGTTTACTGGAAAGGGATTAGGCGATACGGCAGTACGGTCAGGAATCAAAAAAATGCAGAACAGAGGCTTTACAGTGGAGGAATATCATGAATGAAATAACAAGAGGTCAGCTGGCGGCAATGCTGCTGATAACCGACGCATTTGCACTTTTCTGCTTTACGGGAAGCATTTCGCTGATCACTGTGGCTGGACTCTCAGCAGGAATACTTTTTCAGCTGCTTCTGGCTGCACCGCTTATAAAGCTCGGCGGTATAAGAGAAAAATCTGCGCTGATATTCTATCTTGTGTATCTGATAATGTGGGGCGGACTTCTGCTGGGAATGCAGTGGAAAACCTCGAAGCATATTTACATTCCCTATGAAAATTCTGCTGGAATATGGGGAAAACTTCTGATATCGGGCGTTATTGCTCTTGTGTGCCTGTATATCTCATCAGCCGGAATCAAGGCAATGGGCAGAGCGTCGGTAATAGCCGCATTTATCGGAGCAGTCTGTATCATGATAGCGGCAGTAAGCGGAATTGCTCACCTGAATATTGAAAATCTTACCCGTGCTGAAAGCGGCCGTACCCTGACAGAGGAGCTTATCACAGGCTTTGCACTCAGTGGCGGAACGGGTAGTCTTGCCATTCTGTTGGGTATAACGAAAGGAAATTCCAACAAAAATGTTCTGACTTACTTTATCGGAAAAGCGATACTGACGGCTGTTGTAACTCTTACGGCAGTACTTGTCGCAGGAGGAATCATGGAGATAACAGATTTTCCTGTAGTTGCAGCAGCACAGGTTTCACAGCCATTTTCCTCTCAGAGAATTGACTCGCTTTTTCTTATAGTATTTGCAATTTTCGCCGTATTTTCAATAGCAGTACAAACAACGGCAAGCGCATATATTTTCGGAGAGCTGTTCCCGAAATTTGTGAAATTCCGCACAAGCGTTTCACTTCTTCTGATAATCGGAGCGGCGTTTCTTTTGTGGAAAGTTCCTCTCAACAGTGGAATTATCGGAGCAGGAGCGGCAGCAGCACTATTTGCAGTTCCGCTTGCCGTATTGATATGCAAACACTTTATTTCGCAGAAAGGCAGGGCATAATGATAAAAAAACTGCTGATAATTATTTGCGTCGGAATGATATCCCTGACTGGATGCGCCGCCTCAGGACTTGTCCATGATAAGCATTATCTTCGTGCCGTATCCATTACCGAAGGAACGGAAACGGAGCTTACACTTGTATTTTTCACTGAAAATGACGAAGAAGTCACTGTCACCGGAAAGGATATTTCCACGGCAATGAAAAACGCCGAAATTCTTACGGGCAAGGAAATTTTCACCGGCTATACGGAGCTTGCAGTGCTCGGAAACTGCGATTACAGAAAAACTCTGGAGTTTCTGCTGAACGACTGGAAGGTCTCGCCGTCATGTATAATAACACATAGCAATGAGGGCGGAACGATACTTTCTGAGAGAAATACAGAAACGCTGACCGGATCTGTCAAGAGAGCGCAAAAACAGGGAAAAGCTCCGGACTGTGATATTATAAACGTACTCGGGGATATGCTTGACGAAAAAAGCTCCGCTGAAATAGCAGAGCTTGATAAAGGCGGAAATATCGGAATATACAGGATTCCGGATGTCACCTGACAGCGGTGCGCTTATAGAAGTTTTGCACACATTGTTGGGGAGAACCTTTCCTCAGAAAGGCTTTCCCCGATAAATACATATAAAAAATTTATATGCTCACCATCGTTTGGCAGTTATTTTTTCTTCCATTTCATAAGAACAAAGGCTGTAACACTTGTAAGACATACTGCCAGAGTGATAGCAAACCATGTATATGGCAGCGGAAGATCCACCGTATTAATGCCGTAAAAGGCAAAGATAATATTCGGAATCTGCAGAATTATCGTAATGATAGTAAGGCGCCACATGACGATATTCAGGTTGTTTGAAATTATTGACGAAAAACCGTCCATCATACCGGACAGGATCTCCGTATAAATACTTGACATTTCAATTGCCTGCTTCATTTCAATGAGCACGTCCTCAATAAGATCCTGATCCTCGTCGTAGAGCTTTATGACTCGTCCGCGGAAAATCTTCTCGATCGTTGCCTCGTTTGCCTTAAGTGATGTGGAAAAGTAAACGAGTGATTTTTCCAGCGCCAGAAGCTGCATGAGAAGCTCATTTTTCATGGCTCCGTGAAGCTCCATTTCAGCGGCAGATGAGATCTTGTCGATCTGTTTCAGGTAGAGAAGAAACAGAGCAGCGATTCTCAGCAGAAGCTGAAGAACAAATCTTGTCCGGAAATTCGTCTGCAGATTTCTTATTCTGCCGTGAGACGCTTCCTTAATGATCTGTATTTCGTGAAGTGAAATCGTAAAAACGTATTCATTTGTAATGATTATACCCATTGGCTGGGTATAGAAGTTGCGTGTCTTATCGTCATCCACCGTCGAAACAGGTGTATCTATGATAATAAGAGTCTGGTCATCCTCACGCTCGATACGGGAAGATTCCTCTTCATCAAGCGAGGATTTTACAAATCCGCTGTCAAGACCGTAGGTATCAATAAGCTCAGCAACTTCCTGAGAGGTCGGGCTGACAACAGAGATCCAGCAGCCTGCAGTAGGTTCATCCTGCCTGACAAGCGTACCGTTTGATGTCGAATAAAAGCTGATCATAGCACAAATTACTTACGCAGAACGTTCTGCATAAGTGCTCCTTTCACCAGAATTTCCGGCGAAAGTCAGAGAGCATGAGCGTCCGCCGGATCAAGGGATTTGATTTTTTAAACTCCCGTAAGGGTCAGAACTCATGGTACACCTCCGAATAATAGATTTAGCAATTGTATTTATAAATACATTATAACAAATTTTCCGAAGATTTACAACCCCTTTTAATGAAATTTACGCAGAAAAATCCCTCCCGCAAAAGCAGGAGGGATAATTTCAATTATTCTTCATCTTCCTTTTTTCTGGAACGAGTGATATAAGCTGCTGTTGTTGCAAGAACAGTAAATGTCAATGCAAATCTAATGCCGTTATCACCTGTCTTAGGAGGATTCTGAGTTTTAGCAGTTGTTGTAGCTGCGGGCTTCTTTGTTGTAGTCTTTGTAGTAGTTGTTCTTGTATTGCTGCCGCCTTCAATGTCAATTTCTTCAGTTGTTGTTGTAGTTGTATCAATTACTGTAGTAGTAGTTGATGTGAAATCCTTATCAAGAACATCAGGACCAGATGTTGTGGTTGTTGTTCTTGTGTGATCTCCGCCATCAATATCAATATATTCAGTAGTAGTTGTTGTAGTTGTTGTTGTTGTGGATGTAGTAGTTGTTGTTGTAGTTG
>JAFTYF010000063.1 GCA_017461395.1 Ruminococcus sp.
GCAGACTGTCAGGATGATACGGCGTCAAGATTGCTGTATCGGCTGAAAGAGCATTTTGAAGCAGTTCTTGAAGAATTCCCGAACACAATTAAAATCAATATTTCGGAGGTGTAAGTATGTTTAAGATCAGTATGCAGTTCTTCGCTCACAAGAAGGGTGTTGGTTCTACAAAGAACGGCCGTGACTCTGAGTCTAAGAGACTTGGCGTTAAGAGAGCAGATGGACAGTTCGTTAAGGCAGGAAACATCCTCGTTCGTCAGAGAGGTACACATATCCATCCCGGCGAGGGCGTAGGCATTGGTTCAGATGATACATTATTCGCTACAGTAAGCGGTAAGGTTAGATTTGAGCGTTTAGGCCGTGACCGTAAGAAGGTTTCTGTTTACGAGCAGTAATCATTTTTAAAATGCGCATAAATCCCGAGCAGCTTGCTTGGGATTTTTCTTTAGAGGATCTATCGGGAGGTCGTTAAATGTTTGTAGACCGTGCAAAAATAGTTATAAAAGCCGGAGACGGCGGCGACGGAGCAGTTTCCTTTCACCGTGAAAAGTATGTAGCGGCAGGAGGTCCTGACGGCGGCGACGGCGGCAAGGGCGGAGATGTTGTTTTTCAGGTGGATGACAACTTCTCAACGCTTATTGATTTCAGATATAAAAGGAAATATTTCGCTGAGCGCGGTCAGAACGGCGGCGCAAGAAATTGTACCGGCAGAGGAGCACCGCCTCTTATAATAAAGGTTCCGAGAGGAACTCTCATCCGTGACGCAAAAACAGGAAGAATCATGGCTGATATGTCTACCGATGAGCCTAAGATTCTTGCAAAGGGCGGGCGAGGCGGAAAGGGAAACGTCCACTTCGCCACACCTACAAGACAGATTCCGAAATTTGCTAAGCCTGGATTCCCCGGCGAGGAATTTGAAGTTTCACTGGAGCTTAAGCTTCTTGCTGACGTTGGTCTCGTAGGCTATCCGAATGTTGGAAAATCCACGCTTATTTCAGTAGTAAGCGCTGCAAAGCCTAAGATCGCCAACTACCATTTCACGACGCTTACTCCCGTTCTCGGAGTTGTAAGAACAGGCGAGGAGAAATCTTTTGTTATGGCGGATATTCCCGGACTTATCGAGGGCGCCGGCGACGGTGTAGGTCTTGGGCACGAATTCCTCAGACACGTTGAAAGATGCCGTCTTATCGTTCATGTTGTGGATGTTTCCGGCATTGAGGGACGTGATCCAAAAAGCGATTTTGAGATTATAAACAAGGAGCTTGCAAAGTTCAATGAGGAGCTTGCTCTCCGTCCGCAGATCGTTGTAGCCAATAAATCGGATATGGCATCTGAGGAGCAGATTGCCGATTTCCGCAGCTATATCGAGGAACAGGGAATTCCTTTCTTCTGTATTTCAGCGGCTACAACAAAGGGGACTACAGAGCTTGTCAATAAGATTACAGAGGTTCTGGAGACGCTTCCTCCTATCAAGGAATATGAGCCTGATCCAATTCCGCAGGCTGAGCTTGACGAAATGGCAGGCGCAGGAAAGCAGTTTGGTATCTTCGTTGAGGACGGAATCTATTACGTTGAAGCTCCGTGGATGCAGCCTATCATGCGTACAGTTGATCCTGATGACTATTCGTCGCTCCAGTATTTCCAGCGTGTGCTTATCAACAGCGGAATTATTGCGAAGCTTGAGGAAATGGGCATTCAGGAAGGCGATACTGTAGACCTTGAAGGCTTTGAATTTGACTTTGTATATTGATATGAATAAAGATTTTTTATCAGAACGTGAAGCGAATGCATATAGCCCGCTGAGTCTTGCATTTCTCGGCGACAGTGTATATGATACACTGGTGAGGGAGTATCTTCTGCGTCAGGCGAATATGCCTGTTGCGAAGCTTCATTCGGCTAAGATACGTTTGGTTTGTGCTGAGTTTCAGTCGGCGGCATACGATACTCTTGCAGAAAATCTGAGTGAGCATGAACTTGCCATTCTGAAAAGAGGAAGAAATGCTACGGGAAATACCGTCCCAAAACACGCCGATGCAGTGCAGTACCGCAGAGCTACGGCGGTAGAGTGCCTTTTCGGATATCTTTTTCTTACGGGGCAGAATGATCGTATCCGTGAGCTGTTCGATATAATTATAGATGCGTATAATGCTTCATATAATAAAGACTATGCTTCTTCCGCAGATAATGCAGGAAGTCTTAATTAAATTATGATAGGAGTGTAAAAACCTATGTCAGGTCATTCAAAATGGAATAATATCAAGCGTAAAAAAGAAGCAACAGACGCTGCTAAGGGAAAGATCTTCACAAAAATCGGCAGAGAGATCACTGTTGTAGTTCGTGAGGGCGGTCCTGATCCCAACAATAACAGTAAGCTTCGTGACCTTATTGCAAAGGCAAAGGCTAACAACGTGCCTAACGACAACATTGAGCGTGTTATCAAGAAGGCTGCCGGCGGCGAGGATAAGAACAACTACGAAAATATCGTGTATGAGGGATATGGTCCCAACGGCGTTGCAGTAATCGTTGAGTGTCTTACAGATAACAGAAACAGAACTGCTGGTGAAGTTCGTCACTATTTCGATAAATTCGGCGGAAATCTCGGAACTATCGGATGCGTTTCATTTATGTTCAGTACAAAGGGAATCATTGTTTTAGAGAATACAGGTCTTGATGAAGATGCTGTTATGGAAGATGTATTTGAGTGCGGCGGTGATGATTTCGATATCAGCGAGGAAACTGTTGAGATTGAGTGTGCACCCGAGAACGTTCACGCTGTAAGTGAAGGCCTTACTGCAAAGGGATATAAGGTTATTTCCGCTGAGGCAGAGCAGGTTCCATCAAATTACACAGCTCTTACAGATGAGGATCACATCAAAAAGATGAATCTTCTCCTTGAGCATCTTGAAGATAACGATGACGTTCAGAACGTATATCACAACTGGGAGATGCCAGAGGAAGAATAATGATAAAAGGACAGCTTTCGGGCTGTCCTTTTTAGGAATTGGATATGAATACAGACAGTAATATTTCAACACCTGTCCGTATATAATTAAAAAGAAACAGGAATTCAGCGAGGTGCAAAGCTATGGGAATTATTGGATTGATGCTGCTTTCAGTCGGACTTGCAATGGATGCATTTTCAGTTGCAGTCTGCAAAGGACTAAGCATGAAGAAACTTAATATCAGAAGCGGTATTATCATTGCGTTGTTTTTCGGAGTTTTTCAGGGAGTAATGCCTCTTGCCGGCTATTTTATGGGAAGCCGTTTTTCCGGATATATCGACTCCGTCAGTCATTGGGTAGCCTTTATACTTCTTGGAATAATAGGCGGAAAGATGATATGGGAAGCGTTTCATGATGAAGAAAATGATACAGAAACGGAATACAAGCTTGCGCTCGGAGAACTCACAGTGCTTTCTGTTGCTACGAGTATCGACGCACTTGCCGTTGGAATCGTCTTTGCAGCGGCAAAGGTGAATCTCGTACTCTCGGTAATCATGATAGCTGTAATAACCTTTTTAATTTCTTTTGCCGGCGTTGTGATAGGAAATAAATTCGGCAGCCGTTTTGAGAAAAAGGCAGAAATCGCCGGAGGAGCTATCCTCATATTTATCGGACTTAAAATGCTGTTTGAAGGTCTCGGTATCATATAAAAAACGGACGGAAAAATCCGTCCGTTTAATTTTTGATAAATATTGAAATTACGAATTTTCTCCGAAGTCAGGGGATTTTTTTATTTCTGATTCGAGTTTTTTCATTGCCTTGAATTCATAAGCCGCCATAATAATTGCAAACACTGCCGACAGTACATCTGCAATAGGACCTGTATAGAGGATACCGTTTATACCGAATATAAGCGGAAGAATCAGCAAAATCGGCACAAAGAAGATGATCTGTCTTGTCAGCGAAAGGAATACACCCTTGATTGATTTTCCGATAGAGGTGAAAAATGTTGAAGTGATAGGCTGGAGACAGTTTATCCAGGTGAAGAACAGGAATATCCGGAAGAATTTAACGCCGAATTCATAGTATGAATCGCTGCCTTTTCCGAATATCATAAGTATTTCTTTCGGGAACATCTGGAACAGTACGAAAGCCAGTATAGATATTCCGCCTCCGGCAATGACAGCAAGACGATACGCTTCACGCACACGGCTGAAATTTCTTGCGCCGTAGTTGAAGCTCTCGATAGGCTGAGTTCCCTGAGCAAGACCGATAACGATAGAAAATACTATCATGTTCACCTTCATGATGATTCCGGCAACAGCAATAGGATCATCAGCACCGTAAGATGAGAGATTTCCGTAATGCTTGAGTGAATTGTTGAGTACTACCTGAACGATTCCGATAGCGATCTGATTAAAGCAGGAAGCCATTCCTATAGCAATAACCCTGTTGAGGTGGCTGCGCTGAGGGATAAAGTGTTTTTTTTCCAGCTTGACTGTCTTGAATTTGAAAGCGTAGGCAATAACCATTACAGCAGAAACGACCTGACCGATTACAGTTGCAGCAGCAGCGCCAGCCATTCCCCATTCAAACACGAGAACAAAAAGGGCGTCAAGCACAATATTTATAACAGCGCCGACAAGATTAAGGAGCATAGTTACCTGTGGACTGCCGTCAGCACGGACGAGATGTCCTCCGCCAGCAGAAATCAGCAGAAACGGAAATCCGATAGCTGTTACTCTGACGTAATCCTCTGCGTATGGGAGAACCTTGTCAGTCGAACCGAAAAGCTTCAGCATAGGGGTGAGAAATACAAGGGTAACTGCCATAAGGATAATTCCGCATATAGTCAGCATTGTCAGCGAATTTCCGGCGTAATATCCGGCACGTTTTTTGTCGCCCATACCAGTTGACAGATTGAAGCAGGAGGCTCCGCCTATGCCGAAAAGCAGGGCGAGTGACATACAAAGAGTAGTCAGGGGAAATGCAATATTTGTGGCTGCATTTCCGAGCGGACCGATTTTCTGTCCGATGAAAAGCTGATCGACCATGTTGTAGAGTGCGCCAACGAGCATACCGATGATACTTGGCACTCCAAATTTTATCATAAGCTTGCTTACAGGCGCCGATGCCAGTGGATTAACTTCTTTCATTTTTTCCATAAAAATCCTTCTTTACACATTAATATACTTAATTATAGCACTTCATGATTTGATTTGTCAAATGAAAGTTATTTTTTCTAAAAAATATAAAAAAAGATATTGAAAAAGTTTGCTGAATATAGTATAATCATATAATATGACATATAAAGGAGATGCTTATGAATAGATTGAACGGGTTACGGCTGCATCATCGTAAAAATACGGAAAATAGCCAAACGGAAGAGTTTCCGCTTCCTGCTAAAGTGAAAATACCGCTGTCCATGACTATGGGTGTACCTTGTATGCCGCTTGTAAAGGCTGGAGATATAGTAAAAGTCGGACAGAAAATAGGTGATTCTGATGCTGCATTCAGTGTTCCTGTACACTCCTCTGTTTCAGGAACGGTAACTGCAATAAGCGATTACAGAACAGCTTCGGGAGCTGTATGCAAGGCGGTTGAAATTGAAACTGACGGTCAGCAGACTGTGTCAGATGAAGTGAAGCCTCCTGTTGTTACTGATAGATCAGACTTTATCAAGGCGGTAAGAGAAAGCGGAGCCTGTGGTCTTGGCGGTGCTGGATTTCCCACGCATATCAAGCTTGCGCCTAAAACACCTGTTGATATTCTCGTTGTAAACGCCGCAGAATGTGAACCGTATATTACTGCGGATTATCGTGAGATGATCGAAAATGCAAATGATGTTATCGGTGGAATAAAGCTTGTGCAGTCTCAGCTTGGAATAAAGAGCGTGAAGCTTGCTATTGAAGCAAACAAGCCGAAGGCGATAAAGAATTTTACAAAAATGGCTGAAAACGATGATTCTATCGACATCGTAACACTTCCTTCAAAATATCCGCAGGGCGCAGAAAAGGTTATAATCTACAATTCGACCGGAAGAATTGTAAAGGAAGGTCAGCTTCCGTCTGATACAGGCGTTCTCGTAATGAATGTATCTACTATTGCCTTTCTGTATCGCTATATGCAGAGCGGTATGCCATTTGTGAAAAGAAGGCTTACTGTTGACGGAAATGCTGTCGGCAGTCCAAGAAATATAAGTACTGTTATCGGAACTTCATTCCGTGAGATTCTGGAGTACTGCGGAACGGATATGGATTCTGTAAAGAAGATGATTTCCGGCGGTCCTATGATGGGCATGAGTGTACCTGAAGCTGATATGCCTGTTGTAAAGACGTCCAGTGCTATCCTTGCCTTTGATCATTATGATCAGCGGAAAACATCTGCCTGTATCCGCTGCGGGCGCTGCGTGAAAGTGTGTCCTGTGGGACTTATGCCTGCGGATATCGACAGAGCGTATAAGATAAAAAATATCGAGGAGCTTAAAAGTCTGAAGGTAACGCTGTGCATGAACTGTGGAAGCTGTACATATATCTGTCCTGCAAACCGAAAGCTTGCCGAGACAAATCAGCTTGCAAAGACGCTCATTCCAAGAAAGTAAGGAGGATATAAAATGAATAAGCTCATAGTTTCGCCGTCACCGCACGATGAAAATTACATGAAAACCTCCGGCATTATGCTCAATGTTATAATTGCTCTTATACCAGCGCTGTGTGTTGGATGCTATATTTTCGGCTGGAGAGTAATCACTCTGACAGCTGTTTGTATCGCAAGCTGTATGATATTTGAATATCTCAGCAGACGCCTTATGAAGCGAAGCAATACTATCACCGATCTGTCTGCTGTTGTTACCGGCGTACTGCTTGCAATGAATCTTCCTGTAACGCTGCCGTACTGGATGGCTGTTATAGGATGCTTTGTCGCAATTGTTATCGTTAAACAGCTTTTTGGCGGTCTGGGACAGAATTTTGCCAATCCGGCGATAACTGCAAGAATCGTGCTTATGGTATCATTTCCTAAAGCCATGACTCACTGGATACAGCCGGCTTCCTATGATTACGACGCTGTTTCATCTGCAACGCCTCTTGCAATGGGAAAGGATGCGGAACTTCCGTCATATATTGATCTTCTTCTCGGAAACGTCGGCGGATGTCTTGGTGAAACGTGTGCACTTGCGCTTCTTGCGGGTGGACTTTATCTTGCTGCAAAGAAAATAATTTCGCTTGCCGCGCCTGTTTCATTTATCGGAAGTCTTGCTGTACTTATGGCAATAGCCGGAGAGGATCCGCTATATCATATTCTTGCCGGCGGTGTATTTCTCGGAGCATTTTTTATGGCGACTGATTACGCTACAACTCCTATCACATTCAAGGGAAAGATAGTATTTGGTCTCGGCTGCGGAATTATAACCTTTGTTATCCGCCATTTTGGTTCATATCCGGAAGGTGTATCTTTCTCAATTCTGCTTATGAATATTCTTACTCCTTATATCGAACAGGTGACTCGAACAAAGATCTTCGGAGCAAAGGAGGCTGAAAAGAATGAAGGGTAATGTTAAGCCAACCATAGTTCTTACCGTAATATGTACTGCGGCGGCACTTTTGCTGGTACTCGCCTACGAACTGACAAAGGACAGGATATCAGAGCAAAGAGAGCGGAAATTCAACAAAAGTGTGGAATCTCTTTTCGGCGAATGTGAAACAACTATCATTGATGATGATTTCGGCTATGACGAGATACAGAAAATCGCAGTTACATCTGACGGAAAGACTGTAATACAGGTCTGCGCAGACGGTTATGCAAAGGGCGGAATTAATATTCTTGTCGGAATTGACGAGAATGGTACTCTGTCCGGAATCTCATTCATATCACTTGGCGAAACTCCTGGTCTTGGTACAAAGGTCAGGGATGATTCCTCATTTGTTGAAAAAAATTTTATAGGAATCAATGAAGCTCCTGAAGAAATAGATTCTATAAGCGGCGCAACATTCTCATCAAAGGGAATGAAAAAAGCCGTTGGAATTGCAATGGATGCGTACAATGAAAATAAGGAGGTGATTCTCGGTGGCTGAAAAGAAATCTCTTTTAAATGAAATAACAAAAGGCTTTGTCAAGGAAAATCCCACACTTGTGATGCTTTTGGGAATGTGTCCCACTCTTGCCGTGACAACTCAGGCAAAGAACGGAATTGGCATGGGACTTGCAACTACTTTCGTACTTCTAGGCTCAAATATCGTAATTTCAGCCCTGAGAAAGGTTATCCCCGATAAGGTGAGAATTCCCGCATTTATTGTAATTATCGCAAGCTTTGTAACGTTTGTCGGATTCATTCTTGAGGGATTTGTTCCGGATCTTTACGACAGCCTCGGAATTTACCTGACGCTCATAACGGTAAACTGTATCATCTTCGGACGTGCAGAAATGTTTGCCAGCAAAAACGGCATTGCTGCATCTGCGTGTGACGCAATAGGAATGGGACTTGGTTTCACACTTGCGTTGTTTCTGATGGGATCAGTCCGTGAAATACTTGGAGCAGGTCAGTGGATGGAAATGAATATTCCCGTGCTTCACGATAATCCAATGCTGCTGTTTATTATGCCTGCCGGAGGATTCTTTACTCTTGGAATGATAATTGCTGTTGTAAATAAGCTTTCAAAAAAGAAGCCTCCAGAGGAGCTTGGATGCCATGGCTGCCCAAATGCAAGCGCCTGCGCTCAGGCTGGAAAAGGAGGATGTGAATAATGAAGGAATTATTTGTGATTCTCCTGTCTGCGATGCTTACAGATAACTTTGTTCTGGCAAAGTTCATGGGAATCTGTCCTTTTCTCGGCGTTTCCAAAAAGTTTAACAGTGCAACTGGAATGGGCATAGCTGTAACTTTTGTAATGATATGCGCAACAGCCGTTACATACCCTATTCATCATGGGATACTTGTTCCAAACGAACTTGAATACTTTGACACAGTAGTATTCATCCTCGTAATTGCCCTGTTTGTACAGCTTGTCGAAACAATGCTGAAAAAGTGTATTCCGGCACTGTATAGTTCTCTTGGCGTATATCTTCCGCTCATCACAACGAACTGCGCTGTACTGGGTGTAACTGTACTCAATATTGACAGCAGCTTCAGCTTTGTGCAGTCCATTGTGAACGCAGTCGGAGCCGGACTTGGTTTTCTGATAGCTCTGGTGATATTCTCCGGAGTCCGTAAAAAAATGGAGTATGCCGATATCCCTGAGACTTTCAAGGGTGTTCCGGCAACACTCATTGCTGCCTCCATAGTTTCGGTAAGCTTCATGGGCTTTTCGGGACTATTCAGTTAATAAGGAGGGAAATGTATGACATATGTAATCCCTGCGCTTATCGTGGGTATTTGCGGTGCTCTTGCCGGAATTCTGCTGACAGCTGCCGCAAAGATATTCTACGTTGAAGTTGATGAGCGAACTGAAAAAATCAGTGAATCGCTTCCTCAGGCAAATTGCGGTGCGTGCGGCTACGCCGGATGTGCAGATTATGCTGCTGCTATCGTGAATAATGGAGCTCCGACAAATCTTTGTCGTCCAGGCGGCGGAGAAACTGCTGCGAAGATTGCTGAAATTCTTGGAACAGTCGCTGAGGATGTTGTTCCTATGACAGCTGTTGTACGCTGCAATGGCGACTGCAATGCGACACAGACTGCATTTGTTTTTGACGGAGTTCAGTCCTGTAAGGCTGTCAAGAGATTTTACGGCGGAAATGGTCTGTGCAAGTATGGATGTATCGGGCTCGGAGATTGTGTGAGCGTATGCGATAACAGTGCTATAAAGCTTGAAAACGGTGTTGCAAAGGTGATACCGTCACTCTGCGCAGCCTGCGGTCAGTGTGCGGAGGTATGTCCGAATCAGATAATTTCGATCAAGCCTCTTGCAAAGCATATTGACGTGCTTTGTTCATCTGCTGCTAACGGCAAGGAAACCAAGCTCAGCTGTAAAAACGGATGTATCGGCTGTAAAATCTGTGACAAGAAGTGCTCTGAGGGCGCAATAAAGGTGGAAAATTTCCATGCATCCATTGACTACGACAAGTGTACCAACTGCGGAACCTGTATGACGGCTTGTCCGGTGAAAGCAATCCACAGCTGCGAAAAATAGAAAAAGCTCCTCTGAATTTAACTCAGAGGAGCTTTTCTTATTTCAGAGGAATTACATTGTTGAACACTGCGAAAAATTTGATAGGAATGTGCTTGTCAATATGACATTTTCCGAAGAACCACTTCTGATAGGTACAGGTCTTGATGATATCTTCAAAAAGCGCATGAACTTCAAGACGCTGGAGAACATCCACATTAAGGCAGTCTTTAAGGGAAACAGGAGGTTCGTGAGTAATGACATAATCAACGGAATCGTCGTTGTTTCTGAGATTTTCGATAGCCTCGATTATTTCGTCATGTGATGGCTTTTCACGCTTCCACCAGTTTTCACTGCTGCGGCGGAAGTCGAAATCCTGACTGTGACCGCCGCCGAATGTGAAGATTTTCTTATCCTCGATTGTATATATTTGTCCACGCATGAGATGAATGAGATTGCCGGCTATAACACGAGCTTTTCCGCCATTCCATTCAGTTACAGGGTATTCTTCGAGGATATCGAAATTCTCGTGACATCCGTCAAGAAAAGCTATAGTGTATCCTTTTTTTGTAAGTTTTTTGATAGTTGATCTTTCTTTTCGTGAGCCATTCCAGAAAAATCCGAAATCGCCGCAGATAATGAGTGTATCGCCACGCCGCAGCTTTTTTATTGCAGGATCCTTAAAACGACTGTAATCGCCGTGAGTATCGCCTGTTACATATATCATTTTGCTACCTCCGGTATTGCCTTGTATTTATCTCTGAATATATTGTATCATATTTTCAGGAAAAGGTAAAGGGGGATTTTATTAAAAATCCGGAAAATGTGCAAAAACATTGACAATCTGCCGGAAATATGCTATAATGCTAATGTTCCGGAATTCCGGATATCATACGACAGTTCGTTTGCACCATCCTGTCGCTAAACAAAACTACGGGCAGATCACAAAGTAATTTCAGTATGCGTGTGTTTCTGCGGACACACGCATATTTTTTCAAGAGGTGTATTTATGTACAAATTAAAGGTAAAGGCAGCTTTTGACAGTGCTCATTTTCTCAGCGGATATAACGGGAAATGCGCTAATATTCACGGTCATCGCTGGACGGTCGAGGTCGAGATCAAGGGCGAAGAAGTACAGCAGAGCGGAGAAAAAAGAGGAATGCTGATTGATTTCGGTGACCTGAAAAAAACAGTAAAGGAGCTTGCAGATAGCTTTGATCACGCTCTGATATATGAAAGCGGAAGTCTAAGAGAGAGTACGCTCACAGCGCTTGCAGAGGAAAATTTCCGGCTTATAGAGGTTCCGTTCAGACCGACAGCCGAGAATTTCGCAAAGCATTTTTACGGGATTCTCAGCGGACAGGGATTTGAGATTTCCACCGTAACGGTCTATGAAACTCCTGACAACTGCGCAGTTTACGAGGTGTAGGATATGGTAACATACAGACTTGCAGAACATTTTGTCAGCATAAACGGCGAGGGCAGACTTGCGGGTGAATTGTCACTTTTTCTGCGATTTACAGGCTGTAATCTAAGATGTGACTGGTGTGACACCATGTGGGCGAATGAAAAGGATACACCGTTTACTGCGGTAACAGATTCGGCTATCATGGAAATTGCAGAACAGGCGATTACAGCTTATGGGGTGAAAAATGTGACTCTTACAGGCGGCGAACCGCTTTTACAGGAGGAACTTGCGATTCTTTGCAGCAAGCTTTCAGCTCTCGGACTTAATACAGAAATCGAGACAAATGGCTCTGTTCCGCTCGGAAGATTCCTGGGCAAATGTGAAGAAAACGGCTGCCGTCCGTCGATAACAATGGACTATAAGCTGCCTTCAAGCGGAATGGAACAGAAGATGTGCACTGAAAATCTGAGCCTGCTGAATAATTCAGATACGCTCAAATTCGTATGCGGCTCACGGCATGATCTTGATCGTGCTGCTGAAATTCTGGAGAAATTCAGACCTGAATGTGCGGTATATCTCAGTCCGGTTTTCGGCAGAATTGAGCCTTCCGAAATGGTGGAATTCATGAAAGAAAGAAAACTAGGAAAAGTACGTCTGCAATTACAGCTTCATAAAATCATATGGGATCCTATGGAGAGAGGAGTGTAAAAATGGCTATAGATAAGGAAAAAATTGAATATCATATAAGGGAGATATTAAAGGCTCTCGGCGAAGATCCTGATCGTGAGGGACTTATCGAAACTCCAGAAAGAGTTGCCCGTATGTATGAGGAGGTTTTTGAGGGAATCCAGTACAGCAATCACGAGATAGCAGAAATGTTCGGCAAGACTTTTTCCTCTCCGAAAAAGGATAACAGACAGTCGGCTGTTGTTATGAGGGATATCAGCGTTTTCAGCTACTGCGAGCATCACATGGCGCTGATGTACGATATGACGGTAAATGTGGCATATATTCCTGACGGTAAGGTTCTTGGACTCAGTAAAATTGCCCGTATCTGCGACATGGCGGCAAAAAGATTACAGCTTCAGGAGCGTCTTGGCGAGGATATTGCAGAAATCATCATGGAGGCTGCCGGAACAGAAAATGTCGGCGTAGTGATTACTGGTTCTCACAGCTGCATGACTGCAAGAGGAATCAGAAATATTCCGGCAAGAACAACAACTACAACGTTCTACGGAAAATTCATCGAGGACAAGGAACTCCAGAAGCTTGTTCTCTGAGAGGAGAGATAACATGAAAGCAATGGTATTATTCAGCGGCGGAGTGGACAGTACAACGTGTCTTGCACTTGCTGTAAAAGAGCACGGTGCAGAAAATGTTACCGCACTTTCTATTGGCTATGGACAGAAGCACAGCCGTGAGATTCAGGCGGCACAGAAGCTTGCGGATTACTATAAAGTAGAGTGGAAACAGCTTGATCTTTCGAGAATATTTGCCGATTCCGACTGCTCACTGCTGACAAGTTCGGATAAGGAGATTCCGAAGGAAACATACGCAGAGCAGCTCAGTGAAACGGACGGAAAGCCGGTTTCGACGTATGTTCCGTTCAGAAATGGTCTTTTCCTTGCATCGGCAGCAAGTATGGCTCTTTCTCTTGGATGCGAGCTGATATACTACGGTCCGCACGCTGATGACGCAGCAGGAAGTGCATATCCGGATTGCAGTGAGGAATTCAACAGCGCAATAAACACAGCCATATATATCGGCAGCGGAAAGCAGCTGCGTATAGAAGCTCCTTTTGTGAGCAAAACTAAAAAAGATATTGTAAAGCTTGGTCTTGAACTCGGCGTTCCCTATGAACTGACATGGAGCTGCTACGAAGGCGGCGACAAGCCCTGTGGTGTATGCGGTACCTGCCGTGACAGACAGGAAGCATTTCTTGCAAACGGAATTGATGATCCATTAATGAAATAAGGAGAAATAATTATGACAGGAAGAACCAAAGAAGAAACAGCAGGACTCAGCCTGCTTGGAAATAAGAAAACTGAATATCCGGACAATTATGCTCCGCAGATGCTTGAAACTTTCATCAACAAGCATCAGGACAGGGATTATTTTGTAAAGTTCAACTGTCCGGAATTCACAAGTCTGTGTCCTATAACAGGACAGCCGGATTTCGCAACGATTTACATTCAGTATGTTCCTGACGTGAAAATGGTGGAGAGCAAATCGCTGAAGCTTTATCTTTTCAGCTTCCGCAATCACGGGGATTTCCACGAGGACTGTGTGAACATTATCCTGAATGATCTTGTGAAGCTTACAGATCCCAGATATATGGAGGTGTGGGGAGAGTTCACACCAAGAGGTGGAATCTCAATTCACCCGTACTGCAACTACGGCAGACCGGGAACACGCTGGGAGCAGGTTGCTCTTGACCGCCTTTCTGCATGGGGACAGCCCCGATAATGCTGCTCTTGACATCCGGTATATGATGTGTTAAAATATTATTAAGGATGTGATAAAAATGAAACTGATACTTGCCTCAGCATCACCAAGACGACGTGAGCTTATGAAGCTTATAACCGAGGATTTTACAGCTGTTTCCTCTGATGTTGATGAAACACTTCCGCAGGGGATAATGCCGTTGGAGGCATCTGAATATCTGGCGGCTATAAAGGCAGAAGCCATTGCTCCAGAGTATCCGGACGATGTTGTTATCGGCTGCGACACTACTGTTATCAGTGAAAATAAAATTCTTGGCAAACCCCATGACCGTGCTCATGCTGAGCAGCTTCTGCGGGATCTTTCCGGAAAAACGCATACTGTTGTTACGGGATGTGCAATCGTGTCCGGAGAAAGGAAACATTCCTTTTCAGTTTATACTGATGTTACATTCCGGAGTCTTTCTGAAGCCGATATACTGGCGTATATCTCTACCGATGAGCCTTATGACAAAGCCGGAGGATACGGTATACAGGGAAAAGGTGCGCTTCTTGTTGAAAAAATCAGCGGTGATTACTTCAACGTAGTTGGACTTCCGGTATCACGTCTGAATTATGAATTAAATGAATTTATCAAAGGAGTTAAATCATGAACAATACTGCTTTTCACAATGCTGATATCCTTCTTCCAAAAAAATCCACCGATACTTATAAGTGGTCTGTAATTGCCTGCGATCAGTATACAAGCGAACCTGAATACTGGGACAGCGTTTATGAGACTGTCGGAGATGCGCCGTCTGCGCTCAATCTTATACTGCCTGAGCTTTTCCTCGAACAGGACGGTGTTTCTGAGCGTATCAGCACTATCCATAAGGCAATGGATAACTATATGTCACAGGATCTTTTTGATGAATACAAGGATGCAATGATCTACGTTGAGAGAATTCAGGGCAACGGTATTCTCCGTCAGGGAATCGTTGGCGCTATAGATCTTGAAAAATACGACTTCTCAAAGGGTAGTACATCCGAGGTCCGTGCAACAGAAGCTACAGTAATCGAGAGAATCCCCCCCAGAATCAAGGTGAGACAGGGCGCTCCTCTTGAGCTTCCGCACATCATGATTCTCATTGACGATCCGGATTGCACAGTTATCGAGCCTCTTGCTGAAAAGGCTGCTTCAATGGAGAAGCTTTACGATACAGAGCTTATGCAGGGCGGCGGCAGCATAAAGGGATATCTTGCTGACAGCGCAGAGCAGGAGCGTATTGACAATGCACTGACTGCACTTTCTGATCCGGCTGTTTTTGCTGAAAAGTACAATATGGCTGATACACCTGTTCTGCTCTATGCTATGGGCGACGGAAATCACTCACTTGCAACTGCAAAGGAATTCTATGAGCAGCTTAAAAAAGCAAATCCTGATAAGGATCTTTCCAACCATCCCGCAAGGTTTGCACTTGCTGAAATCGTAAACCTCCATAGCGATGCACTCAAGTTCGAGGCTATTCACCGTCTTGTATACGATGTTGACTGCGATGATCTTATGGCATCACTGACAGAAGCACTCGGACTTTCTGAGGATAAGGAATCAGATCAGTATGTGATCTGCTGCTGCGGAGGAACTGAGAAGAAGATGTGGATCCACAATAAGACATCTAACCTTTCTGTAGGCTCTCTCCAGAATTTCCTTGACAGCTACCTCAATGAAAAGGGCGGAAAGATCGACTATATCCACGGAGCAGACACAGTAAAGCAGCTTGCTGAAAAACACAGCGGAGCCGGCTTTATTCTGCCTGATATGGACAAAGCACAGCTCTTCCCGACAGTAATCAAGGACGGAGCGCTCCCGAGAAAGACTTTCTCAATGGGACACGCTGAGGATAAGCGTTTCTATATGGAAGCAAGAAGAATCACAAAGTAATAGAAACAGGCTGTCTGGTGTAGTTTCCGGACAGCCTTAATAGTATATATAAGGAGATATGGAATTTATGAATATTTCAGACGCTCAGAAAAGAATAGAGGAGCTTTCCGCACTTCTTGACAAATACAGCTATCAGTACTATGTGCTGGATGATCCGGAAATATCGGACTATGAATTTGATATGCTTATGCAGGAGCTTAAATCTCTGGAGGAGCAGTTTCCTGAACTGATACTGCCGACATCTCCGACTCAGCGTGTCGGCGGAATGGCACTGAACAAGTTTGAAAAGGTAACCCATGCAGTTCAGATGGCAAGCCTTCAGGATGTTTTTTCCTTTGAACAGGTCGAAAACTTTGTGCAGAAATGCCGCGATGAACTCGGCAGCGTGGAATTTTCAGTCGAGCCGAAAATTGACGGACTTTCCGTATCACTCGAATATGAAAACGGAATCTTCACAAGAGGCTCTACCCGTGGTGACGGTTTTGTGGGCGAGGATGTAACAGCTAATCTGCGTACAATACGCTCTATTCTGCTGAAAATAGAGAATGCACCAGAATTCTTAGAGGTCAGGGGAGAGGTATATATGCCCCGTGACAGCTTTTTCTCGCTTGTAGAACAGCAGGAACTCAAAGGCGAAGCTCCTTTCAAGAATCCAAGAAATGCGGCGGCAGGATCCCTGCGCCAGAAGGATTCAAAGATAACAGCAAAACGCCGTCTTGATATATTCATCTTCAACGTTCAGCAGATCACAGGACGTGAATACGAAACACATACACAGTCTCTCGACGATCTGAAAGCAATGGGATTCAGAACCCTGCCTTCATACAGAATTTGTACTGAAGCGGCTGAAATAAGGGCAGAAATAGACCGTATCGGCGATGAGCGTGCCGAGTTCGGATTTGACATTGACGGCGTGGTAATCAAGGTGAACAGACTTTCTCAGCGTGATGTAATGGGAGCAACCTCCAAGACTCCGAAATGGGCGGTTGCGTACAAGTATCCTCCGGAGGAAAAGGAAACAAAACTGCTTGATATTGAAGTTAATGTGGGACGTACCGGAGCAATTACACCTGTTGCGGTTTTTGAACCGATTCTGCTTGCCGGCACGAATGTTTCAAGAGCTGTGCTGCACAATCAGGATTTCATCGACGAAAAGGATATACGCATCGGAGATATAATTGTAGTCCGCAAGGCAGGCGAGATAATTCCGGAGGTACTGCGCAGTGTTTCGCATGAAGAAAATTCAGCGAAATTCAGTCTGCCGTCGGTATGCCCCGTCTGCGGAACACCGTCAGTTCGTGACGACGGAGAGAGCGTTCTTCGCTGTCCGAATGTATCATGTCCGGCACAGCTTCTTAAGAATATGATACATTTTGCGTCAAGAAATGCCATGAATATCGACGGACTGGGAGAGGCGAATATGAAGCTTCTTGTAGAAAGCGGATTGGTAAAATCTCCGGCAGACCTCTATATTCTCAAAAAGGAACAGCTCACGGAGCTTGAACGCTTTGGTGAAAAATCGGCTGAAAATCTCATAAATGCGATAGAAGCGTCAAAGAAAAATGAAGCAGACAGACTTGTTTTTGCTCTGGGAATACGCAATATCGGACAGAAGGCAGCAACGCTCCTGTGTGAGAGATTCGGCGGAGTTGAAGCGATTCTCAATGCGGAAAAGGAAGAAATATCTGCGATTGAAGGCTTCGGAGATGTTATGGCTGAAAGCGTATACAATGCGCTTCGTGAGCCGCATACGATCGAGCTTATCAGCCGTCTCAGAGATTACGGCGTAAATATGACCTACAGCAAGAAATCAACGGGTGATGATCGTTTTAGCGGACTGACTTTTGTGCTTACGGGAACACTTCCGACCATGAAGCGTGATGAAGCAAAGAAGCTTATTGAAAGCTTCGGCGGCAAGGTGAGCGGCTCTGTATCAAAGAAAACAAGCTTTGTAGTTGCTGGTGATGAAGCCGGAAGCAAGCTTGTAAAGGCTCAGGAGCTTGGTATTGAAATTCTCACGGAGGCAGAATTAATCGAAAGAACAAAGTGACGGTGAAATAAAATGGCTTGGACAACGCAGCAGGAAAATGCTATAAATGCACGGAATTCATCAATAATCGTATCAGCGGCGGCAGGAAGCGGAAAAACATCGGTACTGACTGAGCGTCTTGTCAGACTTATTGCTGATCCTGCTTCTGGCGTAAGAGCGGACAGAATGATTGTGGTTACATTCACAAATGACGCCGCAGCAGAAATGAAAAAGCGCCTTGATAAGCGTTTGCGTGAGCTGATAAATCAGAATCCCGGCAGCAGACATCTTCTGAAACAGCAGACGCTTCTGCAAAGCGCAAGGATATCGACTATAAACTCTTTTTGCTTTGAGCTTCTCAGGGATAACATTACCGATCAGGGGATAACATCGGGTTTCAGCATCATGGATGAAACTGAAAATAAAGCTCTCAAGGCACAGGCAATGGATGAGCTTCTGAATTGGTATATTGAAAATGAATATGGAAAAATCTCTTTTCTGTATGATCGTTTCTGTATCAAAAATGAACGTGTTCTGGTTGAGGTAATTTCTCTTGCGGATGAATTTCTTGCCTCTGTTGCACTCCGGGATAAGTGGTTTGTGGATGCTGAAAAGGAATACCGCAAAGATTTCAAAAGCTCTGTATATTACAGCGAGCTGATGAAGATGATACGGAATAAAGCGGAAAAAGCTCTCCGTCTTGCAGATGAATGTCTTGAGATGATAAGTCAGATCTTTTCGGATATAGAAAATTATCCTCAGGCGAAAGCTTCGTTCAGACAAGCGGAGCAGGAATATGATCAGATCAGTGAGCTTGCTGAGATTATACGGTCTGGACGTTTTCCGGATGAGGCGGAAGCCGTAAGACTCAGCAAATTTGATTCTGTTCAGACGGTCACAGAGAAGAAAACTCCGCATAATAAAAATCTCAGGGATATTTACAAGAAAAAGCGTGATCTGATGAAATCAATGGTTCCTGAAATAATACACGGTGCAGCAACAGCCGAAAGTGATTTTCGTGAATCCGCAGAAGTTACATTTGTTCTGATTGAAATGCTGAGGAAATATCATGAGATCATATGGGAGAAAAAGTGCCTGAAAAATTCTGTCAGCTTCGAAGACGCTGAAAAGCTTGCTTTGGATATACTTGCAGAAACTGACGGACAGGGCAGAATAATTCCGTCTGAGACAGCGCGCAGAACAGCGGAATTTTATGATATAATCATGATTGACGAGTATCAGGATTCAAATAATAAACAGGATCTTATATTCAGACTGATATCAAAGAATTTCAGACATACTCCGGATGGAGAGCCAATGTACGGCGACAATGTTTTTCTTGTAGGCGATGTAAAGCAGGCGATATACGGCTTCAGACTGGCAAATCCAAAGAATTTCATTGATACTCTCAGTGCTTCTGAGAAATATGATCCTGAAAGCAGCTGCAAGAATCAGTCGATAGTTCTGAATAAAAATTTCCGTAGTTCCCACGGAGTTATCGACTTTGTAAACTTTGTTTTCGGTCAGATAATGTCTGAGAAATGCGGTGGGATTCAGTATAATGAGGATGAGATGCTTTATTTCGGAGCACAGGTATATGAAAAAGCCGGAGAATCCTGCTTTACGGAGATTGCATTGATCAGTGATGATGCCTCTGAGGACGAGGATGACAGTGAGCAGGCAGACCGTGATATAAATTATGAGGCGGAGTATACAGCAGACAGGATAGCCTCCATGATAAATGAAGGTTGTTCCGTCGTCACAAGCGAGGGAACACGTCCGTGCCGCCCGTCTGATTTCGGTATACTTGTGCGCGCAAATAAATATATAAATATTTATGCTAAAGCCCTGAATGATCGTGGAATACCAGCAAAGACGGGCGAGGAGAAGGGATACCTGAAATCACGGGAAATAGCCGTTCTCATTGATCTGCTGCGAGTCATAGACAATCCTTTGTGTGATATTCCGGTAGCTGCGGTTCTGACATCGCCGATGTTCATGTTTACCATTCAGGAGCTTGCGTATATCAAGTCGCTTGATACGGAAAAGCGGATATATCCGATCATTATTGGCATAGCAGACGATATGTATTCGGATTGCACCGATGCGGCTTTTATTGCAAAGTGCCGTGATTTTCTAGGATTTGTCGATTCGTTCCGACTTAGTGCCGTAACTATGACTATCGGTGAACTTATCAGCCTGATATACGATACAACTGATTTCATTTCAGTAATGCAGATTAGTCAGGACGGAGAAAAGAAACGTGCAAATCTGCGTCTGCTTATCCAGTATGCTCAGAATTATGAAGGATCCTCTGCATACGAGGGAACCGGAGGCCTCAGCGGATTTCTCCGCCATATTGACAGAGTGCTTGAAACTGGTGATTATAAGCAGGGAAAAACAGCAGTTGAATCCGGTGATTATGTTGTGATACAGACGCTGCATGGCTCAAAGGGACTTGAATATCCGTTTGTATTTATTGCGGAAACATCGAATAAATTCCGCTGTGATTCACAGAATGCAATGTTTTCACCGGACGGCAGGATCGGGTATAATCTTTACGATCCGAAGCTCATACGGCGTTATAAGACGTTTCAGCAGATAATGCTTCACGATGAGGAAAAATCAAGCGTCCGGAGCGAGGAAATGCGGCTTCTTTATGTAGGAATGACACGAGCCAAGCAGAAGCTTTTTATCAATCTTAAGGCGGGAGAGAAAGCTCTTAAGCGTGTGCGGACTTCGATTGACCGTATACTGCTCAGAAACGGTGATATATCCGAGGAAGTCAGTACTGCAGAGACGTTTGCCGACTGGTTGTGGACATTGCTTATGATGCATGAGGATTTTGCGGCGGCTTTAAGAGAAAAATGCCTTGAAATTCCGGAGCACTTTATTAAGTTCAATGAAAAGCTTTTTGATGTGGTTATTCCAAAATCTGTAGGACAGGCAGTTCAGATACAGGAGACAGAGGTAAAGGAAAAAACGTCTCCTGATCCGGAGATATGCCATGAAATCATGGAAATGATAAGCACCGTGTATGACAGATCACTGTCTGATATGCCGGCGAAGCTGAGTGTTACGCAGATAACAAGGAAATTCAAGGATGAAGATGAGGAATTTGATTTCCGCCTGAAACGTCCGAAATTTATTTCCGGAGATAGCAGTCTTTCCGGAACTGAACGAGGAACAGCAATACATACATATTTCCAGTACTGCGATTTCAACAGTGCTATTGAAAATTCTGAAGCTGAGCTTGAACGAATGGTAGAAATGGGATATCTCACCAGAATACAAGCAGATGCGGTTGATACGAGGAAGATAAGAGCTTTTTTTGAAAGTAATCTATATCGTCGTATGAAATCAGCAAAGCAAGTTTGGAGAGAGAAAAAATTCATGGTTGCTGTTGCACACCTTGATATTGATAATTCACTCATGGAGGTACTCAAAAAGTCAGATGGAATGATAAAAGGTATCGTTGATATGATGTTCGAGGAGGAAGAGGGACTTGTTATCGTTGATTATAAATCGGACAGAGGTGTTTCTGCTGATGCGCTTGCGAAACGCTATAGCGTTCAGCTGCAATTATATAAAGCGGCTGTTGAGCTGACAATGAAGAAAAAAGTTAAAGCCGCATACCTCTATTCTATTGAGCTTGAAAAAGAGATCCCGATTCATTTATAATTAAAAGTCCGGTGTTGCACCGGACTTTTTTTGCAAGAAAACCGGCATCCATTTGGATGCCGGTCAAGAAAGGAGAAGATGTGTAGAAATTTTTTTTAGTCAGTGAACCGAGAAGTTCAGTCGTCAGGATTTTTTCTCCTGGAGAGCAAGTTTGATTTTGATATCCTCGCCGTAGCGGCTGATCGTAAGGGTTATTTCATCGCCAGCCTTATGTTCGCTGATTATTTCGTTAAGTTCAGCAGCGGTTGTAATTGCCTTGCCGTCAACGTCGATAATAACATCGCCCTGGAGAATACCAGCCTTTTCAGCGGCGCTGTCCGGCATAACGGAAAGAACGTATACTCCCATAGGAAGATTGAGATAGCGTGAGTAAGTTTCAGTGATATCGTTTGTTGCTATACCGATCTGAGGTCTGCCTGTAACATACTGGTAGTTGATAAGGTCGTCAATGATTACCTTAGCGTCTGAGATCGGGATTGCGAATCCAAGACCTTCAACACTGGGCATACCATAGCTGGAGGACATCTTGGAGGAATTGATACCGATTACCTGACCGCAGCTGTTGAGGAGAGGCCCTCCGGAGTTACCGCTGTTGATAGCGGCGTCTGTCTGGATAAGTGACATACTTCTCTCATTTACGGAAATTTCTCTGTTAAGGGCAGAAATGATACCGCTTGTAACTGAGCCGAAAAGGTCGAATCCAAGAGGATTTCCGACAGCGATAACAAGCTCGCCTACCATAAGATCATTGCTGTCACCGATAACAGCGGGTTTAAGACCTGTTTTGTTTACTTTAAGAACTGCGATATCAGTTTCAATGTCGTATGCGATGATATTTGCCTCAACTTCGCTTTCATCGCTGAAAAGCACCGAAACTTCAACGGCTTCACCAGCCTGATATTCACTTGTATCGTAAACGCAGTGAGCATTTGTAACGATGTATCCGTCTTCTGAGATTACAAAACCAGTGCCGGCTGTGGGAAATTCTCCTTGCTGAGGCTCAGAACCCCAGCCAAAGAATCCTCCGTATAGTGATTCCTGAGTGAATTCAAATGTTGAAGCAACTCCTACAACTGAGGGCATAATTTCGTCAACGATTTCCGGAATCGGCTTTGCATCTTCACGGGCAGCAAGCTGGATAAGACTGGGTAGATCCTCCGCAGAAGAAACGTTCTTTGAGGCGTTGAGATTTTCAGCCTCAAGAGAGTCGTCGTCATTGTTGGATCTTTTTTTCTCCGGATCAAATTCAGATATTTCAGTTTTGTCCTTGTTGTCCATGTATATTTTGTAGCCCTGAATCGAACCTACACCCACAACGGCAAGGCAGAGAACGAATATAGCAGATTTGAGAAAGAAATGCTTGCGCTTCTTTTTGAGTTTGGGAGTATTTTCAGAAGTAAAAGCGTAGGAATTGTTATCAGGAGAGTATGGTGCAGATTCACCGTAATAATTCTCATAGCTCTGAGTTCCTGCACTGCCAGTATCAGAAATATTATCTGTTTCGTTTGTGAAGGTGTTCTGATTGTCATCGAAATTGTAATTATTTATCATAAGAATCTTCCTTTCGGTTAAGATTTGTTTAACTCTGTACTTTTTATTATAAGCTTTTTTGTGATAATTATATGATAATCGATAGAAAAAAATAAAAAAATCATGTGTGTATGTGATAAAGAGTTTGAAAAAACACAAATGCCACAGCATATGCCGTGACATTTGTGTTTTTACCTGCAATATCATGTAAGAGCTTTGATAGTTTCCATAGGTCCAAGCGGAAGTTCTACAAAACTGAAATCAGAGTCGGAATAGCCAAGCTGTGCAAGGAGTTCGCCGTCGCCGTTTGTTACGATATTGAAAGCTTCATCGTAAACAAGCTGATACAGGCGGCGGAATGAATCGAAGTCAGCTTCTGTCCAGTTATCAGTATAAATTCCCCATGCGCTGACTATTTCGTCATTTGTAAGAGTAGTTCCCATAGACCAGTTAAGGAGAGATACAGACTGTTCTGCAATTATAAGCCATGTCTTATCATCCTGTATTCCTCTGATTCCGTTAAGCATAGACATAAACTCGTTGACGCTTTGGCGCTTGAAATCAGACTGAGCGTATTCCCTGAATGCTCCGGCATCCTCAAAAGCTTTCCGGACATCCTCGTATTCTGTGATTATATTGCCGTTATCGTAGTCGAATACATAGTTTCCTATAGTAATTCCGCTATCCCAAGTGATGGCATTTTCAAGCATTACATATACTTTTTCGGTACCTTCGCCTGTAATAGTTTCATTAAAGTTCTGGTCATAGGGGAAGGTGATTTCTTTTGATTTAAACGCTGTAAAATTGCCGTTTCTATATGCGTTGAATGTAATAGTAAACTTGCCGTTAGCATCAGACGGTAAAGTGATACTGTAGTGGACAGCAGCTTTTTTAGCAGGTGTAGTAGTAGTGGATTCGGCAGTGCTGGAAACAGTAGTCTCAGCAGTATCTGTTGCTGATATTTCAGTTTTTGTACTTGTTGTCGTCTGAGATGTAATTTCATCTGTCGTTGAAGCTGTGGTTGTAATGGTATCTGTTACAGATGTTGTTTCTGTAACGATTCCCGTATAGAAATCATTATTTTCCGGCTGATTATCTTTCGTACCCTGACGGCTGAGACCTTTTATAGCAAGGAATCCGAATCCTGCGACAAGAATTAATGATGCTGCAATACCGAAAGCATACGAGCGATACCAGGGTGTTTTTGTAATTTTATCTGCTTTTCTGTCTGTAATGAATTCATTTTTATTATTTTTCATATCCAATTTCTCCTCACAAAGTTTTGCGATACGCTTTTTAGCAGATTTATCAGCAAATGGAAAATCTTCAGATATTTTTTCTATTTCATAATCATCCAGTTCAGTCAGTCTGTTCAGAAAATCATATTTATTATCATTCATTGTGCGAACTCTCCTTACAGATATTTTTCATTTTCAAGCTTTTTGCGGATACGCTCTTTTGCTCTGCTGCTTCTCTGACGTACAGCGGCAGCTGAAAGAGAAAGTTTTTCAGCGATTTTTTTCAGTTTCATTCTGTAAAAATACTGGTAGATTATGATTGAAGTATCGGGTTCTCCGAGAGATCTGACGATTTCCCAGAGTTTTTCGTTAAAAAGCTTCTGTTCTGCAAGCATGTCAGGAGAAGCAGAATTTTCAGGTATTTCAGAATCTTCATCCTCTATATAGCCTGTATTCTGTCTGCTATACATAATTTTTTTATATGTATTGATAGCTTTTCTCTTGGCGATTATGCTGATGTAGCTTTTTATCGTACCCTTGCCCTCATATTTATCTGTGTTGCTGAATATCTCAACAAAAACATCACTTACGCAATCGTCGATATCTTCTCTGCTCCCAGTACCCTTAAGCTTGCTGAGAACAATTGCATACACGAAATTGCTGTACTGATCAATCAGTATATAGTGTGCTTTCTGCGGAGATTTTCTTATAAGATCAAACCATTCTGCATCTGTCATATCAGTCATACCTTTCATTTGAATCGATTCATATATAACAGTCAAACGAGAAAAGAAAATGTGACATAATTTTTGAAAAAATAAAAAGAAGTTTTTTAATGCTTTAGTATGTTGGAAAAGTTCAGAACTATAAACTAAGGGGACGCTCTGTAAGTGAAGACGTCCCCTTATAATTGTTTTATTATAACATTTTCTGCAAATCGTCAATCAAGTTTTGACTTAGCCTTTTCAGTGAACTTTTTTCCGAAAACAAGAAATCTCTTGTGAGTGCCCTCGCCGATAGTTCCTTTTTCGTCGTATGCACGGACATCAAAAGTAAATTCTCTGCCGTTCACCTCACGGAGAACAGCTTCAGCACGGACATTCATTCCCTCAGGAGTTGCAGCCGTGTGAGCGATATTGAGCAAAGTTCCGACAGTAGTTTCGTCGTCTTCAAGAAAATCGGAAAGACAGCAGCAGGCTGCCTTTTCCATTAACATTGTCATAACGGGTGTTGCGAAAACCTCCAGACTGCCGCTGCCGACATTGACAGCAAGCTCATTCTGCGATACAGTAAGCTCTGCGCAGCCTGTGATACCAGTTTCAATATTTTTCATAAAATCAGTCCTTGTCTGTAACAGGTGAATCAGAATAAAGATCGCCTATTACACGGTCATAAGTAAGATCGTCAAGCTCTGGCACATTTTCGATCGAGGGATCAAATGCGGTAGAGTAAATCGGGATTTCCTTCATGTAGTTCATCATTTTTTCGATGAATGCGTCATGCGGGGCGTCGATTATATCAAGAATTACATAAGGAACATAGAAGAAAGAGAACTTTCCATCCGGAACCTTAGAAAGATCAGCGTCGTAGTTGCTCCAGAAGAAGCAGGTCTGTTCGTAAAGGAGACTTTCTCTTTCCTCAGTGAGATCAAGTCTGTTGTAAACGCTTGTTTCGTTTCTAAGCGACGGGAAGTGATCTCCTACAAAGAAAATGAGTGTAGGTTCCTTGATATTCTTGATCTGTTCGAGGAATATTTCAAGAGCGTCATTTGAGTGCTGAATCCACTGGAGATAGTTGCCGAATTCATCGTCAGGATCTTCGCCAAGATTGTACGGCTGATGATTCTGCATAGTAGTTGTGTGGATGTACATAGGATCATCAGATTCGTTCAGAAGTTCAAGAATCTGATTGTAGAGAGTTGAATCCTCAACGTATGTGCCGTAATGACCTACATCGACAGTGAGGTCGGATTCACCTGTCACATCATCGTGGAAATAAAGATTATCGAAGCCAAAGAGGGGATATGTATTCTTTCTGCCGTAGAAGCTTGCCTGGAACGGGTGGATATAAGCTGTATTGTATCCCCAGCTCTTGTAGTACTGAGCCATGGCGGGAAGTTCGTGATCCTTGTTGTATTCTCTCTGCGGCATATTTGGATCGTTGATACCCTTTACAGGCAGACCAAAGAGCAGCTCAAATTCTGCACGGACTGTCCAGCTTGCGAATGTGGGAGTGATAATTCTTCTGCTTTCACCAGCTTCACAAGCGTCATCAAATTTCTTGTAAACATCACTGCTGATATCGTTTTTCAGTTCATCAAAAACACGAAAATCTGCCATAGATTCGCTCATAATGAAGATGACATTAGGTTTTTTGCCGTTGTTGAAATCTCCGACTGCAACAACCGGTGCATTTTCCTGAATATCCTCGATATGTTCTTTGCTGTAATTTTCGGGTTCCTTGATTCTGTGCTCATAGTCCTCAGAGAGCGTCTGGAGGAGGAATCCTACAAAGCCGTTTTTGTCGAATTTATCATTGATCTTGCTTTGTCTAATAGTGTATGTATCGTCGATTCTGAATGCAGAGTAAACAGTTTTGTAGAAAGGACGGCACATAACGAATCCAAATGTGCAGAGTACGAAAACAGATCCAACTAAAGTTCTTGGAATAGGCTTCCATTTAACCTTGGGGTTAAAGTAGTAAATAAGAAGAATAAAGGCTATAGCTATTACATAGCAGAGAATGAGATCCCATGTGATCTTTATGTATGCAAATGAGCTGAGACTTTTTACGCTTCGGAAAAGCTTCATATCGGAAATTATAAGGTGATTTCCGTTGGTATTGAATTTAAAGCGTTCTGTGGTGCTCATAGCGAGGAATATAATGGATTCTATCAGAACGGAAATCCAGCCTGATCTGAAAATTGCGAGGAAAAACGAGAAAATGAGATATGTAATTGCAAGCCCGAAGAACATGGGTGCCGGATGATTCATCCACATATCAAGATAATGAGTCACGCTTTTTGCCTGAATTATTTCTGCTATCGAGAGAATAAATAACGGGAAAACTATGAGCAGTACGGTATTAAACACCTTGAATTTATCTGTTCTTTCGGCGCGCTTTGCGTTAAACGCTTTGAATTTCTGGAAACGTTCTTTCTTTTCAGCAGACGGCTCGGATTTTTCTGGTGTTTTTTCGGCAACATCAAGCATTTTGCCTTTTGCTCCTGCTGAATGGAGCTTTTCAATTGACTTATCTGCCATTTGTGATCATCCTTTTCTTAATAAAAAATTTTTTGTATTTAAATGTTGGTCAATATACTTTTTTTGAGAAAAAGGAGATATTTGGTATAATCTCCAAAAAGTTCGGTTAGTATTTATAATATATCACAAAACAAAATAAAGTTCAAGCCTTCAAAAAAAATATCACAATTCTGTAATCATTTTTGGCGTATTGGTAATAGTGTGTTATTAAACCTATGAAGTTTTGTGCAGATTTAACATAAATTTTACATTATATTACCATTCCGCCGTTGACTGCAATGACTTGTCCTGTAATATATTCAGCCTGATCTGAGGCTAAAAATGCAGCTGTATCGGCTATATGACGGGGCTTTCCGAAGATGCCGAGAGGAATTTCCTCTCTGATAAGTTCGAGATCCTCCGGCGAGAAACGGCTGTTCATTTCGGTCATTATAAATCCGGGAGCAATGCAGTTTACTCTTATACCGGATGGAGCAGCTTCCTTTGCAAGAGCCTTTGTAAAACCGATTATCCCCGCCTTTGATGCAGAGTAATCGACCTCACATGAAGCTCCGCACTGCCCCCACATCGAGGAAATATTGATGATACATCCAGATTTTCGGCTTATCATGGACGGCAGAACTGCACGGGAGCAGTTCATGGTGCCCCATAGATTGACTTCCATGATTCTTTTTGCCTTTTCCGGCGTGATATGTGTAAAGAGTTCTATTTCCGATATTCCGGCATTGTTCACAAGAAGATCAATTATGCCGGAATTTCTTATGGCTTCAGCAGTTTTTTCTGAATCTGCAACATCAAAGCAGAGTGCAGTTCCGTGAAGTTCCTCTGCGAGCGTCTGAGCTTTTTCATGCGAATGTGAATAATTAATAATAATAGTATATCCCTCAGCGGAAAGACGACGGCATATAGCTTCGCCGATTCCGCCTGTACCGCCTGTTATCAGTGCTGTTTTTGACATGGTCATCCCTCCGAAGATAAATTATAACACAAAATCCTGTAAAAATCCAGTGGCAATACTTGAAAAAATAATCAAAATATGATATAATGTCTGTGTATAATTTCTGTTTTTTTATAGAAACAGGTTAGTAATCGCAATAAGAGGTGATTTCATGAATCAGGAAAAAATAGACCGTATAAACGAGCTTGCCCGAAAATCGAAGAATGAAGGACTTACTGACGCTGAAAAAGAGGAGCAGAAGCTTCTGCGTGATGAGTACAGAATGTCCGTTACAGGAAATCTTGCGGCTCAGCTCAGAAATACATATATTATGACTCCGGACGGAAAAAAACGTAAATTAGGTAAAAACGGGTGATCCTATGACGAACGGAGAACTTTTTTCAATGGCTGTAAAGGCAGCAGATAATTCTTATAGTCCATATTCCGGATTCAGAGTGGGAGCGGCACTCCTTGCCGCTGACGGCAGAATATTTACCGGCTGCAACATCGAAAACGCATCGTTTTCCCTCACAAACTGCGCAGAGCGTACAGCAGTATTCAAGGCTGTTTCCGAGGGCGTGAGGGATTTCAGAGCAATATCCGTAGCCGGAAGCAGCAGCGGCGACTTTTCAAAAAGATGCGTTCCGTGCGGTGCCTGCTTACAGGTACTCAGAGAATTCTGCGGCGATGATTTTGTCATAATACTGTCTGACGGATGGTTCAGACTGGCTGATTTCATGCCGATCAGCTTCAGCGGCGAAAGTATAAAATGAAAAATTAGGAGAAATTATGTTAAAAGAAAAAATAGAAAAACATCTGCTTGAAGTGCAGAAGCCGTCACGTTATATCGGCGGCGAAACAGGAAGCATAATCAAGGATATTTCAAAGATAGATGTGCGTTTTGCCTTTTGCTTCCCTGATTCCTACGATATTGGAATGTCACATCTCGGAATGAAGATACTTTATTCCCTTATAAATGAACGTGAGAATTACTGGTGCGAGCGCTGTTTTGCTCCATCAGAGGATTTTGAGGCTGTAATGCGTGAAAATGATATTCCGCTTTACGCACTTGAAAGTCTCGATCCGATAAAGGATTTTGATTTTATAGGATTTACCATGCAGTACGAGCTTTCTTATACGAATGTACTTAATATGCTTGATCTTGCCGGAATTCCGGTATTTGCGTCGGAAAGAAGTGAGGAACTCGGTCAGATAGTTGTTGCCGGAGGTCCTTGTGTGTGCAATCCGGAGCCGCTTGCTGATTTCTTTGATCTTTTCATTCTCGGCGAGGGCGAGGAAGTAAATCTTGAGCTTATGGATCTCTACAATGAAATGAAAAAAAGCGGCGCAACGAGAAAAGAATTCCTTATCAGGGCAGCTCAGATTGAGGGTGTTTACGTTCCGTCGCTGTACAGCTTCAATTATAATGAGGACGGAACTATTTCCGGAGTAGAAACAAAGGACGGAGCTCCGGCGGTTGTCCGCAAGAGGATCATCAAGGATTTCGATAAGGTGTATTATCCCGATAATTTTGTCGTTCCTTTCACTGAGATTGTTCATGACCGTGCTTCTGTAGAGGTGCTGAGAGGATGTATCCGTGGCTGTCGTTTCTGCCAGGCTGGATTCATTTATCGTCCATTCCGTGAGAAAACTCCGGATACTATATGCGGAGAAACAAAGGCTCTTTGCGGAAATACCGGTTATGACGAAGTTTCACTTGTTTCGCTCAGTACAAGTGATCATTCGCAGATAGATGAAATGCTCACAAAGCTCATAGACTACACGGCTGAGGAGAGGATAAATCTCTCATTGCCGTCGCTCCGTGCAGATAATTTTTCTGAGGAGCTTCTTGAAAAAATCAGGAAAGTTCGCAAAAGCGGTCTGACGTTTGCAGCTGAGGGCGGTACACAGCGTCTTCGTGACGTTATCAACAAGAATGTCAGCGAGGAAGAAATTATGAACACCTGCCGCATTGCCTTTGAGGGCGGATATTCTGCGGTAAAGCTTTATTTTATGATGGGACTTCCCACTGAAACTGATGAGGATATCGTCGGAATTGCAGATCTTGCTCAGAGAATCGTTGATCTTTTCTACAGCATCGAGAATCGTCCTAAGGGCAAGAGCGTGCAGATTTCTATCAGCGTGGCGACTTTTGTTCCGAAGCCGTTTACACCGTTCCAGTTCGAGCCGCAGGATACCCGTGAAATGATTGAGCACAAGCAGAAGCTGCTTATGGATTCCATAAAAACAAAGAAAATAAGAGTAAGCTATCACAATCCAGATGTAAGTATGCTTGAAGCTATCCTTGCAAAGGGCGACAGAAGGCTCTGTAAAGCCGTTTATGCCGCATGGAAGAATGGCTGCAAGTTCGACAGCTGGGATGAATATTTTAAATACGACAAGTGGCTGGAGGCATTTGAAGAATGCGGCATTGATCCGTCCTTCTATGCAAACAGACGCTTTGATTACGATGAAATACTGCCGTGGGATCACCTTGATTACTACATTTCAAAGGAATTTTTCATCCGTGAGAACAAGACTGCTCATCAGGCAGTAACAACACCGAACTGCCGTCAGAAATGTTCCGGCTGCGGTGTAACAGCAAGAACAGGAGGGAAATGTTTTGAATAGAGTCAGAGCCGTTTTCGAGAAAAAAGACCGTGCAAAATACATTTCGCACCTTGACCTCAACAGATGTATGCTTAGGATATTCCGCCGTTCAGGACTTCCGATATGGTATACTGAGGGGTATAATCCTCATCCTTACTATGCGTTTGCCCTTGCGCTTTCTCTCGGATTCGAGAGCAGCTGCGAGATTCTTGATTTCAACATTACTGATGATGAAATGTCAATGGAGGAAATCCGTGACAGGCTCAATGAAGTCATGCCGGAGGGAATGAAGATTATTTCAGTCAAGCCTCAGCGAAAAAAAATCACGGAAATTGCAAAGGCGGAATACGCAGTATCTCTGGAGACAGCTGATCCGGAAAAGCTTCTTGCTGATGTAAAGGCACTTATGGCTTCGGATGAGATACTTATTGAAAAGAAGACCAAGAGAGGTTTCAAAACAGTAAATATAAAGCCGGACACCGAAATTGTGAAGTGCACGGTAAATGATTCTGCACTGGAAATCGTCATGAGACTGCCAGCCGGAACACAGACGAACTACAATCCGTCGCTTTTCCTTGATTCATTGAAAAATGCTGGTTCACAGCCGTTCTCAGTGAAAAAAATATGCAGAACCGGAATTCTTCGTGCAGATAATAAAGCTTTCGAATAAAGGGGAAATTCATGGATATTTTCAGAAATGATATAGACGGCGGAAAAGCATTTGACTGGGGAAGAACATCTTCGGATTATGCTAAATACCGTGATATTTATCCGCCCATATTTTTCAGCAAGGTGGCTGAGAGAGGCTTGTGCGTTGAGGGACAGCGTGTGCTTGATATCGGCACAGGAACTGGCGTAGTTCCGAGAAATATGTATCACTACGGGGCAAAGTGGACAGGAGCTGATATTTCGGAAAATCAGATATCACAGGCAAGAATTCTTGCTGAAAAAGATGGCATGGATATAGATTTTGTGGTATCATCGGCAGAAGAACTTGATTTTCCTGATGAAAGCTTTGACGTGATAACAGCTTGTCAGTGTTTCTTCTATTTTGATTATGACGTTGTTATTCCAAGACTTGCAAGGCTTCTGAAAAAAGGCGGCAGACTTGTGATACTTTTCATGGCGTGGCTGCCTTACGAGGATGTCATAGCCGGTAAAAGTGAAACGCTTGTCCTGAAATACAATTCCGGATGGACCGGTGCAGGATATGTTCGCAATCCTGTATACATTACCGAAATAGCAAATGAATATTTCGATATTGAATATACTGAGGAATACGACCTTGACGTACCGTTTACCCGTGAAAGCTGGAACGGAAGAATGAAAGCCTGTCGAGTCATAGGTGCATCTCTGTCTGATGAAGATACAGCTGCATGGGAGCAGGAACACATGGAAATGCTGAATAATGAAGCTCCTGAATGTTTTGATATACTTCATTTTGCTGCGTGGGCTGTCCTGAAAAAGAAGTGAAATAATTAAAAATATTTTTTTTAAAAAGCTATTGCATTTTCTTCCAAAGTGTGTTATGATATAAAAGCATTTGAAATTCCGCGTGTATTTTTATGTACAGGCGAGGGTTAATGCCGAAAGACATTAAATCGGACAGTCCGCTGCCTTGATTTACGGGATATTCCGTAACAGCGCTCTATGACGCACATTTATTTTTATTTTTCCGCACTGCCACACGCTGAACGGCTTTTGCGGAACGGGTAAGAATGTCCGGAAATTTTAGGAGGAAATTAAAATGGATGCACTCAAGTTAATCAGCGAATCAAGCATGAAGGAAAACGTACCCCAGTTCAACATCGGTGACACTGTAAAGGTTCACGTTCAGATCAAGGAAGGCGATAAGAGCCGTATCCAGGTATTTGAGGGTACTGTAATTGCTAAGAAGCACGGCGGAATCAGCGAAACATTCACTGTAAGACGTGTTGCTCACGGCTGCGGAATCGAAAGAGTATTCCCCCTTCACAGCCCTGTTGTAGACAAGGTTGAAGTTATCAGACGTGGTAAAGTTCGCAGAGCTAAGCTTTATTACCTCAGAGACAGAGTTGGTAAGGCTGCTAAGGTTAAGGAGCAGATCCGCTAATCGGATGCAGACGGAGTTTTTGCCGGTGTATTCCGGCTTGGAATCTGTATTTATAAGGGAAGCTGTGCCTTCTCTATAAATGCAGGTTCGTAACTCACATTTTTCCTGAGACACGCCGCCGGACTTCGGTTTTGCGGTGCTGACTTGAATCTGAATGCCTGTCCCCGATTTATGCGATGCACAAGGGACGGGCTTTTTATTATATTACAGGAGGATTATCATGGACGAAAATAAAGAGCTTGAAATAGAAAAAAACGAGGATGCTCCTGCAAATGAGCCGGAAACAGAAGAAGCAGAGATTTCTGAGGCAGAACAGTCTGTGTCAGAGGAGGCAGATGAATCGGGTGAAGAACAGTCTGACTCTGAAAATAACAAAAAGCTGGTGAATGATATTCTGGATATCGTAGAATCAACATTCACTACGATATTTGCCATTATGATGATATTCACATATCTTCTGCACCCAGTAAACGTTAAGGGCGAATCCATGATGCCTACGCTCAAGGATTACGACAGAATCCTTATGACAACCGTGTATTTCAATCTTGAATACGGCGATATAGTTATTGTTGACAATGATATGGCGTATGATCTTGATGCAAACGGGGAGCCTGTTGAAGTTAATATCGACGGAAAACAGCTCAAGGAATGTATTATCAAGCGTATTATCGCTGTCGGAGGTCAGACTATCGACATCCGTGACGGAAAGGTTTATGTTGACGGAAAGGAAATAGATGAGCCCTATATAATGTCGGGAGCAAAGACGAATTCGCTGTCTGCATTCAGCGACAGTTACCC
The DNA here is from genome assembly GCA_017461395.1 of Ruminococcus sp. Taxonomy (GTDB): domain Bacteria; phylum Bacillota; class Clostridia; order Oscillospirales; family Ruminococcaceae; genus Ruminococcus. The sequence continues at coordinate 33,994 of JAFTYF010000063.1, forward strand.
GATTACGATTCCAGAGGGCTACTACTTTGTAATGGGCGATAACCGTGAACATTCCTCTGACAGCCGTCACCCTGACGTTGGTCTTATCAAGAAGTCACAGGTATATGGAAAGGCTCTTGTAAGATATGCTCCTTTCAGCGAATTCAAATTCTTGTTTGATACAGAAGATGAATCAGCAAATTAAAAGGAAAAAGAGAGATATCATTATCATTGCGTCGGTCATACTTATAATTGCTGTCATTGTAATTGTTTTAGCTTTTCTGCTTAAAAAGCCTGAACAGGTGAAAAATCGAGAGAAAATACGATTTATCCGTTTAGTAGGAGTTGCAATGGAACCTACTATTGAAAGCGGTAAGATGTTAAGAATGACTGATGATATTTCAGATATTGAATGCGGCGACATTATTGTATATAATAATGATAAAGCATATCTGCTCAATGATGAATCTGAACAAGTGCCTGTCAATCCCAAGGGGGCGTATGCAAATGAAACGTTGGTTCACCGAGTGATAGCGAAAGGCGGAGATTCGGTAGATATTCATGACGGAAAAGTCTGGGTAGACGGTAATTCTATTGACGAACCGTATATTACTGGTGAAACTTCTGTACTGGACGATGACGCTTTTGCCGGACAGTATCCTATAGAAATTCCGGAAGGATTTTACTTTGTACTTGGTGATAACCGAAATCACTCGTTAGATAGGCCGCAGCACGGAAGTTGGTCTTGTGAAGAAAGAGCAAATCATCGGAAGAGTGAAGTGAGTATCAAATGAAAATAAGAAAAAAACTCCCCAAACCGCTTGAAGCAGTTTTCGGATTTATCGAATTACTGTTTGCTACTTTGCTTGCAGTAAGTCTGGTTTTTACCTATTTACTGAGGATTGTCGAAGTCAGCGGGGATTCGATGAGTGCTACTCTCGAAACTGGGGACAAGGTTATTATGACTGCTTTCTGTAACAACCCGAAACAGGGCGATATCGTTGTGTTTTATGCTTCTGACGCAGTAACTCTTGACGAAAACGGCAGACTTGTTTTTTCTGCCGGAATAAGACAGAATCTCATGAAGCGTGTTATAGCCGCAGAAGGACAGACAGTTGATTTTGATTTCTCAGCCGGAAAGGTTTTCGTTGACGGCAAAGAGCTTAATGAATCGTATATCAGCGGACTTACGCACAGCGATCAGGGAGCATTTACAGGAAAATATCCCGTAACAGTGCCGGAAGGCTATGTATTCGTTATGGGCGATAACAGACGTGCTTCCATAGACAGCCGTGCCAAAGAACTCGGATTTGTTTCAGAAGATGATATAATCGGCAAGGTTATATTCGCAGTATCGCCATTCGGAAAGATAGACGGCTGATAAAAGGAAAGCAAGGGGAATTCCCCTGAAAATACAGGAGGTTCATGTGGACAATACAGATATGAAGCAGATACAGTGGTTTCCCGGCCATATGGCGAAAACGAGAAGACTGATAGCTGCTAACCTGAAGCTGGTGGATGCCGTTGCAGAGATAGTTGACGCAAGAGCTCCACTGAGCAGCAGAAATCCGGAAATGGACTCTCTCACGAGAGGAAAGCCACGTCTGGTGATACTGAATAAGTGTGACCTTGCGGATGAAAAGGCTACCCAGAGTTGGATAAACTATTTTAAAAACAACGGCGCAGAGGCTGTTGCTGTGGACTGCAAATCAGGAAAGGGACTTAAAAATATCCTTCCGGCAGTAAAGAATAAAGTTCTTGCTGAGCTTATGGCGAAGCGGGAAAAGAACGGAATGACCGGAGCGGCGGTGCGTCTTATGGTGGTGGGAATCCCGAATGTCGGCAAATCCACCGTTATAAACAGACTTTCCGGAGCGAAACACGCTAAAGCTGAGGATCGTCCCGGCGTTACAAGAACAAAACAGTGGGTGAAGCTCGATAAAAGTACAGAGCTTCTTGATATGCCCGGAGTTCTATGGCCGAAATTCGAGGATCAGGAAGTTGCGATACGCCTTGCGTTCACAGGAGCGATAAGCGATGATATCCTCGATATAGAGACACTTGCAGCGAAGCTTCTGTACTTCCTTGCACAGGGATATCCCGATTCTATAAGGGAACGCTACAAGGTCGAGCCTGAGCCGGAAATGACTGGTTTTGAGCTTCTTGAAGCCGTAGGAAAAAAACGTGGAATGATGATTTCCGGCGGCGGGATAAATACCGAGCGTGCGGCAATTACCGTGATAGACGAATTCAGAAGCGGAAAGCTCGGACGTATTACTCTTGAAATGCCGCAGAAAAGAGAATGATATGGCGAGAATAATCATTCACAAGGAGCTTTTTGAATATGACAGCGCAGTGAGGAATGAATTTCCCGTGATATGCGGTGTGGACGAAGCAGGACGAGGGCCTCTTGCCGGCGATGTCTATGCGGCGGCTGTTGTGCTCAGAGACGGCGATCTGATAGAATATCTCAATGACAGCAAGAAGATATCAGAAAAACGTCGTGAGGAGCTTTATGATACTATTATAGAAAGAGCAGAGGCATATTGTATTGCAACTGCTTCTGTTGAGGAAATCGACAGGATAAACATTCTGAATGCGGCTATGCTTGCGATGAAAAGAGCTGTTGAAGGTCTGAGAATAAATCCGGATCTTGCGCTCATAGACGGAAATCGTCTGCCTGAGCTTGAATGTCCGTCACGCTTTGTGATAAAGGGTGATGCTACATCAGCTTCAATATCAGCAGCGTCAGTTCTTGCAAAGGTCGCAAGAGACAGATATATGAAGGAGCTTGCCGAAAAATATCCGCAGTATGCTTTTGAAAAGCATAAGGGATACGGTACGAAGCTTCACTATGAAATGCTTGAAAAATACGGTATATCCGATATACACCGCCGTTCATTCCTGAAAAAACTGCTCAATGAAGATAAGTGAAACAGGAAAGCTTGGTGAGGAAAAGGTCTGCGAATACCTGACTGGACAAGGCTACAGGATAGTTCAGCGGAATTTCCGCATCAAGGGCGGAGAAATTGATATAATCGCCGAAAATGGCTTTTATATTGCATTTGTAGAGGTTAAGACGCGAAAACCTGACAGTGCGGTAACTGGCTTTGAAGCGGTTACGAAGCGGAAAAAAAGTCTTATAATAAGGGCTGCCGCTGAATATTGTATAAGGTATCCGAACGAATTTCAGCCGAGATTTGACATGGTGCAGGTCATTGCGGATAACGGCAGGATTCTCCGGATTGATTATATTGAAAATGCCTTCGATACGACGGGCTGCAATTTTATATTTTGAAAGGTGATATTATGTTATACAACAGTACAAGAAACAGCAATGTCAAAGTAAATAGTGCTGAGGCTATTACTCAGGGAATTTCAGTTGAGGGCGGTCTTTTTGTGCCCGAAAACATTCCGGTTCTTTCTCTTGACGAGATAAAGGCTGTAGGCAATATGAATTACGCTGACAGAGCTGCATATGTTTTCTCAAAGTATCTGACTGATTTCACAGAGGCTGAGATACATTATTGTACCGATAATGCTTACTCAACAAAGAATTTTGAGACTGAAAGCATTGCTGAGATTGCACATCTTTTTGACGGAACCTATATGCTGGAGCTCTGGCATGGTCCGACTTGTGCTTTCAAGGATATGGCACTTCAGATTCTTCCATACTTCCTCACAACATCAGCAAAGAAGATAAATCTTGACAAGAAGATAGTTATTCTCGTTGCAACTTCCGGTGATACAGGAAAGGCTGCTCTTGAAGGCTTTAAGGATGTTGAGGGAACTTCCATTCTTGTATTCTATCCTGAGGACGGCGTAAGCCCGATGCAGAAGCGTCAGATGAAAACTCAGGAGGGCGGAAATGTTGGCGTTTGCGCTATCAAGGGTAATTTTGATGACTGTCAGAACGGCGTAAAGGCTATTTTCACTGATGATGAGGTTAAAAATCAGCTTGAAAATGCCGGACTTATGTTTTCAAGCGCAAATTCGATCAACTGGGGACGTCTTGTTCCGCAGATAGTTTACTATATCTCATCCTATGCAGAGCTTGTAAAGGACGGGGAAATTGAGCTTGGCGAAAAAATAAACATCGTTGTTCCTACAGGAAACTTCGGAAATATCCTTGCTGCATATTACGCAAAGCATATGGGAATTCCCGTAAACAAGCTTATCTGCGCTTCAAATGTAAACAACGTTCTCACTGATTTCATAAATACAGGTGTTTACGACAGAAACCGTCAGTTCTACGCAACAGTTTCACCTTCAATGGATATCCTCATTTCAAGCAACCTTGAAAGACTTCTTTACCTCATGACAGACAGAAATGACGAAGTTATCCGTGACTGGTTCGGAAAGCTTTCTTCTGAGGGCAGATACGAGGTAACAGACGATGTCAAGGCAAAGCTTGCGGATGAATTTTGGGCAGGCTTCTGCAGCGATGATGAAACAAAGGAAACAATCAGTGCTGTTTACGGCAAGTATTCCTATACCTGCGATACACATACGGCTGTTGCAGTAAAGGTTTATGAGGACTACAAAAAGGCTACAGAAGATACCACAAAGACAGTTATCGCATCTACTGCAAGCCCTTATAAGTTCAGTGCTGCTGTTCTTGAAGCTCTTGAAGGAGCTGAATCCGATATCGACGAGTATGCAAAGGTTGACCGCATTGCTGAGCTTTCAAAGCTTCCCGTACCGGCTGCACTTGCTGATCTTAAAAATAAGCCGCTTCGCTTTAATGACGTAATCGAGAAGTCCGATCAGAAGCAGTACGTTCTCAGAACACTCGGTATCTGATCATGAGTCTCTACGTTATCGGTGATCTCCATTTGTGTAAAGGAGATCCCGGCAAGACCATGAGTATTTTCAGTGGTTGGGACGACTATCAGGGACGTATTGAAAAAAACTGGCTTGAAATCGTAAAACCGGAGGATACGGTAGTTCTTGCCGGAGATATTTCGTGGGGAATGTCGCTTCAGGGGGCAGCGGAGGATTTTCGTTTTATAGATCGACTTCCGGGAACGAAGATAATTCTTAAGGGAAATCATGACTACTGGTGGACGACCATGAAGAAAATGGAGGATTTCTTTGAAACAGAGGGATTTTCCACACTCAGGATTCTTCACAACAATCACTATCAGTACGGCGAATACGGTATCTGCGGAACACGAGGCTGGGTAAATATGCCTGGAGAAACGCAGGACGAAAAGGTTCTGAGGCGTGAGGTGCAGAGACTTGAAGCTTCTATAAAGTCGGCACTGGCTGATAATCTCAAGCCGCTTGTGTTCATGCATTATCCGCCGATATTTGCAACGAATTTCAATTACGATATTCTGGAGATACTCTACCGCTACAATATAAGCGACTGCTATTACGGACACATTCACGGCAGACAAGCGCACGAATTATGTATTACAAATACATATGATGATATAAATTTTCATCTTATTGCTAGTGATTATTTACAGTTTATTCCTGAAAAAGTGGTTTAATTTGTGAGAAGTACAGAACTGTTAAATTTTAGTAGAAAAAAAATTTTGAATGTGGTATAATATACCAAGTATGTTATATAATTATAATGGAGGACATATAAATGAGCTTAAAATCATCAAACAAAACAGATGTAAATACTACAGAGTTAGTTATTTCAATCGACGCTGAGACTTTTGAGGGTGCTGTTGAAAAGGAATACCAGCGCCAGAAGAAGAATATCCAGATCAAGGGCTTCCGTAAGGGCAAGGTTTCCAGAAAGCTTGCTGAGAAGGAATTCGGCGAGGGCGCATTCTATGAGGGCGCTATCAACTCACTTCTCGGTCCTGAGATCGATGCTGCTGTAAAGGAAACAGGTATTGTTCTCGTTGACAGACCCAGTGTTGAGATCGTTTCTATCGACAAGACAGAAGGCGTTGAGCTTAAGGCTGTATGCATTACAAAGCCTGAGATCGAGATCGCTGACTACAAGGGCATGACAGCTCGCAAGCAGGCAGCTGAGATCAATGAAGAGGATATCGACAAGCAGATCGAAATGATCAGAAAGAAGAACGCTCGTATCGTTTCCGTTGAGGACAGAGCTGCACAGCTCGACGACGAAGTTGTTATTGACTTCGAGGGATTCTTCGGCGACGAAGCATTTGAAGGCGGCAAGGGCGAGGATCATCCTCTCCGTCTTGGCAGCGGTCAGTTTATCCCTGGTTTCGAGGATCAGATCGTTGGTCACAACATCGGCGATGAGTTCGATGTGAACGTAACTTTCCCTGAGAACTACCAGATGGCTGATTATGCAGGCAAGGCTGCAACATTTAAGACAAAGCTTAAGGCTATCAGCTATGAGGAGCTTCCTGAGATCAATGATGACCTCGTAAAGGATGCTACAGAGTTCGAAACAGTTGAAGAATACAGAAACGACATCAAGGCTAAACTTGAAGAAGCTGCTGCAAATCAGGCAGAGGCTTCCTTTGAGAATGCACTTATGGAAAAGCTTATCGAGAAGGTTGATTCTCCTATCCCGAACTGTATGTTCGAGAGCAGAATCGACGCTCTTATCAACAATTTCAATATGCAGCTTCGTCAGCAGGGTATGGATCTCAAGCTTTACTTCCAGTACACAGGTATGGATATGGATTCCTTCAGAGAGACATACAGAGACAGAGCTGAGGGCGAAGTTAAGCTCCGCCTTGCTCTTGAAAAGATCGCTGAGCTTGAAGCTATTGAAGTATCTGAGGAAGATATCAACAATTCTCTCTCTGAAATGGCAGCAGCAAACAACATGGACGTTGATACAATCAAGCGCTTCATCAATGTTGATGACTTTGCTGATGATCTCAAGGTTCAGAAGGCTGTTGAGCTTGTAAAGGAGACTGCTGTTGTTGATAATACTCCCGCTGAGGAAGCAGCAGATGCTGAATAATTACAAATAATCATTACACCTTGTCCCACAGAATATGTGGGACAAGTATTTTAAGAAAGGCAGTGAAATTATGAGCAGTTTTATACCTTACGTTGTTGAACAGACAAGCCGTGGAGAGCGTTCTTATGATATTTTCTCACGTCTCCTCAATGACAGAATCATTATGCTTTCAGATCAGGTTAACGACGCTACTGCAAGCCTTGTTGTAGCTCAGCTCCTTTATCTTGAAAGTCAGGATCCGGAAAAGGATATATCCCTTTATATAAACAGTCCCGGCGGATCTATCACATCCGGTATGGCCATACATGATACTATGCAGTATATCAAGTGTGATGTATCGACTATCTGTATAGGTATGGCTGCTTCTATGGGAGCATTTCTCCTTGCTGCCGGAACTAAGGGCAAGCGCTTTGCACTTCCCAACAGTGAAATAATGATTCACCAGCCGCTTATTTCAGGCGGACTTTCAGGTCAGTGTACTGATATCAAGATCCATTCTGATCATCTTGTAAGAATTCGTCAGAAGATGAACGAGATGCTTGCTGCAAATACTGGCAAGTCTCTTGAACAGATTCAGATAGACACTGAGCGTGATAACTATATGACAGCTCAGGAAGCAATGGAATACGGTATCGTAGACAAAGTGATCGAGACGAGGTAATGTCCGAATGGCAGAAACGTTTAAGTCATGCAGCTTCTGCGGTAAGGGTGAAAACAGAGTCCATAGTATGTTTTCAGCCGGTTCATCCAACATATGTGATGAATGTGTCTGCTACTGCTATGAAATGATTTTCGGATCCTCGCAGACAAGCACACATAAAAAAAATTCCAAGAAGAATAAAATACAGCCGCTTTCTGAGATGAAGCTCTTCAAGCCAATGGAAATCAAGGCTTTTCTTGACGAGTATGTTATTGGTCAGGATGATGCAAAAATTTCGCTTGCTGTCGCAGTATACAACCACTATAAGCGTATTCTCAGCAAGGAAGAACAGGAAGCAGATGAGGGAAATGTACAGATCGACGATGTTGAGCTTCAGAAGAGCAATGTACTTCTGCTCGGACCTACAGGCGTCGGAAAGACTTTCCTTGCACAGACTCTTGCGAAATTACTGAATGTACCGTTTGCTATTGCAGACGCTACTACAATTACAGAAGCCGGATATGTCGGCGACGACGTAGAGAATGTTCTTGTACGCCTTCTTCAGGCAGCCGATTTCGATGTAAAGGCGGCTGAAAGAGGAATTATCTACATTGACGAAATCGACAAGATCGCAAGAAAGTCCGAAAACACATCACTTACCCGTGACGTAAGCGGTGAGGGCGTTCAGCAGTCACTTCTGAAAATCATTGAGGGAACAGTTTCAAATGTTCCTCCGCAGGGCGGAAGAAAGCATCCTAATCAGGAGTGCATACAGATAAATACGAAAAACATCCTCTTTATCTGCGGCGGTGCCTTTGACGGCCTTGAAAAGCAGATACAGCAGAGAACTGATAAGTCAGCTTTGGGCTTTGGTGCTGATGTTAAATCCAAAAATGAGAAATCAGAAAATATCTTCAAAAAAGTTGTACCAAAGGATCTCGTGAAATTTGGTATGGTACCGGAATTTGTCGGCAGACTGCCGGTTATCTCTGTTCTTGAAGAACTTGATAAAGCAGCGCTTGTAAGAATTCTTACTGAGCCGAGAAACGCTCTTATCAAGCAGTATAAGAAGCTGTTTGAATATGATGATGTTGAGCTTGAAATTGAGGAAGAAGCTCTTATTGAGATCGCAAAGAAAGCGATATCCCAGAAAACGGGAGCAAGAGGACTCAGATCAATACTTGAAAAGATACTCATGCGCTCAATGTATGCTGTTCCGTCTGACGGAAGCATTGCAAAAGTTATAGTAAACGCAGATTGTGTTACTAATGACGCAGAACCGGTGCTTATCAACAGAAGAAATAAGGAAGTCAAGCTTCCGCAGTAAAGCAAAACAGAATAAATATGTAAAGCTCTGTACCGAGGTACAGAGCTGTTTTTTTACTTCAATCAGCAGCCGCAGCCGCAGTCGTTGTTGTTATTGCAGCCACAGTCGTTGCCACATCCACAGCCGTTGTTTGAGAAGAGGATCACAAAGAGAATGATCACGAGGATGAGACACCAGTTATTTCCACAGCTAAAGTTTGCATTACACATAAAGAACAACTCCTTAAAAAAGATGTATTTGAAGCGTTTTTGTCTTCGCTTCATAGTACATAGTATGCCATGGCGAAAAAAGTGTTACAAAAATTTTCCTGATTATCCTTTTCGACTGTTATCGCACATACGACGTGGCATAATATTATAGTGCTGATACTGATTTACACAGGTATCAATAAGGAAAGGGGAGAATACATGATAAACACAGACAAATTTAACAGGAAGTCGGTAAAGATCATTGAGGATGCAGTGCGGCTTGCGTCAGAGCTTGGACATACCTATATCGGAAGTGAGCATATTCTTCTTGCAATGGTACAGGACGGTTCTTCAAAGGCAGCGGATATCCTCATTGACAATGGCGTATCATACGAGGATATCCGCCGTGCAATTATTGATCTTGTAGGACAGGGAGCGCCTTCGATTCTGAATCAGCGTTATTTTACAACGGCATCCCGAAGAATACTTGAAAATGCCTGTCAGATTGCGCAGAGAGATAAGAAAAAGCAGACGGCTCCGGAGCACATCCTTGCCGCAGTTATGAAGGAGTCCTCATGCAGTGCATTTACGATTATACGAAAAATAGGAGGAGATCAGAGCGGAATATGTCAGGGACTAGACATGATAGATTCTCCTGAGGTGATAAGCGAGCTTTACGAATCGCTGAAGCCAAAAGCATCGCATTTGCCGAATCTTTTTCGTTATGGCAGGAATATCACTGATATTTCTGCTGTAAAAAAGAATGATCCTCTTATCGGAAGAAGTCGGGAGATAGGCAGAGTAATGCAGGTGCTTGCACGGAGAACGAAGAATAATCCGTGTCTCATTGGTGAAGCAGGAGTTGGAAAAACAGCCATAGTCGAGGGTGTAGCAGAACTTTTTGTGCGGAATCTCGTACCGGATTCGCTGAAGAACAGATTCATTTTTTCACTCGATCTGACAGCACTTCTCTCTGGAGCGAAATACCGTGGAGACTTTGAGGAACGCATAAAAGCCTGCATAGAGGAGGCTGTCAATGCTGGAAACATTATTCTGTTCATTGACGAGATACACACCATTGTTGGCGCAGGAGCCGCAGAGGGGGCGATAGATGCTGCAAATATAATGAAGCCTCGTCTGGCACGAGGAGAGCTTCAGGTCATCGGAGCAACGACCTTTGATGAATATAAAAAATCTATTGAGAAGGATTCAGCTCTTGAGAGAAGATTTCAGCCTGTTCAGGTAAGTGAGCCGGATAAGGAGAGCTGTGTCCGGATAATAAGCGGACTTAAAAGCAATTACGAAGCCTTTCATCAGGTGGAGATAAGCGATGAAATCGCAGAAATGGCGGTTGATCTTTCCATGCGCTATGTCACCGACCGCTGTCTCCCCGACAAGGCGATAGATCTTCTTGACGAAGCCTGTGCAAGCGCAAAAATACGCTGTGATTCAGGAATTGTAACGAAGGATTCTGATATGATACGAATGACGGGTAAGGATATCAAGCTGAACGCTTTGGGAAAGGTTCTTCGTGGAAGCATTAACCCGAAGGTCACAGAGGAGGATCTTATTTCTGTGATAAGTCTCAGGACGGGAATTCCTTTGAACAGAATAACAGTCGAGGAGGAAAAACAGCTTGCGCTGCTGAAAACTCAGCTGTCACGGCGGGTTGTCGGTCATGAGTATGCCGTAAACAGGATCACAGATGCTGTTTGCAGGGCAAAGTCTGGACTGCGTGACGGAAGACGTCCGATGGCATCGTTTATGTTTGCAGGCCCCACCGGAGTTGGAAAAACAGAGCTTGCACGGGCACTTGCAGACAGCCTTTTCGGCTCAGAAAATAGTCTGATCCGCATTGATATGTCAGAATACATGGAAAAACATTCTGTTTCAAAGCTTATCGGAGCGCCGCCTGGATATGCCGGATATGAGGAGAGCGGCGGAAATCTCTGCGAGCGTGTGCGCAGAAATCCTTATTCTCTGATATTATTTGATGAGGTTGAAAAAGCTGATATGGAGGTTCTGAATCTTCTTTTGCAGATCCTTGACGACGGAATGCTGACTGATTCATCCATGCGCCGGATAAGTTTCCGCAGCTGTATCATCATCATGACTACGAATATCGGTGCCGGAAATCACACAAGTTCCTCAGCGCTGGGCTTCACCGGAGACAGCAGCCGTGCGGCGGATGAACTTGTACAGCAAAAGGTTCGTGAGCATTTTACGCCGGAGCTGATCAACAGAATCGACGAGATTGTGGTATTCAGTCCGCTTTCAAGAGATACGATAAGCGAGATAAGCCGCATTTCTCTTGAAGATCTGCGTGAGCGTGCCAGCGGAATCGGGATCAGCCTGACGTATACACCGGAGGTTATAGAGGCAGTTGCATCTGCGGCGGGAACAGAAAAATATGGAGCACGTCCGGTAAAGCGATGCGTTACTGAGCTTATAGAGACAAAGCTTGCACAGCTTATTGTGGCTTCGCAGATATCAAGAGGCGATAAAGCGGAGATAAGCCTTGTGAACGGTGAAATAGCGGTGAATCCCGTATCTAAAGCAAAGAGTATAATGCAAAAATAACGGATAAAAAATGGGCGGCATATCTGAGTGCCGCCCATTTGTGCGTTAGCTATTATTTTTTATTCGATTCAGGTTCTGACGGAGTTTTTTCAGTCATTTCAGGATCAGTTTTTTGGTTGATAAGAACTGCGTACAGTACGATCATGGCTATTCCGGCAGCGCATACAGCAATGCTTGCCGCCATGAATGCTTCAGTAAGCTTGAACATTCCTCCGGTATATGCAGTGAATATCTGGGGTTGTTTGATTGAAAATGCATTAAAATATTTTGTCGAAAGGAGATAAATACTCGGCAACATTCCAATAGCACCAGCGATTATTGCAGTGATTCCGGTCCAGTAGAAGATAGTCTTCTTTTCCTTACGGTTAAAGAAAATAAGGAAGAAAGTGAGCAGTATGACACCGCCGATAGATGCAAAGGTCAGCAGAGGACGCATTTTATAGACCTTTGAAGCAGGTTTTAGAACACCGTGCTTTTCAAGGGCGGAAAATTTGTAGATATCACATTCTTCGCTGATAAGCTTGTATGCATTTTCTTTGGTGTTTTCAAGCTTTTTGTAGAAATCCTCATTCTTTTCGTAGCCTGTTTCGTCAGCCGCTTTGTTGAAGAAATCATCTATTGATTTGTTCATTTCGGCATTTTCGGGGATTTCAGGACTAAGTTTTTTTCCGGATTTAAGTGCGTTGTAGCCCTCGTTGATGTATATGTTTATTACGGACTGTATATACTCCTCATTCAGAGCGTTTGTATAAGTTTCAGCCGGAATTCCCGATGCACCGGAGAGATCTTTGAATTTGCGTTCAAGCTGAGGAACAGTCTTGGCGGCGATATCTTTTTTCTCAGAGAGCGTGATAGTACGTTTTGCATTAACATTGATATCAATGATTATAATTCCCATACTGCATATCGTCAGCAGGACGAGAGCTATGGAAATTATCAGTGAGGGAATGTATGTGCTAAGTCTTTTCATGTTACTCACCCTCCCTTTCACTGTAATATTTAGATTCCGTAAGGTCGCAGATAACGCCTATTCTCTCGTCGGAAGCACCGAAAATATCTTTGGAACAGGTGTAAAGCGTAAGACGTGTATCCTCAGTGGGAATGACATATCGTTTATCGGTATCCTTGAAGGAAATTGTCTCACGGACAGTATACACAAATCGTCCGTAGTTGGTTTTCACAGTGATTTTATCGCCGACTTTGAGTTTGTCCAGCTCTGCAAAGTATGTGTTCACATGAGCGCTTACAACGGAATTTCCCGAATCGCCGAATACAGAGGAGCCGGATGACTGGCAGGCACCGATTTCAAAAAGCTCAATATCGCTTCCCCAGTAAACGGGAACAGTCGTCTCAAAAATATCGCAGATGATATCAGCGTAATGCTCAGCGTATACAGGACGTATAACAGTGCCTTCGTCGGAAGTATAATTTTTGTCATCAGCTTCGATTTTATTATCCTTGATGATGAGGCCGGAGTTCATATCTTCCGGATCAAGCTTCAGTTCATCCATAAAAACAAGTCCCTTGTATCGCTGAAGCTTGTCAGATGGCTTAATAAGTGCTATCATAATAATGCCCATGCATATGGCGGCAAGAATAAAGGGCGTAGCGATGTGTATGAGAAGTCCGCCTGATTGTCTGCTGTTATTTTTCATCTGCTGTTCTACCTTTTAATGAAGATTTACGGAATAAGAAGATAACTCCGGCGATTGAAATGAGGAAAAGACCTCCGGATGCGGCAAATACCCATCGGCGGTCATAGCCGGTATTTTCCACGATATCTGCACCGACGCTTGAATGACCGATAACCTTGCCGTCCTCATCGTGGACAGTAAGCTTTACTGTATCATCGCCCAGTTCTTCGACGGTAAGCTTTACGCCCATTTCGCCGGCAACATCAGCCAGTCCCTGAATAGTTTCAAGCTTCTTATCTGTAGGAAGCTGTTTTAAGAGACTCCGGCGTTCCTCAGGCGACAGATTATCAATAATGACTTGCTGTTGTTCCGGCGGAAATGTCGCAATATATGACTGTTTTCCCTCGTATGAGAGAGCGATGAATTCCTGTTTGCTGATTCTTGTGAAAGTTGTTCCGTCAGCCATAGTCAGTGTAATGACATTTTTGACAGGTTCAGTCGGAGCCGGTTCTGTAGCGGAAGGAGTTTCAGGTTCATCATTATTAGTCTGAGTTGTAGTTTCAGGAAGGGCAGTTGTAGTTGTTGTGATCTTCTGAGTAACCTGAGGACCTGTTGTTATATAAGGATGCTCACGAAGTGCAGCAATAACCTTATCAAAGTTTTCAGATGTCCATTCAGCGGGATCTGGTTTTTGAGCACGGGCAATATTATAGTAATCCTGTATCATATATTCCGGATATCCGGCTTCACGAGCGGCTTGCCATACATCCTCAACGGTAGTTGCACCGGCTGTCATTCCTCCGAACAGCAGAGCAGCAGAAGCACCAAGAACAGATGTTATACCTATAAGAAATTTCTTTAACATATAATTCCTCCGTATTTTGTCGTTGTTGTCTTTGTCCTATCGTAGTATATTATACCCGTTTTTTACAGTAATGTCAAGTGAATTTGCGCCTTGACATCTTCCGTTTGTGAGTTTATAATATTGAGAGAAAGAGGTGATATCAATGGAGAAAATGCTGAAAAACTGCCGCCTGTGTCCGAGGAGATGCGACATAGACAGATACGAAAAAAGCGGATATTGCGGTACAGGAGCAGAAATCCTCGGAGCAAAGGCTTGTCTCCACCAGTGGGAGGAACCTTGTATATCATATAAAAACGGCGCCGGAACTGTATTTTTTTCGGGCTGCGGACTTCACTGCTGCTTTTGTCAGAATAATTCCATAAGCAGTGATATAAAGGGAAAAAGCATTACTGTAAATCAGCTTGGCGATATATTTCTGCGGCTTCGTGACAGCGGAGCTGACAGTATCGAGCTTGTAACACCTACTCATTTTGCGCCGCAGATAGTTTCTGCACTTGACATGGTGAAAAATCAGCTTGGAATTCCCGTGATATGGAACAGCGGCGGATATGAACTTCCGGAAACGATTGAGCTTCTGAACGGCTATATCGACGTATATCTGCCGGATATAAAGTATTATTCACCGCAAGTTTCGGCGAAATACAGCAATGCTCCGGATTATTTTGAGTATGCGTCCGAAGCTGTTCTGAGAATGACTGAACAGGTCGGAAAGCTTACATACAACAGCGAGGGCGGTCTTGTGCGTGGAACAATAATCCGTCATCTTGTACTGCCGTCGCACCGGCATGATTCCATGAAGATACTCGACTGGATAGCTGAAAATATATCTCCGGAGAACGCTCTGCTGAGCCTTATGAGCCAGTATACCCCATTTGAACATGTGCCGGAGAACTGCCCTGAACTACGCCGCCGAGTCACGAAAATGGAATATAATTCCGTAGTCCGTCATGCTGATGAACTCGGACTGAAGGGCTTCATGCAGGAGAAAACGTCTGCATCTGCGGAGTATGTTCCGGATTTTGATTTTTCCGGATTATAAAACATCCCCCTTTGATGTTTGTAATACCTAACAATATCCTGTCACATATTCTTCCCGAAAGCTGTTATATTGGGTGAGACGTCTCAAAGAAGAGGTGATAACATGACCAGTAAAGAAACAGAAAAGCTGAAACTACTCTACGAGATCTACGAGCAGCCAATGTACAGGATAGCATATGCGGTTCTGCACAGCACTGAGCTTGCTGAGGATGCAGTTTCTGACGCTTTTATCCGTATTATCGGGCGGCTTGACCGTATCGGTGATCCTAAAAGCGAAAAGACAAAAAACTACATCGTCAGGGTGATAAAAAGTACAGCAATCAATATCTACCGGAAAAACAAGCGTGCCTACATAACGGAAATCCCGATAAATGAGGAAACAATGCAGATTCCGGACAGATCAGCGAGCGTGGAAAAATCCGTCATTGACGATGAAAACAACCGTGAGCTTGATAATTTGCTGGGACAGATAAGCGAAACAGACCGCAATATAGTTTTATTAAGATGCCGTGAGGAATTGTCGTGGAGAGAAGTAGCTAAGGTTCTGTCGATTACCGAAACAGCCGCACGAAAGCGGTTTGAACGAATCAGAAAACGCCTTATTGGCATGAAAGGAGAAATATCTGATGGGAAGATCTGAATTACCAAACAAAATAGAATTTGACAGAATAGTGGAAGAGGCTTTTTCATCTGGTGAGCGTCACAGCTTCTCCGAACAGTACAGGCAGAAGAAAGATAATATACAAAGGGGTATGATTATGAAAAAGATGAACAATAAATCAGAGCGTATTTTTGTAGGCGCTGTTGCTGCAGCCGTACTCGCTGTAGTTGCTGTTCCTACAGGCGTAGTTATCAAAAACAGTCTCGAACCCGACAAAGCAGTTCCCGGTACAAATGATGCTGCTGTTCTCGTGGATGTACCCGAGGAAGAAACAGACCCCATGGCAGCTGTTGAGCCTGAAACTGAAATAGTTGAGGCTCCTGAAGTGATTGAGGAAGGCTTTAAAACATATGAATTCGGCTGGCTTCCTGAGGGAATGTCAGTTGATCCGGACGGCTGGAAGATTCACGATGAAGATCGCAATGCCGGCATTACACCCATGCTTTACAAGATAACTCCCGAGCAGGAGCTTCTCCCGCACGATAATTTTACAACCGGCAGTATGGATGAATATGATCTTGACGGCAGACACGTCAAGATATTCACTTCATGCCTTTTCCGTACAGTTGAGGAAAATTTCTTCGGACGCAACGTATGGATAACCTTTGAGGGAAGCAAGTATGCAGTTTTCCTTTATGTTACAGACGCAGTTGATGACAACGACCTTGCTCAGATCATAGAGAATATCTCACTTGTTGATACAGACGAGGACAGAGGAGGAGTATATGTTGAACCGTCTGAGGTTGAACAGAATGCTGAACCTACAACAGTTGTAGTAGAAGAACCAGCTGATTCTATAACCCGTGATGATCTTACACTGTATTCTATCGGTGATTTAACAGTAGATGAAGTGGATCTGGGAGATGGCCGTGTCCGTTCTATGAATGTATCTGTAAATGACGCATATATTACTGATAACTTTGACGGTCTCACTACGGACGGCATCGGTCTTGACGCTGATTTCAGTGAGTTTACCGATGAGAACGGAAAGATTACTGATGCTGTTATAGAATATTTTGATGTTGTTGAACAGCCAGACGGTCCTGACGGTATTTATGTAAGGGAAACAATCGGTACTGAATCTGTGGCTTCAAAGATTCTTGTTGTAGATCTGACTTATACAAATAATTCTGATTTCCAGGATGATTATTGTGTTTGTCCGTCACTTATGACTATTGCTGATAGCGTTCTTGAACCAATTGAGTTCGCAGAAATGCACAGCACAGAATATTCTTCATTCTGTAATATGGATAAACTGGATAGTGAACGTCATTTAGCATTCAGCTTATATGCAGACAGCAATAAGGGAGGCAAGAACGGCTTGGTTCTTAATCCCGGCGAGGGTGCAGATGTAAGACTTGCATTTTTACTTCGTGAGAATGAAGTCGGCAATCTCTATCTTAATCTGACAAGCTCTGGTCTTGAAGGCAGCACACTGGTTGATCTCTGCAATATTGAGGAAAGATAAACCTGATTGACATAAATAATAGATTGACATAAATAAAACAGCATGGGGTGAAAACCTCATGCTGTGAATAAATAAATATAAATTTATAGGGGACGCCTTCACTTGCAAGGCGTCCCCTCTTTCAAAACAGTCCACTGGGCTGTTTTGAAATTCACCCCTTGCGAGGCGCTTCTGAAGCATTATGTGGGGTTTTACCCCACACCCCACCAGAGGCGCTGCCTCTGGACACCGCCAAAGGGTTATCAACCCTTTGGAATCCCAGTATTAGGGGTTTTTATTTATTTGGTGATATATTCCGCAGCGTCACTGAGCCATTCGCCCTCAAACAGCTCGATAGTTCCCTGATCGCAGTGCTTTGCAAGTTCGGGATCAATAGGAAGCTGTGCAAGAACGGGAATTCCGTACTGAGAAGCAATTTCAGCGATGTGGCTTTCGCCGTAGATGCTGTGACGCTTTCCGCAGTCGGGACATTCAAAATAGCTCATGTTCTCAACGATACCAAGAATCGGGATATTCATAAGCTTAGCCATTTTTACAGCCTTTTCAACAATCATTGAAACAAGCTCCTGAGGAGAAGTTACGATAACTATTCCGTCAACAGGGATAGACTGGAAAACAGTAAGCGGAACATCGCCGGTTCCGGGGGGCATATCAACAACGAGACAGTCGATATCCTTCCAGATAACGTCAGTCCAGAACTGCTTTACAACGCCTGCAATAACGGGACCTCTCCATACAACGGGATCGCTCTCGTTCTCTAAGAGAAGATTGATAGACATAACATCAATGCCCATTTTGCTCTTTACGGGGATAATTCCGAATTCGCAGCCTTCAGCCTTAGAATGGATTCCGAAAGCCTTGGGAACAGAAGGACCTGTGATATCAGCGTCCATAATACCTACGTTTTTGCCGAGTCTCTGGAGGGAAACAGCAAGCAGTGAGGAAACGAGAGTTTTACCTACGCCGCCCTTTCCGCTGACAACGCCGATAACCTTGCCGATATTGCTCATCTGATTTGGTTTTTCAATAAAGCTCTGTGGCTCTTTTCTGCTGTCGCAGTTGCTTGAGCAGCTGGAGCAGTCGTGTGTACATTCGCTCATTACAGAACACTCCTTAATAATATTTTATGTTACCTATATATTATATCCCATTTTTTTTGATTAGTCAAGTGTATTGAGTACGAGCTTTACGAAGGTATGAGCCTTGTGATTGAGCAGAGTGTTGAATGTGATTTTTTTCATTGGCATCAACTTGCTTTCTAATGGTATATAGGCGCAATAAAAAGCCGAATCAATCGAGAAAGTGTCTCTCGACGGGTTCGGCAGATTCACACATAAAAATCCATAACATCAAAAACAAAAAGCAGATATCACTTTTGTGATATCTGCTATATGGTCTGAGTGACGGGACTTGAACCCACGGCCTCTACCACCCCAAGGTAGCGCGCTACCAACTGCGCCACACCCAGACATGACTCAGGTTTTTACATCACCTCAATCAACGATATTAATTATACCACAACATTTTTGATTTGTCAAGCTTTTTTTTGAAAAAATTTTGGCTTTTTTTAAGTTTTTTCTGGAATTAAGGAAAATTAGCTTGTCACAGGCGAAAATCATCATTCGTCAACAGGTTCAGTTCCTATCATATACATTTTAACAAACATTCCGATAAGCTTTCCTGACCACGATTTTATAAGGCTGTCATACTCATCCGGATGAATATATCCTCCGATACTCATTACATCATAGACAACAGAAGCCTCCTGAATAAGCAGCGGCTGATCCTTGAATCCTCTGCGGAGATAAAATTCACGTCGGCTTACGCGCTGACTGTAATTCGGCGCAGACTTGTCAAGCTGTTCTCTTGCAAGGAAAATTCGCTTTCCGTGGTATTTCTTCTTAACTCCGGCAATTATAAGACTTCCGTAGCCCATCCCTCTTTTACTTTCCTTAACAGCAAGATAAAAAAGATAGACAACATCTTCATGGCAGACCATATATGCAAAACCAATGAATTCATCGCCGTCAAAAGCAGTAAGCATTTCGGCTTTTCCATTTTTAACTCTTGACATAAGCATATGGAACGGTGCACGCTCCTCTGCCGGAAACGCTGTATTATAGAGCATTTTCAGTTCTTTCTCCATATTTTTTCCGCTTCTGAAGCTTTTTATCGTAATGTTCATTATGATTCCTCCAAAAATATTTCTTACAGTAATATTACCATAATTTTGCATCTTCGTCAAGTTTAGTTTCTTTAGTAAAAAATAAAAGCAGGCAAGTACAACAGTTGCAAATGTATCTGAGTCATTAATAAATTTCACATAAATAAAAGAGCAGATCCGGAAAAATTTCTTCGATCTGCTCTTTTATTTATGTGAAATTGTGGCTCTGCTTAAGCACCATATCCTTGACCTTCATGAGCGATGTTGTTGTACTTCTCTCATTTTCGGAGAGTTTCATGGTGATATACCTGATAGTCTCCTCATAATCGGGAATCATAATATGCTCAAGAGCATTGACGCGGCGGCGTGTCTTTTCGATTTCGTCTGCCATGAGAAGGCAAGCCTTTTCTATCTCAGCAAGACGTATCATTTTCGGGAAAACCGAACCAAGAGCACTTACAGCACCATCGAGGTCAATTGATGTGAATGCCATACCGTAGGAATATACATCATTTTCGTCATCGGTACGGAATTTCGCCTGAAATTCTGGTATCAGTACACTCATGACATTTTTTTCGCCGACTTCAAGCTCAACCTCCTGCTTCGGAATCATAAGGGCAGTTTCAAGAGCTTCCCTTTGCATTACCGAACCAGCGACAGCCATATAACGATTAGCCTCAGAAATGCCTGTTTCAACCTCTGTACGGAGAGAACGTGTTTCCTTTATCATACCCATGAACTGCCGCATAAGTTCATCTCTCTTATCTTTGAGCAGTTTGTGACCACGCCGTGCAGAAACAAGCTTTTTCTTCAGCTTTGTAAGCTCCATTCGTGTAGGATTTACATTAAGTCGTGCCAATTTATCAACTCCAATCCATTGAAGATAATAATTTTTCTGCTGGAATATCAGTCGTAATATTTTACGAGATATTCTTCTCTGATACGGCGCAGCTCGCTTCTTGGGAGGATTTTTAGAAGCTCCCAGCCGATAGAAAGCGTATCTTCGATGCTTCGGTTGTTTTCAAAGCCCTGAGATACATAGCGTCTTTCAAACTCGTCTGCGAACTTGGCATAAATCAGATCGGTTGGAGTAAGTGCAGCCTCACCAAGTACAACCATAAGCTCCTTTGCGTCCTTTCCTCGTGCATAGGCAGAGAAAAGCTGATTCATCGTATCAGAATGATCGGCACGGGTTTTGCCCTCACCGATACCCTTGTCTTTCAGTCGTGAAAGAGAGGGGAGTACATCAACGGGCGGATTGATACCCTTTCTGAAAAGCTCACGGGAGAGGATGATCTGTCCCTCAGTGATATAACCTGTGAGGTCAGGGATAGGATGAGTTTTGTCGTCCTCGGGCATTGTCAGGATCGGAACCATGGTAATACTTCCGTCTTTGCCGTCCTGTCTGCCTGCACGCTCATAAAGCGAAGCAAGATCAGTATACATATATCCGGGATAGCCGCGTCGTCCAGGAACTTCCTTTCTTGCGGCAGAAACCTCACGGAGAGCGTCCGCATAGTTTGTGATATCAGTTAGTATAACAAGAACGTGCATTCCCTTTTCAAATGCAAGGTACTCAGCGGCGGTAAGAGCCATTTTCGGAGTTGCGAGGCGCTCGATAGCGGAGTCGTTCGCAAGGTTTATGAACAGCACTGTTCTGTCAAGAGCTCCTGTTTCCTTGAAGCTCTGTACGAAGTACTCAGATTCTTCAAAGGTAATACCCATTGCGGCAAAAACTACGGCAAACTGTTCGTCCGTACCTCTTACCTTAGCCTGACGAGCAATCTGTGCGGCAAGCTGTGCATGAGGAAGTCCGCTTGCCGAGAAGATAGGAAGCTTTTGACCTCTTACGAGAGTATTAAGACCGTCGATAGCTGAAACACCCGTCTGAATAAATTCCTGAGGGTACTTTCTTGCAACGGGATTCATAGGAAGTCCGTTTACATCCATTCTCATTTCGGGAATAATTTCGGGGCCGTCATCAATAGGCTGTCCCATACCGTCGAAAACTCGTCCCAGCATATCCTCAGAAACACCAAGTTCCATCTGGTGACCGGTGAAAATGACGCTGCTGTCTTTGAGATTGATACCAGCGGCATTCTCAAAAAGCTGTACAAGGGCGTTAGTGCCGTCTATTTCAAGCACACGGCAGCGCCTTTTTTCGCCGCTGGCAAGTCTGATATCAGCGAGCTCTCCGAATGTTACGTTTTCAACGTTCTTTACAAGCAGCAGAGGTCCTGCTGCTTCTTCAATTGTTCTGTATTCTCTTGGCATCAGTCCTGCTCCTTTCTGAGAAGCTCTGCAATTGCGGCGGAAATTTCAGTGATGAGCTTTGAAAATTCCTCGTCAGTGCGGTTTTCCTCAATGTATTTGAAACGTCCGATTTTTTCTCTTACAGGCAGAGTTGAGAGTTCTTCAATATCAGCGCCCTTGACAATTGCCTCGGCAGCTTCATCATTGAAATTGAGGATAAGCTGCATCATATAAAACTGTTTTTTCAGGCTTGTATAGGTGTCAACCTCATGGAAAGCAAGCTGGTGCAGGAAGTCCTCACGGATAGAACGTGCTGTTTCCATAAGGAGTCTGTCCTTAGCGGAAAGAGCGTCCATACCGATAAGTTTTACGATTTCCTTAAGCTCTGCTTCCTCGTTGAGAATTTCCATAAATCTTGCTCTGTTTTTCATCCAATCGGAAGATACGTTGTTGTCGTACCAGCCTGCAAGAGAATCGGCATAAAGCGAATAGCTTGTAAGCCAGTTGATTGCGGGGAAGTGTCTCTGGTAAGCAAGATTTGCGTCAAGTCCCCAGAAAACCTTAACAATTCTCAGTGTAGCCTGAGATACAGGCTCAGAGATGTCGCCGCCGGGAGGAGATACGGCTCCGATAACAGAAAGCGCACCTTCTCTTCCTTCTGTACCTGTGGAAATAACTCTGCCGGCACGCTCATAGAACTGTGCAAGACGGCTTCCGAGATATGCAGGATAGCCTTCATCACCGGGCATTTCTTCAAGACGTCCTGACATTTCACGAAGAGCCTCGGCCCAGCGAGATGTGGAGTCAGCCATAAGTGCGACAGAATAACCCATATCACGGTAATATTCGGCAATTGTAATACCTGTATATACAGAAGCTTCACGAGCAGCAACAGGCATATCAGATGTGTTTGCAATAAGCACTGTACGCTCCATGAGGGATTTGCCGGTATTGGGATCAATAAGCTCAGGGAATTCGTTAAGAACGTCAGTCATTTCGTTTCCACGTTCACCGCAGCCGATATAAACGATGATATCTGCATCAGCCCACTTGGCAAGCTGATGCTGTGTAACGGTCTTTCCGCTTCCGAAAGGTCCGGGAATAGCCGCAACACCGCCTTTTGCGATCGGAAACAGACAGTCAACAACACGCTGTCCCGTTACGAGAGGCATTTCCGGAGAAAGCTTTTTCTTGTAGATTCTTCCGCGGCGAACCGGCCATTTCTGAATAAGAGAAAGCTTTTTTTCGCCCTTTTCTGTTTCAAGGATGCATACTGTTTCATCAGCAGTGAATTCACCCTCTGAAATTTTCTTTACAGTGCCCTCAATTCCGTTGGGAACCATGATTTTATGAAGAACAATATCCGTTTCGGGAACCGTTCCGATAACATCGCCGCCAGTCAACTTGTCTCCGACCTTGACCGTTGGAGTGAATTTCCATTTTGTTTCACGTTTCAGCGGAGGAACCTCTGCACCTCTCTGAAGATTGTTTCCGCAGAGCTTGCGGATTCCGTCAAGGGGACGCTGGATACCGTCAAAAATGCTTCCAATAAGTCCGGGACCAAGTTCAACGCTCATAGGTTCGCCGGTCGATTCAACGGATTCACCCGTACCAAGGCCCGCGGTCTCCTCATATACCTGAATGGATGCCCTGTCGCCGTGCATTTCGATAATTTCACCAATAAGACGCTTGCTGCTTACACGAACTACGTCAAACATATTAGCGTCTCTCATGCCCTCGGCAACAACAAGGGGACCTGATATTTTTACTATTGTACCTTTACTGCTCATTGCAGATTATTCGCCTCACTTTTCCAATGCATAGACGGTGAAATAAAAGACCATTTATGCATTTTAATTAAAAATGTCTGTACCGACAGCTTTTTCAACAGCTTCGTGGAGAGTACGCATACCCTCGCCGGTATTACCCTCGATTGCCGGAATAAGCACAATTGAGGGAAGCGTGCTGCTGTTGTATTTTTTTATTGTTTCACTGACAAGCGCTGCTGCAGGTTCTGTAATGAAGATCACGGCATATCCGCCGGATGCAAGCTTGCCGATCAGTTTTTTTATTCTGTCAGCATCGGTCTCACGGAATACGGAAAGTCCCAGAGCCGCAAAGCCCGAGACGCTTGCGCTGTCTCCTATGACTGCTGCCTTATACATAGAGCTTTCTCATCCTTTCCATGACCGTATTTTTATCGCTGCCTGATTCACGGCAGACTTTTATAATTCGTATATTTTTGATTTCGGCTTCTTTTGCGATATAGTATGCCGCAAGAGGCTCATAGCCGAAGGGGCTTGAACGTGTTGTTTCGGCGAGTTCAATAAGAACGTCGTCGCACCATTTTTCAAACTGTGCAGGAGATTCTCTGAGAGTATCTGCCGCTTCCTCGAAACCGTGCTCCTCGATATAACTGAGAAGAGCTTCTGTACCCTCAACTGAAGCTTCAGCAAGAGTATTTTTTTCAAGCTTTTCTGTTCCACACAGAGCAGATTCCGCAAATTTAAGGGATTTCTTCATGAGTGCGCATCTGTAGGCAATTTTTATATCAGAGCAGACTGCTGTAAGCTCAGCGTACTTCTTGATGAAGCTGCTTTTGCACTTGTCTGCTGATGAAATCATTGCTTTAAGAGCCGCTTTATCTATAAACGAATCAGAAAGCTGACCGTCCATTGTTTCCGTAAGAAGCTCATAAGCCTCAGAAGCCGTTTCTCTCATATATTCAGGAAGCCCGCTGTAATCCTTTGATGTAAATGCTTCGGATGCAAGCTTCGGCTCAAAATTTGAAGGGTAAACGAAGTAATCCTCAGCATTTCTGCCTGAAATCACGGATTTGAGTGCTGCTTTGAGATTGTGAAAATCGTTTCTGTATAGCAGGATTTTCAGTTCTTCGTTATCAGGAGCATAACTTCTGAGCATTTCCCAGACCTCGGAAAGAGTGTTCTGAGCGGACTTTTTTGATTCAATAAGTCCGTTGAGATCCTCAGCAGAGTCCGCACCTATAAGCTGTTCGATGTCAGCAGGGCTGAGCAGAGAGCATTCCATTGCTCTGACTGCCGCAACTGCGCTTGCATATTCTGTGCTCATACTATCACCTACCCGAACAGAGCCTTTGCTGCTGTATCTCTTACGTCTTCCTTTTCTGCCTCGATAATGGCACGGAAACTGCAATTTTCTATGATTTTTCCATATGAAAGAATGAAGCCGTCATCTATGTCAGCCGCTTCACGGGAAAGTGTGATACTTCCGCCTTTTGATTCAGCCGCAGAACAGATATTTTTTTCAAAATCCGCAGGCATTCTTTTAAGATCAGCAGCATTAAGCGAAACGATTCCTTCTCCGGAAGAAATATGCTTGGCAATAAGTTTCTCCAGCAGAGCAAAGTATTCCGGAGTTTCAAGCGAATGCAGGCGGCTGATAGTATTTTCAATAGCCTTGTCGATCTGCTCTACTTTGAATGCAAGTATTTTTCGCTTCATGGCTGAATCTGCCGAAGAACAGGCGTTCTCAAAATCAAGCCGGTTCTTTTTCGAAGCTTTTTCCATGTATTCGGAATAAGCCGTCTGTGCTTTAAGTTCAGCTTCCTCATGGATAGCGTTTATACGCTTGTCGGCAGCGTCAGTTATTCCTTTTTCGGCTTCTTTCTGTTTCAGGTCAATATTTTTGAGTATTTCGTCAAGTCCGGACATTTTCCGCCCTCCTTGTCAGATAGAGATGTTGTAAATGAGAAGAATAGAGATAAGAAGTGCAAGGATAGCATAAGTTTCAACCATTGCGGCAAGAATGATACCCTTACCGTTGTGTTCGGGCTTCTTTGCAGTGATTCCGACACCAGCGGCAGCTGCCTTACCCTGCATGATAGCGGAGAAATAGCCTACTACTGCCATGGGGAGAGCAGCGAGAAGGAACATAAGTCCCTGAATTCCTGTAAGCTCTGCGGGTGAACCGCCGATAACGCCGATACGGCTGAGGAGAAGGATTGCTGTGAGGAGTCCGTAGAGTCCCTGTGTACCGGGAAGGAGCTGAAGAATGAGAACCTTACTGAACTTTGAAGGATCTACTGAAACTACGCCTGCAGCAGCCTCACCAACGAAGCCAACTGCCTTAGCAGAGCCGATTCCGGCGAAAAGTGCGGCGCAAACTGCACCTACGATTGCGAATGTAATTCCTAAACCATTAACTGCGAGTAAATTATTCATTGATATTTTCCTCCTTGAATTTAATATATTTTGTATTTACGGCAAGAGGGGTGAACTCTCTGCCTCCGCCTGTGTAGAATTTAGAAAACAGCTCAACGAACTGTAATCTGTCTGTATGAACGTAAGCACCAAGCAGATTTATAGCAAGATTTGCTGTGTGACCTACGATAAATACTACAGTCAGAACTATTGCCTTGACTGCTGTATTCTGGGGCATTACACCGATAAGGTTGATTACGCTTGCAATGCATCCTGTTGCAAGACCGAGAGCAAGAAGTCTCGAATAGGAAAGAATATCACCGAGCCAGCCTGTTGCAACATTATAGACGGCATACAGACCGCCGAAGAGCTTTCCGAAAATTGATTTTGAGCTTCTTCCCTGTGTAAGGATCAGGAGCACAAGTCCTGCGATAAGCAGATATGTTCCGATGTTTTTCAGAACGGCTGGAACGCTTGTGAGAATACTTGCCGCAAGCGGAGCTACACCTGTTATCAGTAAATAAATAGGTATCGTATCCATAAATGCATCAAGCTTTCTGCCTTCGTCCCACGCCATTTTTCCGGAAACTGCCACACCAAGGAAAAGGTGCAGAATTCCGATTCCGAATGAGAACAGAAGAAGCTTTATGGGGTCGTCAAGAGGCTGGAACCAGAGAGCTGTGCTCACGATTTCTTTTTTGAAGAATTCCCGTGCGACAACCTGTACGATGTCGCCGAACCAGCTTCCGAACATTGCTCCCCAGAAAACCGTTGATATACCGCAATTGCGGAACATTCTGAGCGTTTTCTGCATTGTATTTTCAAGCTTGAATTTTTTTAGTACGATCGTGGTGCCAATAACCATCAGTAAGCCATATCCTGCATCGGACAGCATCATTCCGAACAGCAGATAATAGAAGAACGACATAACCGGCGTCGGATCCACGTCCTTTTTGCCCGGCATTGCGTACATCTTCGTGATACCTTCGACAGGTGCCGAGAAGCTTCCATTCTCAAGAAGAACAGGAACATCTTCATCCTCGGCGGGATCGGTAATGCTGATTGATACCGTAAATTTCTTTTCAAGCTCATTTCGTATGGATGAAACATATTTTTCGGGGATATATCCCGTCAGCACAAACGTATTGTCGGTAAATCCAAGTGAAGTGAGCACCTCATACTTGTCCTTGCGCATCTGCAGATAGTCCGCTGTGAATTTCAGCCTCATGCGCTCGTCCGAAAAGGAGACGATTGCTGCTTTTTCCTTTTCGATTTCAGCTTCAAGCCGCTGTTTTTCCTTCAGACAGTTTGTAATGATTTCATGCGGAGTGCTTTTATCTGTTTCAGTAAAAGGAATAAAACCGATTTTCCTCAGTTTGCTTCCGATATCAGAGGAATCTTCTGCCATGCAGAGAATAAACATATTTGTTTGTCCTTTTGTGGAGGAAATAACCTCTGCACTGACGCATCCAGACATCTTAGACTCCAGAGCTTCTGCCGTTATTTCAGTCGGAAAGCTTCCTATAAAAGCCGCTGATGAGGCAGTTCCTTTAAAATTCAGAGGAACATCAAGTGCGTCCCACGGTCTGAGCGTGTCACACCGGACGTTAAGACGGGAGATTTCCGTCTCATGATCAGCTATTGTTCGCTTACTTTTCAGGATAGCTCCGGCTGTAGACAGAGATTTTTCAAGCTCTGCTGCTTTTCTGCCGAAATCATCGGTTTCAAGCTCTTTTCTGCAGCCGAACATTTCCGTCAGTGGGATTTTTTCGGGCACAGTTTGTTCAAGGATATCAAGAGCTTGTTCGACCGTTACTCGATGACGTTCAAATTCATTGATGACCGCTGCAACATTTGCTCCCGGAAGCTCATCGTCATCACGGCACACCTCTACGACGCCTCGTCGCTGCAAAAGCTCAATGATTTTCTTACTGTCAGTCTGCAGTGCTATAAGCTCGATTTTTTTCATTCTGAGCTTAGCCATTGTTATATCACGCTCCTTTTCAGAAGTACTTTGCGATTATCGCATCGGCTGCTTTGTTCATATTTTTTTCCGCAGCCGCAGAAATTTCCTCAAGCTTTTTGCTGCATTTTTTTTCCGCGTTTTCCGTGTAGGATGCAAGCTTTGCAAGATAATTGCTTCGTTCTTTTTCAGATTCAGCCGCAGCTTCGCCGAGTTTTTTCTGAACAGCAGCAGCTGCGCTTCCTGCTGCATTGTTTATTTTTTCCTCGCAGCCCTGCCTTGTTTCGGCTGTTTTTTTGTTTGCCGCTGCTTCAGCTTCAAGAATTTTCTTAATAGATTCAGACGCCATTTTCATCCTCCTGTCTTGTATAAGTATTATTGTACTGCTGAAGGCAGCTATACTCCTTCAAATGAAAAAACAATAATATTGATTGTAACATATTTCTAACAAAAAGTCAATAGTTTATATGTGAATTGTGCATATTTTTATGAAATTATAACTTGTTTAAATAATTTGTAAAAATTTCTGTTTTTTAATCCTTAACATTTTATTTATTGAAAAAAACAACAGAATATGCTACAATATAGGTGATTAGACAGACTGGAATATAAAAAAATTTGCAGAGGTATAAAATGATTGGAGATATTGTAACAGTTACAGTCGATAGACCGCTCGGAAGCTATCATCCTCAATACAAGGATATGTATTATCCTATTAATTACGGATATATTGAAGGAATTATTGCTCCTGACGGCGAGGAGCAAGACGCTTACATTTTAGGCGTAAATAAACCAGTTGACAAATTTACTGGTAAAATAATAGCAATAGTTCATAGATTTAATGACGTAGAAGAAAAATGGGTGGTTTGTCCAGTTGACGCGTCGTTTAACAAAGAGGAAATACTGGAGCAAATACTATTTCAAGAGCAGTATTATCAATCAGAAATTATAATGTAAACCCCAATTTGTCAAACCAAATATTATCATATAACCTTTGGTGCTTAACGATTACAGTTGTTTTTTCTGCGGCTGACTTTTTTGGCAAGGTATAATTGGTAAAGCAATACTAATAAATAATATGAGTCAGGAGGTATGTTAAATGAAATTAAAAGGTATCATAAGCCTGCTTTTTTCAGCAGTGATTGCAGTAGGCGTGTGTCCGGATATTCCGGTGAAAGCAGAAGATGAAGTTGAAGAAAAGCTCATTGCGCTCACTTTTGATGACGGACCTAACACACATACAACGCCGAAGGTGCTTGATCTTCTGGAGGAGTATGACGCCCGTGCTTCGTTCTTTGTGATAGGAAAAAATATAAACGATGACAGTGCCGAAGTAATGAAAAGGGCATACGAAATGGGCTGCGAGATAGACAGTCATTCAAAAACTCATTCGGATATGTCTGTTATGAGCGCAGAGGAGATCAAGGCGGAAATAGCGTATGTTGATGAGTATGTGTACTCGGTGATAGGAGAGTACCCGAAATTCTTCCGTGCGCCGTATCTGAATGTAAGCCAGACGATGTATGATTCGATTGATATTCCGTTTATAACGGGATTCAGCAGCGGTGACTCAAATGCTGAGAAAACGGCTCAGGAACGTGCGGAAACGGTTCTTTCATCTGCAAAGGACGGAGCGATTATTCTTATGCATGATTTTTACGGCAATGATAAGACAGTCGAGGCGCTTAAAACGATATTGCCGGAGCTGAAATCTCAGGGATATGAATTTGTTACTCTCAGCGAACTGTTTGAACGCAAGGGCGAAACACCTGTGCGGAATTTCTGCTACAGCGAGGTACAGAGACATATATGCAATGATTATACATTTTCCGAAAATCTTTTCATGGGAACAGTTACCGGAAACAATGAATGGGATGGCTGGAAAACTGCCATTCTGCTGAACGATTCGGGTCTGGGTAGTGTCGAATCTGATTTTGTGATTGAAGTTTCATACGATAGTATTGCTCCGCCGATAATAGTGCTTCATCGCTGGAAAAGCTCTGAGGATAATCTGTGGAAGGCTGTAAAACCTGCGTATTATAATGGCAAAAAGGCTTGCTTCCGGAAAGCTGATATGCAGGCGGTGCTTGATTCATACGGTATGACATATGACGATATGGATTATATCATGGTTCGTACAAACTGGACTGAAATGACTATAACAAAAGTTGATCTCCTCGTTATGGAGGAGAAAGAATCTCTGATCGGTGATGTGAATCTTGACGGAGAATTTAATATTGCCGATGCAGTAACACTTCAGAAATGGCTGCTGAGTGAGATGTCAAACGAACTTGAATGCTGGCAGAACGGGGATCTCTGCGCTGACAGCATACTTGATGTATTTGATCTGTGCGCAATGAAAACAGAGTTGATAAAGTTAGCAAAGTGATATTTCAGACCGCTGTATTTTAGGGGAATACAGCGGTTTTTCTTATGTAAGGACATTATAATTATTAGCACTTGCATTTTTTATTAAGATGTAGTATAATAAAATAATAATTACATTAATGTGTAAGGAAATTATGGCTTTTTGATCGAATATACAGAAATGTGGTGATTAATTTGGAACAGATCGTAAAAAGCAGCAAAAATACAGAAAATGATAATATTTTTTATACTATAGCTATGAGAGGAATGGTCGCATTCCCGAAAATGGTACTTCATTTTGATGTCTCACGGGACAAATCCTGCAAAGCCATAGAGTACGCTGTCAAAGAGGGAAAGAAATTATTTCTTGTAACTCAGCATGAAGCATATGTGGATAATCCGAAAGCTTCTGATCTTTATAAGGTCGGGGTAGTGGCTGAAATAAAGCAGGTTCTTAAAATGCCTGATCATATAATAAAGGTTCTTGTAGAGGGCGTATACAGGGCAAATCTTGTACGTCTTATAGATGACGGAAGCGTTCTTAAAGCCGAAGTAAAGCGTACACCTACATATTCCAGATCAAAATATGATGAGGTTGAAGCACAGGCACTTGTGCGCTCCGTTAAGGATATTTTCGAGAGATATTCTTCTTTTTTCCCGAAGATGCCAAGAGAACTGTTTACATCAGTAATGACGCAGGATAATCCAGTTAAGCTTTTTGAAGCAGTAACCTTCAACTGCGCTCTTAATTACAGAGACAAGCAGACGCTTCTGGAGGAATCCAACATAATCAATAAGCTGTCAGTACTTTTCGCCTGCCTTACGTCTGAAACAGAGATTCTTGAGCTTGAGAACCTTATTAACGAGCAGACAAAAAACAGTATTGATAAGGGGCAGCGTGAGTATTATCTCCGTGAGCAGATGAGGGTTATTCAGGAACAGCTTGGCGAGGATGACGGCGACGACGCTTTTAACTATATAAATGATATCATGGCGCTTAAAATAGACGATAAGAGCCGTGAGAAGCTTTTGAAAGAGGCAGACAGACTTGCAAAGCTGCCGGCAGCGTCTCAGGAAGCATTTGTTATAAAAAATTATCTTGATACCGTTCTCGATCTTCCGTGGGGAGTCTGCTCAAAGGCTAAGATTTCCCTCGAAAAGGCAGAGGCAATACTTGAAAAGGAACACTACGGGCTTAAAAAGGTCAAGGAACGTATTCTTGAATTTCTGGCAGTTCATATGCTGAATCCTGATATCAAGGGACAGATAATATGTCTCTCAGGTCCTCCCGGAATCGGAAAAACTTCTATTGCAAAATCGGTAGCGAAGGCAATGGGACGCAAATATGCCCGTGTATCTCTCGGCGGAGTCCGTGACGAAGCTGATATCAGAGGTCACAGAAAAACTTATGTCGGAGCTATGCCGGGACGAATTATTACAGCGATCTCTCAGGCTGAATCTTCAAATCCGCTGATACTTTTCGATGAGATTGATAAGCTTTGCAGTGATATAAAGGGAGATCCTTCCTCAGCGATGCTTGAAGTACTTGACAGCGAACAGAATAATGCCTTCCGTGATCACTATATTGAAGTACCTTTTGACCTGAGCAAGGCGGTGTTTCTTACAACGGCGAACGATGTTTCACGAATTCCGGCACCTCTCCTCGACAGAATGGAGATTATTGAGCTGCCGAGCTACACAGCAGAGGAAAAATATCACATCACAAAGGAACATCTGATTCCCAAGCAGCTTAAGGAACATGGACTTAAAGCGTCACAGCTGAAAATAACGGATGAAGCAATAAATGATATCATACAATTCTACACTAAAGAAGCGGGTGTGCGTAATCTTGAACGCAAGATAGCTTCTATCTGCCGCAAATCCGCAAAGAAGATAGCTTCCGGAGAAGTCAAGCGTATATCTGTAAAGCCGAAGGATCTTAAAGATATGCTTGGTATACGCAGATATACTGAGGATCTTTCCTTAAAGGAAAATAAGACCGGAATCGTCAACGGACTTGCCTGGACATCAGTCGGCGGAGTTATTATGCCGCTTGAAGTGCTTGTTCTCAAGGGAACAGGTAAGGTAGAGGTGACTGGTTCTCTCGGTGATGTTATGAAGGAAAGCGCAAAGATCGCTGTAAGCTATGTCCGCAGCTTTGCCGAAAAATACGGCATAAATCCTGATTTTTACAAGGAAAACGATATACATATCCATGCCCCTGAGGGAGCTGTACCTAAAGACGGACCGTCAGCCGGCGTAACTATGACGACAGCTCTTGTGTCAGCATTGTCAGGACTTGAAGTCCGTGCAGATGTTGCTATGACTGGAGAAATCACGCTTCACGGCAAGGTTCTGCCAATCGGCGGACTCCGTGAAAAGACAATGGCTGCATATAAAGCCGGAATCAAAACAGTCATTATTCCGGAGGCTAACAGAGCTGATCTTGAGGAAGTTGACGACGCTGTAAAAGAATCGCTGAATTTTGTTTTTGCTGAAGATCTCAGTGATGTTCTTGATACGGCATTGATAAAAAAGTAAGGAGGAATGACGGTGAAGCTGAATTACAACAAGGCGGAATTCACCGCCTCATACGGAAAATTTTCTCAGATACCTCCGTCTGAGCGTATAGAAATTGCATTTGCAGGTCACTCGAATGTGGGAAAATCTACTCTTATCAACAAGCTTTTCAACCGGAGAAATCTTGCGAGAGTAAGCTCGGTTCCTGGAAAGACGGCTACTATAAATTTCTACGGACTGGATAATATTTACTTCGTTGATCTTCCGGGGTATGGCTACGCAAAGGTAGCAAAATCTGAAAAAGAACGTTGGTCGGGACTTATCGGCGGTTATCTCGGAAGTGACCGTGACATCAGACTTGTATTCATGCTTGTAGATATGCGTCATGCTCCTACAAAGGATGATGTGCAGATGATAAATTATCTAATAGATACCGAAATGCCATTTGTACTGGTGCTTACAAAGGCAGACAAGCTGAAAAAGACAGCTCGGGAAAAACGTATGGAAGCATTTAAGAATGAAATCCCATGCTTCGAGGATATTCACGTTGTTCCGTTTTCTTCAATGACATTTGAGGGAGTCGAGGAATTGAGAAGCATCGTTGAGGATGTTATTTCCGACGATAATGAAGAAGAAACAGAAGAATAATACAAAATGTATAATAAAGGTTGTGAAAAAATGTTTGTATCCGATAATCTGAATATAAATGACAACGGAAATCTTACAATCGGCGGTGTTGATACGACTGTTCTTGCCGAGCAGTACGGAACCCCGCTTTATGTGTTCGATGAAGATAAAATCAGAGAATCCTGCCGCCGTTTCAAGGAAAGCATGGATCTATGCTATGGCGGAAACGGAATGGTCTGCTATGCCAGCAAGGCTTTCTCATGTATGGAGATGTGCCGTGTTATAAAGGACGAGGGACTTGGTCTTGATGTTGTTTCGGGCGGAGAGCTGTTTACTGCGCTTAAAGCCGGATTTGATCCTGCTAAGATAGGTTTCCACGGAAACAATAAGACCGACGAGGAGCTTAAATATGCAGTTTCTTCCAATGTGGGACACATCATCGTTGACAATGTCAGCGAGCTTGCACGTCTTGAAAAAATTGCCGGCGAACTTGGAAAAAAGCCGCATATTATGTTCCGTATCAAGCCTGGTATCGACGCTCATACACATGACTTTGTAAAGACAGGACAGATCGACAGCAAGTTCGGATTTGCTCTTGAAACAGGAGAGGCATTTGAGGCTGTAAAGGAAGCTCTCAGCTGCGAAAATCTCGATTTTATGGGCGTTCACTGCCATATCGGTTCACAGATATTCGATATTGCTCCTTTTGAGGAGGCTGCCCGTGTAATGCTCCAGTTTATTGCAAAAATAAAGTCCGAACTGAATCACGAAGTAAGAGAGCTTAATCTCGGCGGCGGTTTCGGAATCAAATACCTCGATGAGCATGATCCTGTGCCGTATGAGACTTACATGGAGCGTATTTCAAAGGTGGTAAAGTCTGCCTGCGAGGAGCTTGATATTAATCAGCCGGCGATCCTCATTGAGCCGGGCCGATCAATCGCTGCTCCTGCCGGAATAACTCTGTATACAGTTGGTGCAAGAAAAGAAATCCCTGGAATAAGGACATATGTATCGGTTGACGGTGGAATGTGCGATAATCCGCGCTATATCCTTTATCAGAGCGAGTATGAAGCTGTTGTTGCGAATAAGGCTGCACAGGAGCGTGATGAGAAAGTTACAATTGCTGGAAAATGCTGCGAAAGCGGTGATCTTATCGGCGAAAATATGCCGCTCCAGCACGCAGAATCCGGAGATATAATCGCTGTTCTTGCAACGGGAGCATATAATTACTCCATGTCATCCAACTATAACCGAATTCCGAAACCGGCAGTAGTTTTCGTGAAAAACGGCGAGTCCAGAATTGTTGTAAAAAGAGAAACATTCGAGGATATTATCCGCAATGATGTGTGAAAAACAGTAATCAAACAGTCCTGAGAAATCAGGACTGTTTCTTTTAGCTAACAATAATTGATTATCCACAGATTTTTTGGATTGTTTATTTATTGACAAAGACCTAAAAATGTTGTAAAATATAAATGTATAATTATTTTTGAAAGGAATGATTTCAATGGGTTTAACCTTAACAGAAAAAATTCTCAGAGCTCATCTCGTTGACGGCGAGTATGTGAAGGGTCAGGAAATCGGCATACGCATTGACCAGACTCTTACACAGGATGCTACCGGTACAATGGCATATCTTGAATTTGAGGCTATCGGTGTTCCTCGTGTAAAGACAGAACGCTCTGTTGCCTACATAGATCACAACACACTCCAGAACGGCTTTGAAAATGCTGACGATCATCGTTTCATCGGCAGTGTTGCGAAGAAACACGGTATCTATTTCTCACGTCCAGGAAACGGAATCTGCCATCAGGTTCACCTTGAACGTTTCGGAATTCCCGGAAAGACACTTATCGGCTCTGACAGCCACACACCTACAGGCGGCGGTATCGGTATGATCGCTATCGGCGCAGGCGGTCTTGACGTTGCTGTTGCTATGGGCGGCGGCGCATATTACATCACCTGCCCGAAGGTTGTTAAGGTGGAGCTTACAGGAAAGCTTCGTCCGTGGGTTGCTGCAAAGGATGTTATCCTTGAAGTTCTCAGAAGAATGTCCGTAAAGGGCGGCGTAGGCAAGGTTATTGAGTATGTTGGTGAAGGTGTAAAGACTCTCTCTGTTCCGGAACGTGCTACTATCACAAACATGGGCGCAGAGCTTGGCGCTACAACATCTATCTTCCCTTCAGACGAGATCACAAAGCAGTTCCTCAAGGCTCAGTGCCGTGAAGAAGTATGGACTCCTCTTTCAGCTGATGAGGATGCCGTTTACGACGAGGAGCTTACAATCAACCTCAGCGAACTTGTTCCGCTTGCTGCTTGTCCTCATTCTCCCGACAACGTAAAGAGTGTTGAGGAGATCGGAAAGCTCAAGGTTGATCAGGTATGTATCGGTTCATGTACAAACTCATCACTTCTCGATATGCTCAAGGTTGCACACATTCTCAAGGGCAAGACAGTTGATCCCAGCGTTTCACTTTCAATTGCTCCCGGATCAAAGCAGGTTCTCAATATGCTTGCACAGAACGGTGCATTGTCTGATCTCATCGAGGCTGGTGCAAGAATCCTTGAAAGTGCCTGCGGTCCTTGTATCGGTATGGGACAGTCGCCTAACTCAAAGGGTATCTCACTCCGTACATTCAACAGAAACTTTGAAGGACGTTCTGGTACTAAGGACGGACAGATCTACCTTGTTTCTCCTGAAATGGCAGCAGCATCTGCTCTCACAGGTTATCTGACAGATCCCAGAGATCTTGGAGATATGCCTGAGTTCAAGCTTCCTGAGATCTTTGCAATCAACGACAATATGGTTGTTCCTCCGGCTGATGAAGCTGATATGGACAGCGTTGAGATCCTCAGAGGACCAAACATCCAGCCGTATCCGGCTACAGCTCCTCTCATGGAGACAATTGATGCTCCTGTATCACTGAAGGTCGGCGACAACATCACAACTGATCACATCATGCCTGCCGGTGCAAAGATTCTTCCTCTCCGTTCAAACGTTCCGAAGATCTCACAGTACTGCTTCGCTGTTTGTGACGAGGAATTCCCTGAGAGAGCAAAATCTCTCGGCAAGAGCATCATCGTAGGCGGTTCAAACTACGGTCAGGGCTCATCAAGAGAGCACGCAGCGCTCGCACCTCTTTACCTCGTCGTAAAGGCAGTTCTTGTAAAGTCATTTGCAAGAATCCACAGAGCTAACCTCGTGAATGCCGGAATTCTTCCGCTTACATTCGTGAATGAAGCTGATTACGATAACATTGCACAGGGCGACGAGCTTGTTCTTGCAGACGTAAGAAAGGCTGTTGAAGAAGGAAAGTCTGAGCTTGTTGTAGTAAACAAGACAAACGGTAAGGAAATTCCTGTTCTTTGTGAACTTACAGGCAGAACAAAGGATATCATGCTTGCCGGCGGACTTCTCGATTATACAAGAGAATCAATGAAATAATCATTCCCTGCGGGATTGGCGGTGATTGCTTATTTCTGCTAAAACAAAAGGAATCAACGCATCGGAGCTTAAATATATTGCGATACTTGCAATGCTGATAGATCATATTGCATGGCTTTTTATCCCTACAGCCGGAGTGGCGGGACAAGCCATGCACTTCGTCGGAAGAATAACGGCTCCGGTCATGTGCTTTTTCATATCCGAGGGATATCATTACACGAAAAATCTGCGGCGATATTTCACGAGAATGTGTATATTTGCGGTGATATCGCACTTTGCATATGCATTTTGCTTCAACGGCGGATTTTTTGAAAAGGGTACGGAAAGCGTAATTGCAACGCTGACGCTCAGTCTGCTGTCAGTCCATGTAATAAACAGCGAAAAGATTATAATGGCGCTGAAGCTTCCGCTTATCATGCTGATTGTATATTTCGCAGAAGGCTGTGACTGGGGAGCGGCTGCGATTATGTTTACGCTCACATTTGAACTTGCAAGAGGAAGCCGTAAGAAGCAGCTCATTGCATATTCGGCATCAGCATTTGTTTATGTTCTCCCGACTGTTAATCTTCTTTTTAAAGGATATGAGATTTTTTTCGAAAACGCCTACCAATTCGGTGTATTTCTTCCGGTACCGCTCCTGATGCTCTATAACGGCGAAAAGGGCGGAGGAAAATATACAAAATGGGTATTCTACATTTTCTATCCAGCACATCTCATTCTGCTTCAGTACATTAATCTGCGGTATTCATAAAGCCAGTCATCAACGAGGGAGTTTATATGAAAAAGAGATCAAAGAAGCGGAATACATATTTTCCGGGTGCGCTGTATAGTATTGCATTCTGTCTGCCTGTCATAGTGCTTCTTGTATTTCTTCTGTCGGAGTTTTACACGATAGAAGGCAGAGGAGATCCGATAGGTATAGTAATTGCGGCTGTATTTATTGTACTGTTTATGATTCTCCTGAAAGCAGGAAGAAAGCTGTTTGATATTACTGAAAAAGCCTTTTTGAAATGCGGCGATGCACAGAAGGCTTACGGAAAAGCAGTTCTGACAGAAGCAATTATATTTTTCGTGTTTTTAATATTGCTTACGTTCCTTATAACAGTTATTTTTTAGACTGTATAGTTTTAATGAATTGAAATGGAGGTAAAAACCAATGGCAAAAATTATTATGAAGACTCCGCTTGTCGAAATGGACGGCGATGAGATGACAAGAATCCTCTGGAAGTGGATCAAGGAAACACTTCTTGAACCTTATGTAGAGCTTAACACTGAGTATTATGATCTTGGTCTTGCTTACAGAGAGGAAACAAAGGATCAGGTGACTATTGATTCCGCAGAGGCTACAAAGAAGTACGGTGTTGCAGTAAAGTGCGCTACGATCACACCTAACGCTGCAAGAATGCCTGAGTACAACCTCACACAGATGTGGAAATCTCCTAACGGAACAATCCGTGCTGCACTCGACGGAACAGTTTTCCGTACACCTATCATCGTTAAGGGAATCGAGCCCTATATTCCTACATGGACAAAACCTATCACTATTGCACGTCACGCTTACGGCGATGTATATAAGAATACTGAAATGCAGGTTAAGAAGGGCTCAAAGGCTGAACTCGTTGTAACAGATGAAAACGGCAACGAAACTCGTGAGCTTATCCATGATTTTGCAAAGTCTGACGGAATCATTCAGGGACTTCACAATCTCGACAACTCTATCGCTGGTTTTGCAAGAGCTTGTCTCAACTACGGTCTTGACCTCAAGCAGGATGTATGGTTCGCTTCTAAGGATACTATCTCCAAGAAGTACGATCACCGCTTCAAGGATATCTTTGCTGAGATCTACGAGAACGAGTACAAGGAAAGATATGAAGCAGCAGGAATCGAGTATTTCTACACACTCATCGACGACGCTGTTGCTCGTGTAATCCGTTCAAACGGCGGATATATCTGGGCTTGTAAGAACTACGACGGCGATGTAATGTCCGACATGGTATCAACTGCATACGGCTCACTTGCTATGATGACATCTGTTCTTGTTTCTCCTGACGGAATCTACGAATACGAGGCTGCTCACGGTACAGTTCAGCGTCACTATTACAAGTATCTCAAGGGCGAGGAAACATCCACAAACTCTGTTGCAACTATCTTTGCATGGAGCGGTGCTCTCCGTAAGAGAGGCGAACTTGACGGAACTCCGGAGCTCTGCGATTTCGCTGACAAGCTTGAGAAGGCTACCGTACAGACAATTGAAGAAGGAGTTATGACAGGAGATCTTTACCTTATTTCCAAGCTGGAAAACAAGAAGAAGGTTGATTCAAAGACATTCCTTGATGAGATCAGAGTAAGACTTGACGGTCTTATGAACGCTTGATTCATAAAAACAAGAAACTAAAGGTACAGGGGGCTTAATGCCCCCGATGCCTTATGGGACAGTGTGATGTAATTTTATGGATATTCACTGTGCTGGAATACTGAATCTGTGCAGTACTGTCATGATTCGTTACTTTCACCCCATGCACTAACAAGAGAAGAGGCGCATATAAATGTCAAAAGACTCAATATCAAACTCAGTTATCAGAAGGCTTCCGAGATATTACAGATTTTTAGAGGATCTTGAAAATAACGGATACGTCCGCATATCTTCAAGGGAACTGTCAGAAAAAATGGGGCTGACCGCTTCCCAGATAAGGCAGGATTTCAACTGCTTCGGAGGATTCGGACAACAGGGATACGGCTACAAGGTCAGCGATCTTAGGAGAGAAATAAAGCAGATACTCGGACTTGATCATCTGAATCCGATAATCCTTCTCGGTGCCGGTAATTTAGGCAGCGCGATTGCGGAACACATTGATTTCAGAAGCAAGGGTTTTGAGCTTGTCGGTGTTTTTGATACTGATCCGGCAAAGCAGGGACAGGAAATCGGCGGTGTGATCGTTAAGGATGCAGCCGGAATAGAAGAATTCTGCACAGAAAATAATCCGTCGGCAGCTGTTCTGTGTATTCCAAAAGAGGCAGCGGAAAAAACTGTTGACAGACTTATTGGCTGTGGAATAAAGGCTTTCTGGAACTTTACACATTATGATCTTTTTGTGTCACACGAGGGGATCGCTGTGGAAAATGTACATCTCGGAGACAGCCTGACAACGCTTTCCTACAGAATAAATGCGGGCGTGAATGACAGACGCATATAAAAAATATAAGTCAGCAAAAACTGCGCCCATTGCGGCATTATTGCTCCTCCAACTAAACCTTGCCGTCAAAAACTCGGCACAAAAAATTTCTTCTGCTTTCGGCCTTTTGGCAAGGTGTAATTAGAGGAGCAATACAAAACTTTATAAAAGGTGGTAATTTACTTGGATTATCGTATTGAACATGACTCAATGGGCGAAGTAAAGGTGCCCGCTGATAAATACTGGGCAGCCCAGACTGAAAGAAGCCATGAGAATTTTCTGATCGGCGTCGGCATCGAGACAATGCCCCGTGAGATCACCCATGCATTCGGAATTCTCAAAAAAGCTGCTGCTATAGCTAATCATGCCGTAAAGCCGGAAAAAATGACAGCTGAAAAGCTTTCTGCGATTTCACAGGCTTGTGACGAGGTCATCAGCGGAGCCCTCAACGAGCATTTTCCGCTCGTTGTATGGCAGACGGGCAGCGGTACACAGTCAAATATGAATGCAAACGAGGTTATTGCAAACCGTGGTAATGAAATTGCCGGAACAAAGCTGCTTCATCCAAACGATGATATAAATATGAGTCAGTCCTCAAACGATACATTTCCGACGGCAATGCATATTGCCGCAGTAATTGCCCTTGAGGATAAGGTGATTCCTGCTGTTGATACTCTCATTGCAACTTTTAAGCGCCTTGAGGAGGAAAATGAAGGTATAGTCAAGAGCGGAAGAACTCATCTGCAGGACGCTACTCCTATTAAATTTTCACAGGAGATAAGCGGCTGGAGAACATCCCTTGAAAAGGACAGAAAGATGATACTTGCTTCATGCGAGGAGCTTAAAGAGCTTGCTCTCGGCGGAACTGCCGTTGGTACAGGACTTAACGCTCCGGCGGGATTTGCTGAAAAATCAGCCGAGGCTATAAGCGAGCTCACAGGCAAGAGCTTCGTTACTGCTCCCAATAAATTCCACTCATTGACCTCCAAGGATGAGATCGTATTTGCTCATG
This sequence comes from Ruminococcus sp., assembly GCA_017461395.1. GTDB lineage: Bacteria > Bacillota > Clostridia > Oscillospirales > Ruminococcaceae > Ruminococcus. The sequence continues at coordinate 74,992 of JAFTYF010000063.1, forward strand.
GAGCACTGAAAGCTCTTGCAGCTGATATGATGAAGATAGCCAACGATGTAAGATGGCTTGCTTCCGGTCCGAGAGATGGTCTCGGAGAGATTTTCATTCCAGAAAACGAGCCGGGTTCCTCTATCATGCCCGGAAAGGTAAACCCTACCCAGTGTGAGCAGGTAACAATGGTAGCCGTTCAGGTAATGGGAAATGATGTTGCTGTGGGAATGGCAGCATCTCAGGGAAACTTTGAACTCAACGTTTTCATGCCTGTATGCGCATATAATTTCCTTCAGTCAGCAAGACTGCTGGCGGAATCAATAATTTCCTTCGACAAGAACTGTGCCGTAGGAATCAAGGCGAACAAGGAAAAAATGCACCACAATCTGCATAATTCCCTCATGCTTGTAACTGCTCTCAATCCCTATATCGGATACGAGAATGCCGCAAAAACTGCCAAAAAAGCCTTCAAGGACAATATCTCGCTTAAAGAAGCCTGCGTAGAACTTGGTTTCCTGACTGCTGAACGCTTTGATGAGGTATTTCATCCTGAGCAGATGGTATGAAACGATTAAAGAGAGGAAATGTATTTATGGAAACATTTACATATTATCCCGGCTGTACCCTGAGAACAAAGGCAAAGGATCTTGACAAATACGCAAGAGCCTCTGCTGAAGCTCTGGGAATATGCCTCGAGGAGCCAGCTGAATGGCAGTGCTGCGGTGGTGCATATACTACTGCCGCCAACGAGCCGGCAACAAAGCTTTCTGCGGTAAGAACCCTGAATGTGGCAAAGGAACTCGGCAGACCTCTTATAACCGTATGCTCTGCCTGTCATAATGTTATTAAGCAGACAAACTACGATATTTCCCGTAATGAGGCAATGCAGACTAAGGTGAACAATTATCTTGGTCTGGAGGAGCCTTACAGAGGCGAAACTACAATATATCACTATCTTGAAATGCTTCGTGATGTTGTAGGTTTTGACAAGCTTGCAGAAAAGGTTGTAAATCCTCTGACAGGAAAGAAAATTGCCGCATATTATGGCTGTCTGCTTCTGCGTCCTTCAAAGGCAATGGCAATGGACGATCCGGAGAATCCCACTATTATGGAGGATTTTATCCGTGCGATCGGCGGAACTCCTGTGATCTGGGCACAGAGAAACGAGTGCTGCGGCGGATATATCACTATGGAGGATAAAGCTCAGGCTTCAAAGAGAAGTAATGCAGTCATGGATAATGCAGAGGATATGGGCGCAGAAATGGTAATTACCGCGTGTCCGCTGTGCCTTTACAATCTTGAAAAAAATTCTGATTCAACACTTCCGGTATATTATTTTACAGAGCTTTTAGCCGAAGCTCTGGGCGTAAAGGAGGCGGCAGACAATGAATAATTCCCTTAAAGACTGGGTGGATATCACATCCGGAGTAAATGTGCGCAAGTGCATGAGATGTGGAAAATGCTCAGCCACCTGTCCGTCTTATGATGAAATGGAATATCATCCCCACCAGTTTGTATATATGGTGGAAAAAGGCGATATAGAGCCTCTTATGAAGTCTGATTCACTGTACAGATGCCTGACCTGTTTTGCTTGTGTAGAACGCTGTCCCCGTAATGTCGAGCCGGCAAAGGTCGTTGAAGCAGTTCGTCTTGCAGCTGTCAGAAAACAGGGAAACAACCACCTGATTCCGGATCAGATTCCGACAATGCTTGATGACGATCTTCCTCAGCAGGCTATCGTTACGGCATTCAGGAAGTATACAAAGTAAGGAGGAGATAATATGCAGAGAATAGGAGTTTTTGTCTGCCACTGCGGTACGAATATCGCCGCAACGGTGGATGTAAAAGCAGTTGCGGAAGCTCTCAGACATGAGCCGGGTGTTGTAATATCTCAGGATTATCAGTATATGTGCTCTGAATCCGGACAGAACCTTATCAAGGAAGCTGTCAAGGAACATTCTCTTACTGGAATAGTTGTGTGTTCATGTTCTCCAAGAATGCACGAGAATACTTTCAGAAAGGCTGCGGCGGCGGCTGGGCTCAATCCATATCTTGTTGAGATTGCGAATATCCGTGAGCAGTGTTCGTGGATACATAAGGAAATCGCCACAGCAACAGAAAAGGCAATTATTCTCGGAAGAGCCGCTGTTGCAAAGGTTCACTTAAATGCGCCCCTTACTGCCGGAGAAAGTCCTGTTGTAAAGCGTGCGCTTGTTATCGGCGGAGGAATTGCCGGAATTCAGACTGCACTTGATATCGCAGAAGCCGGCTTTGAAGTTGATATTGTTGAAAAAGAGCCTACTATCGGCGGAAAAATGGCGCAGATAGATAAGACATTTCCTACGCTCGACTGTGCCGCTTGTATTCTCACTCCAAAGATGGTTGAGTGTGCCCAGAATGATAAGATAACGATTCATTCATTCAGCGAAATTGCTGATGTAAAGGGCTTTGTCGGTAATTTTACGGTTACAATAAAGAAGAAGGCAAGATTCGTTGACGAAACAAAGTGTACCGGCTGCGGACTTTGCACTGAAAAGTGTCCTATGAAGAAGGTGCCCAACGAATTCAACATGGGACTCGACAACAGAACAGCCGTTTATATTCCTTTTGCGCAGGCTGTTCCTAAAGTTGCGGCAATTGATCCGAATTACTGCCTTATGCTGAAAAACGGCAAATGCGGAGTATGCTCGAAGGTGTGCTCAGTGGGAGCTATCGACTATAAGCAGACAGATAAGTTCGTCGAGGAAAAGTACGGTGCGATCGTAGTTGCAACTGGCTTCAATCCCATTAAAATAGACAAGTACGAGGAATTTGCGTATAATCAGAGTCCTGATGTTGTAACATCGCTGGAGCTTGAACGTCTTATGAATGCTGCAGGTCCTAATGGCGGAACGCTGCTTCGTCCTTCTGATAAGACGCATCCGCATACGATCGTTTTCGTTCAGTGCGTAGGTTCAAGATGTGACGATGAAAAGGGAAAACCTTACTGCTCAAAGATATGCTGTATGTACACTGCGAAGCACGCAATGCTTATCCGTGAGAAATATCCTGATACCGAGGTTTATGTATTCTACATCGACGTAAGAACTCCCGGAAAGAATTTTGATGAATTCTATCGCCGTGCCGTTGAACAGTATGGAGTACATTACATCAAGGGCATGGTTGGAAAGGTTACGCCGAAATCAGACGGAAAGCTTGATGTTCAGGCGTCAGATCTCCTTGCAAATGAGCAGCTTCATATCAATGCTGATATGGTAGTTCTTGCTGCGGCTATCGAGCCGGACAAGAGCGCACGTCCTCTTGCGACGATGCTCACTACACAGATGGATACAAACGATTTCTTTACAGAAGCACATCCTAAGCTTCGTCCTGTAGAATCCGCAACAGCCGGAATCTTCCTTTCCGGAGCCTGTCAGGGACCAAAGGATATCCCCGAAACTGTAGCTCAGGCAAGTGCCGCAGCTGCAAAGGCTATCGGACTTCTGTGCAAGAACAGCATTACCTGTAATCCGTGTGTTGCAAGCTCAGACGAGCTTATGTGCAATGGCTGTTCATCATGCGAAAAGGTATGTCCTTATGGTGCTATCACATATATTGACAAGGAATTCAGAATGCCCGACAAGACTACACGCATCCGCCGTGTGGCAAGTGTAAATCCTGCCGTTTGTCAGGGCTGCGGAGCTTGCACGGTTGCCTGTCCTTCCGGAGCAATGGATCTCAGCGGATTCTCAAACAGTCAGATAATGGCGGAGGTAGACGCAATATGCAAGTAAATAACAATAATGAATTTCAGCCCCTTATCGTTGCCTTCTGCTGTAACTGGTGTTCCTATGCAGGAGCCGATCTTTCGGGCACAAACAGACTTAATTATCCCACGAATGTCAAGATCATTCGTGTTCCCTGTTCATGCAGAGTGAATCCGATGTTCATTCTCCGTGCGTTTCAGAGAGGAGCAGACGGAGTAATACTCTGCGGCTGTCATCCCGGAGACTGTCATTACACATCCGGAAACTACTTCACACGCCGCAGAATGACGCTTCTTTTCAGTATGCTTGATTTTCTCGGCATAGAGCGTGACAGAACCCGTGTTGAATGGGTATCAGCTGCGGAGGGAGCTAAATTCGCAGCTACAATGAATGAATTTACCGAAGCGGTCAGAAAGCTTGGCCCTAACCGGAGATTGGAGGATCTGAGATGCAGGAAGCAATGATAAAAAGAGCAAAAGAGCTCCTTGCTGACGGTACTGTTGACCGTGTTATGGGCTGGAAAAAAGGCGAATTCTTCTACGATCACACTCCGGCTGTATTTACTACGGCTCAGGAGCTTGATGACAGCTTTGTCTGCGACGACTTTACATCTGCAAATCTTTCAAAGTACCTGATCAAGGAGACTATTAAGGACGGAAAGATCCTTGCATTTCTGAAGCCGTGTGATACCTACAGCTTCAATCAGCTTGTAAAGGAGTACCGCATTGACCGTGAAAAGGTCTATGTTATAGGAATTCCCGGAGGTCCGAAGCTTGATGTCGAGAAGATAAAATCAAAGGGGATCACAGGTATTCTCAATGTCAGGAATGAAAATTACACATTAAAGATAGAGACGCTTTACGGCATATCTGAAATGCCCTTTTATGAGGCTATAAGTGTAAAATGCGAGAGCTGCAAGAGCAAAAAGCACGTTGTTTACGATGAACTCATCGGAGAGGACGGCGAAGTTCTTGACTCAAACCGCTTTGATATGGTTGAAAAGCTGGAAAATATGACATCTCAGGAACGCTACGATTTCTGGCGCAGCGAGCTTTCAAAGTGCATACGCTGCAATGCTTGCCGTACTGTCTGTCCGGCTTGTACCTGTGAAAAGTGCGTGTTTGAAAATCCTGATTCCGGCATTGAAAACAAGGCTGCTGCTGACAGCTTTGAGGAGAATATGTTCCATATTATCCGTGCATTCCACGTTGCCGGACGCTGCACCGACTGCGGCGAATGTTCAAGAGTATGTCCGGAAAATATTCCGCTTCATCTGCTCAACCGCAAGTTCATCAAGGATATAAACGACCTTTACGGAACATATCAGGCTGGTGAAAACACAACTGATAAGGCACCGCTCAACGATTATAAAATGGATGACTGCGAAGCAAGTATCGTTCATGAAAGGGGTGCAGAGTAATGCTCAGAAAAATTACGGCTGCAAAGCTTGACCAGCTTTTTGAAGCAATTTCCGGAAAGCAGACTCTTTACATTCCCACAGACCGTGAGGACGGAGCTGCTGAATTCAGAAAATACGAAAGCGGCATGAAGCTCAGCAATGCCCTCAATACTGTTCGAAGTGCAAAGGACTTCTTCTTCCCTCAGACAGAAAATCTTGCTGCCTTCAAAATGGAAGGCAAGAAAATCGAGGTAAAGGATATCAGAAAAGAGTGCGAGGATTTCGTTATATTCGGAGTAAGAGCGTGTGATGCGCGCAGTTTTGATATTCTTGATAAGGTGTATCTTGTTGATCCTGTTGACAGCTTCTATAAGAACCGCCGAGATCACGGAACCGTTGTGACAATGGCTTGTACACGTCCGGCTGAGACCTGTTTCTGTACGGCATTCGGAATCAATCCCACAATGCCGGGCGGCGATGTTACGGCATTTCCGGTTGGAGACGGATTCTTTTTCATGGCAAATACAGAAAAGGGCGAGAAGTTCCTTGCAGAAATAGATCATCTTCTTGAGGACGGTGATCTTTCACGCCTTGCCGACGTTCAGGAGAATACAAGGAATATATTGAAAAAACTTCCGCTTGCAAATCTTTCTACCGATTCATTCGGCGGAGACAAACTCAATGAGCTTTTCAATTCTGATAAGTGGGCAGGACTTTCCGAGAGCTGCATAGGCTGCGGAACCTGTACATTTGTATGTCCCACCTGTCAGTGCTACGATATAAAGGATTTCAACACCGGCGACGGTATTGTACGTTTCCGCTGCTGGGATTCATGTATGTACTCCGATTTTACAAAAATGGCTCATGGAAATCCGAGAGTTTCCCAACTTGAACGCTTCCGTCAGCGCTTTATGCATAAGCTTGTGTACTTCCCGTCAAACAATAACGGCGAATTCAGCTGTGTAGGCTGCGGACGCTGCTTGCAGAAATGTCCTATTTCCATGAATATCGTCAAAGTCATGAAAGCATTGGAGGTCAAGTGATGAATACAAATGATACTCTGATACCGCTTCTTGGTATCGTAACTGATATACGTCAGGATACTCCCGATGTAAAAACCTTCAGGGTAGTTGCACCGGAGGGCGGAAAGGTTTTCGAGCATATGCCTGGACAGTGCGCAATGCTTTCTATTCCAGGAGTAGGTGAAGCGATGTTTTCCATAACATCCTCCCCAACAAATACCGAATTCATGGAATTCAGTATCAAGAAGTGCGGATGCCTTACAAACTGGCTTCATCAGATGGATGTCGGACAGATGATAACTATCAGAGGTCCTTATGGCAATGCATTTCCTGTTGAAACTGAGCTTAAAGGCAAAAATCTGCTGTTTGTTGCCGGAGGAATTGGTCTTGCTCCGCTTCGTTCCGTTATAAATTACGTCCGTGACAACCGCAGCAATTATGGAAGCATCCGTATCGTTTACGGTTCGCGCTCAAAGGATGATCTTGTTGATTATCAGGAGATCATCGACGAGTGGATGAATGACGACGGGATTGAAGTAAATCTTACTATTGACAATCCACAGGAGGGCTGGGACGGTCATGTCGGATTTGTCCCGAATTATGTGAAGGAACTTGCTCCTTCCACAGACAGCACGGTGCTTGTATGCGGACCTCCGGTCATGATAAAGTTCACTCTTGCCGGTCTTAAGGAGCTTGGATTTGAGGAAACTCAGGTTTACACCACAATGGAGCTTCGCATGAAGTGCGGCGTAGGAAAGTGCGGACGCTGCAATATTGGTGATAAATATGTCTGCAAGGACGGTCCGGTATTCAGATACGACGAACTGAGCGAACTGCCTGACGAATATTGATATAAGGAGTAATGTCATGGAAAACAAAGTAAACGTGTTCCTGTTTGGTAAGAAGTATCAGGTGCCGGCAGGACTTACGATAATGACAGCTATGGAATATGCTGGCTATGAGCTGGTAAGAGGATGCGGCTGCAGAAACGGCTTCTGCGGTGCGTGCGCTACAATTTACAGAATCAAGGATAAACAGGAACTTCATGCGTGTCTTGCTTGTCAGACTGAGGTTCAGGAGGGAATGTATGTTGCAACACTGCCTTTCTTCCCGCTTGTAAAGAAAATTTATGATATAAACGAAATAAAGCCTACAGAGCAGATCATGATGCAGCTTTACCCTGAGATATACAGTTGTATAGGCTGTAACGCCTGCACAAAGGCTTGTACGCAGGAACTCAGCGTTATGCAGTATATTGCTCATGCGCAGAGAGGTGAGTATGACAAGTGCGCAGAACTCAGCTTTGACTGCGTTATGTGCGGAGTCTGCTCATCAAGATGTCCGGCAGGAATTTCTCATCCGCAGGTAGCAATGCTTGCAAGACGTCTCAACGGTAAATATATTGCTCCCGACTGTGCTCACCTTGAGGAGCGTGTTAAGGAAATCAACGACGGAATGTACAATGAACTTATCGAAAAGCTCATGCAGAAGCCTGTTGAGGAAATCAAAGAGCTTTACAATACCCGTGAGATCGAGAAGTAAGGAGGAGCTGAGCTATGTATAAAATCGAAAAGCTTAACGAGCTTGCAAAGATCGTTGCTGAAAAGAGAGCTGAGAACGCTTCTCTTGAACCGAGAAGAATGACAGCTGAGGAAAAGGATTCACTGCTGGCAGAGTTCCATCCAGACTATAAGCAGAACGAATTTACTGTGCTTTCTGCCGGTGTAAATAAGGGTGATAAGGTTCCCACACAGCTTGCGGAGCTTCTTCAGGGAAAGAGCCGCATAAGCAGTGCGGAGGTAGATCTTTCTGCTCCTGATTACGATACAGACGTACTTATTATCGGCGGCGGCGGTGCCGGAGCATCAGCTGCGATCGAGGCAGATCAAGCTGGAGTAAAAGCTATGATCGTAACAAAGCTTCGTATCGGCGACGCAAATACAATGATGGCTGAGGGCGGAATTCAGGCAGCTGACAAGCCTAATGATTCTCCCGCTATCCACTATCTTGACGCATTCGGCGGCGGACATTTTGCTGCAAAGCCTGAGCTTGTAAATACACTTGTATCGAAGGCTCCCGAAGCTATCAAGTGGCTTAATGATCTCGGCGTTGAATTCGATAAGGAAGCAGACGGAACAATGATAACTACTCACGGCGGCGGAACATCCAGAAAAAGAATGCACGCAGCAAAGGACTATACTGGCGCCGAGATAATGAGAACTCTCCGTGACGAGGTACTCAACAGAGGAATTCCTGTAGTTGATTTCACAGCTGCTGTGGAAATTATCCTTGATAACAACGGAAATGCTGCCGGAGCTGTTCTTATGAACATGGAAACAAAGGAGCTTCTTGTTGCAAGAGCGAAGACAGTTATTATTGCTACAGGTGGTGCCGGACGTCTCCATTATCAGGGCTTCCCGACATCAAACCACTACGGAGCAACAGCTGACGGACTTGTTCTCGGATACAGAGTAGGAGCAAAGCTACTCTATGCTGATACACTCCAGTATCATCCTACAGGAACAGGTTATCCGGAGCAGATTTTCGGAGCACTCGTTACTGAGAAGGTGCGTTCACTCGGAGCCAAGCTTGTAAACATTGACGGAGATGTATTCATGCATCCTCTTGAGACAAGAGATGTTACTGCTGCATCAATTATCCGTGAATGTACTGCAAACGGCAAAGGAATTGAGACCGATCTTGGAAGCGCAGTATGGCTTGATACACCTATGATTGAATACAAGAATGGCGAGGGAACTATCGAAAAGCGTATTCCGGCGATGATGCGAATGTTCGGCAAGTACGGTATCGACATCAGAAAAGAGCCTATTCTTGTATATCCTACACTTCACTACCAGAACGGCGGACTTGAAATAAATCCTGACTGCTCTACAGGCGTAGAGAATCTTTACGCAGCAGGAGAGGCTGCAGGAGGAATTCACGGCAGAAACCGTCTTATGGGAAATTCACTTCTTGACGTTATTGTATTCGGCAGAAATGCAGGAATATACGCTGCGTCAAAGGCAAAGGAAACAGCTGTTCCGGAGGGACTTACTCTGGAGCATATAGAGCGCTTCAACAGTGAGCTTGCAGCAGCCGGACTTGATACTGATGTTCAGTCTCCGCTGCTTCTTCCAAAGTATGCCCGCAAGGCATAATATATAATAACTGATCGGCGGACGAAATGGAAAAAAATCCATGTCCGTCGATTTGTGTGAACAGGCGATTTGTGATTTTGAACAAAATTTTTTTAGAAAGAAGTGTTATTACTATGGATTTAATTTCCGCTGGTAATTTTTCAATCTCCATAACATCAATTGCTTTTCTGATGTTTTCCGTATTTCTTATCGCAGCAACGGGATATCTGGTGGGAAGAATTACGATCAAGGGTGTTTCACTCGGAACAGCAGGCGTGTTCATTGTTGCAATGCTGTATGGCTGCTTTTTCTATGAAAATTTCAGTGAAAACCTTACTATTATAGCTGCTGATAGCAAGGAAAGCGTATCCTTCGTGAGCAATGCACTTAAGATCGTAGAAAATATGGGACTTATTCTTTTTGTTTCAGCAGTAGGATTCATTGCAGGACCGGCATTTTTTGAAAATTTCAAGAAGAATTTCAAATCTTATGTTCTTCTGGCGGTTATAATTATCCTCAGCGGCGGACTTGCTTGTGCCGGATGTATAGCTATCGGCAGTCAGTTCAGCGATGTAAGCGGAGAAGAATTTACAGCAATTCTGGTCGGACTCTTATCAGGTGCACTGACAAGTACTCCGGGATTTTCAGCGTCAAAGGATGCGGTTGGCGCAGAGCTTGAGGGTGCTGTTTCAGTTGGTTACGGAATTGCCTATATCTTCGGTGTTATTGGAGTGGTGTTGTTTGTTCAGCTTATACCGAAATTCATGAAGGCAGATATGAAAAAGGAACGTGAGCTTCTTATTTCTGCCGGAACATCAAAAGCAGAGAAAAATGAAGACAGAAAGCTTATTGAAATGGATGATTTCGGTTTCATGCCTTTTGCGCTGGCAGCAATAATCGGTATATTTGTCGGCTCTATCAAGTTTGGAAACTTCTCGCTGACAACAACAGGCGGATGTTTGCTTACAACTCTTGTTTTCGGACATTTTGGAAAAATAGGAAAGATTTCCATTATGCCGAAGGATAAGACTCTTAAGGTCTGCCGTGAAATGGGACTTATGTTATTCCTTATCGGAGCAGGTGTTTCAGGCGGTGCAAGATTCGTTGAATACTTCAAGCCGATCTACTTTGTGTACGGCGTAATAATGACGCTTCTGCCGATTTTTATCGGATTCCTTTTTGCAAAATACGTTCTTAAGTTCAATCTTCTTAATAATCTTGGGGCAATTACCGGCGGAATGACATCAACTCCGGCTCTCGGAACACTTATCAGTACTGCCGGAACAGAGAATGTTGCTTCTGCTTATGCAGCGACTTATCCTGCTGCACTTATCTCCGTAGTGCTTGTTTCGCAATTTTTAGTAATACTATTTTAAAAATGTAACGTGGTGAAAAAATATGTCTTATACATTTGACGCAAAGAAAACGACAGAGGCTCTTGTGAAATGGGTAAAAGATTACTTTGAAAGCAGTGCTTCACCCGATACGAAAGCGATTATCGGAATTTCCGGAGGTAAGGACAGCTCTATTGCAGCAGCAGTCTGCGTAAAGGCGCTTGGAAAGGAACGTGTTATCGGAGTTCTTATGCCACAGGGAGTACAGCCTGATATCGACTATAGCAGGAGAGTATGTGATTTTCTGGGAATAAAAACGTATACCATAAATATCGGTGATACAGTGACCGCATTTATGGATGAATTCAAAAAGCATCTGGAGCCGACAAATCAGGCAATTATCAATACACCCGCAAGAATCCGTATGACTACGCTCTATGCCGTTGGCGCATCATTGGGCGGACGTGTGGTTAATACCTGCAATCTTTCTGAAGATCGGGTAGGATATTCTACAAAATACGGGGACGCAGCCGGAGATTTCTCACCGCTGTCTGATCTTACAGTAACGGAGGTGCTTGCAGTAGGAGACGAGCTTGGACTGCCTTATGATATTGTTCATAAGGTGCCTACAGACGGACTTTGCGGAAAGACAGATGAGGAGAATCTTGGTTTTACCTATGCAATGCTTGATAAGTATATCAGAGGCGAGGATGATCTGAGTGATGTTCCGGAAATCAAAGCAAAGATCGACAGACTTCATGCAGCAAATCTGCATAAGCTTATGCTGATGCCGAAATTCATACAGAAATAATTAAAAGACAGCACTTCAGATTGAGGTGCTGTTTTTGCGTAATTAATAGAAAAATATTGACTATTGCGAAGAAATATGGTATTATATGTATATAAAATCTATAGAGAGGGGTAGATTAATCTATGAAGGAAAAACTTTTTGCTGCTGTAACAGCGATTTCGGTTTTAGCACAGCCGATTCTTGCCGGAATACCGTATGCTCCGGTTAAGTCTGTTTCAGCACAGGCAGCTCCGGCTTCTGTTGTAGGGGATGTCAATGCGGACGGCAATATCTCATCTGCGGATCTTGTTATGCTTCAGAATCATATTCTCAGAAGAAATGAGATATCAGCCGATGTATGGCAGAATTCCGACCTTGACGGAGACGGTATTATCGACTCGTTTGACGTTGTACTTCTCAGACAGATGATCCTCAACAGCGGTGGACTTGAAAAATATGCCGGTCTGATGATAAACGAGGTGTGCTCATCTGCGAAGGAATCTGTCAAGGATGCGGCTGGTGAATCCCCTGACTGGGTGGAGATTTACAATTCATCGGATGAAGCTCTTGACATCAGCGGTATAGGATTATCCGACGGAGCAAAGAAAAAATTTAAATTTGCATTTCCGGAGGGAACGGTTATTCCGGCGGACGGATACATACTTGTATACTGCGACGATGCAGTAAATGAAGCAGAGGGCGAATATCACGCTGCTTTTAAACTAAGTGCTGACGGTGAGACTGTCTACATGACGCATCCAGATTACGGCGAAATAGATTCTGTTGAGGTTCCGCTGCTCGGTGAAGATGTAACATGGGGAAGGTATGCAAATGGCTCGGATAACTTCACATATCTTTCATATACGCCCGGCAAAACTAACGATACAGCAGAAGACCTTACTCCGGTAGAAATGCCGGTATTCTCAGCAGAGGGCGGCTTCTACGATGAAGCGTTCGGACTTACACTAAGCGATTCTTTTGGCAGTGAGATAATTTACACTACAGATGGAAGTGATCCGAGAACATCTGAAACTGCAAAGTTATACGCTGGTGAGATAAAAATATACGATAACACAAGCGATCCTAATGTATACAGTGCAATCACAGATATCAACCTGAGCGGATATAAGGCACCAAAAACCAGTGTTGATAAGGGTATTATCGTGAGAGCAGTATGCAGAACTGCTGACGGAAAATACAGCAATGTTGCGACAAACAGCTATTTTGTCGGAAAGACAGCTGATTATTATTCCGATTTCAAGGTGATCTCGATTTCAACGGACAGCGATTATCTTTTTGATAAGGATAATGGCTTCTATATGGTTGGAAAAAATTATCATGATCTTGTATCAAAGGGCGAATTTATCCTGAAAGACGCTAACGATGCTTCAAACCCGACAAACTATAATATCGACGGAAAGGATTCTGAATTTCCGGCGAATGTACAGGTATTTGAAGACGGAAAGCTTGTCTATACGAATGATGTTGGTGCACGTCTTTCCGGAAACTGGTCAAGAGGTTATGCACAAAAGAGTATCCGTCTTTACGCAAGAAGCGAATACGGCGACTCCAAGCTCGAATATGAATTCATCGAGGGATTGACTGATATAAACGGCGATCCTATCGAAGAATTTGACAAGGTTACACTGCGAAACGGCGGAACTGACAATCAGCTTCTTCACTTCCGTGATCTGCTTATCCAGACTCTCTGCGCAGACAGGGCAATGGCTGTTCAGGGCGGAGAACCATGTATGGTATTCCTAGAGGGAGAATTCTGGGGTTTCTACTTCATCCGTGAAAAGCAGGACGCTGATTTTGTAGAGGCACATTACGGAATTGACAAGGACAACGTGACCTTCATCAAAAACAGCGAGCTTGACGACGGGTCTAAGGATCTTGACCGTGAATACAAGGAATTCCTGAAATGGGCTGGTTCTGCTGATATGACAGATCCTGCAAACTATGAAAAGGTCTGCAATTCAGTAGATATTCAGAGCTTCATTGATATGATCGTAATTGAAACATATATCAACAACGTGGACTGGGCTACTGAGTACATGAACAACTGGATCACATGGAGAGCGACTGAACCGGATGAATCTCTTGCATATGCGGACGGAAAATGGCGCTATATGCTCTATGACCTTGATTTCAGTGCGGACTACTTTGATGATGCAAGAAGTCTTGTGGGATTTGATTCTCTTAATAATCTGTATATGGGAAATGATCCGTATAACTTCGTTCCGATGTTTTATAATCTTCTGAAGAATAAAGATTTTGCAGATCAGTTCTATAACAGCTATATTGACGTGATGAAGAACAATTTCGATCCCGTTAAGGTAAGCGAAAAGCTTGACGAATTCGTGGAAAAGTATAAGGAAGCTATTACAATAACAAATACACGCTTCGATCAGGAATGGGTAAATCTCAACTATGACGCTGAAATTGAAGCGTTCAGACAGTTCTTTATCGGACGCCGAAATCTTGCGAAGATGTATCTTGATAAACTTTATGGTATCGAAACTAATATGACTGCCGGTTCTGATGTCCTGTCGGATGAATCAGGATGGTCATATTATGGCGACGCAACCGTATCAAAATCTGACGGCGTATTTACTCTTACAGCAAATAAGAAATGTCCGAACAGCTGGGATATTCAGTCTCAGTCAAAGAGCCTTACCATTGAAAAGGGTAAAACCTACAAGGTGACTTTTGAAGCTAAATGCTCCACTTCTTCACCTATAGCTGTGACTATCAATCATCAGGTGGGAAACAGCTGGCCGAGCTGTTTCTCAAAGTCCGGAATCAATCTTACCAACGATTTCAAGGAATACTCATTCACTTTTGTATCAGCACACAATACAGCTTCTGACTGGAAATTCTGCGTTGATTTCGGTAACGGAGCCGGCGTGTATACTATCAGAAATGCTTCTTTTACTGAGATATCCTATGATACAGAGCTTGTAAATGCAGTAGGTGAATGGGAGTTCTATGATCCTGCTGGAAACGGAAAGCTTACTGTGAATGCTCATAATAATATTACAGTTGAAACATTTGATCTGCCCGATGAAAGGTGGGAAGTTCAGCCGTTCTATAACGGAATGGTTCTCGACGCTGGAAAGACATATACACTAAGCTTCACAATAAATGGTAATATCAAAACAGATATTGACGTAAATATTCAGGAGAATTTCGGTGATTACAAAAAAATTGCCGGCGAGAAAATATCTGTCGGAACTTCAGCTGAGACGCATACTATTACGTTTAAAGCCGATGAACAGTGTATGGATACTTCGATATGCTTCAACTGCGGAGGAGCGGTCGGAACTATCGAAATTTCAGATATTTCAATGATCTGTACAAACTGATATGAAAAAACTCCCGTTACTTGTCAGCAGCGGGAGTTCTGCTTTATTAAGGCGATATACGGTTGAGTTATTGAAATAGCTGATTTTTGTACTTGAGATTTGGATAATACGCCAAAAAATAGAATATCAGAAATTAATTATTGTAGTCAGCGTGGAAATATGATATAATCATAATTGTCAGATTTTAACGAAAAACGGAGAATTACAGATGAGCAAAAAAATGCAGGGCAATATAATGCTTCTTGTGACTGCACTGATATGGGGTACGGCATTTGTGGCGCAGAGTGAAGGGATGCGCTATGTAGAGCCTTTTACTTACAATGCAGTGCGGACGCTTCTCGGAGGAATAGTCCTGATACCTGTAATAACGGCATTCAGAATGTTTTCAGGGAAAACACATACGCTGGAAAGAGTTGTCTCCCGAAAGGCAACGGTAATTGGAGGAATAGCCTGCGGAGTGGTTCTGTTTGCGGCAAGCTCATTCCAACAATGCGGAATTGCTATGACAACAGCGGGAAAAGCTGGATTTATAACGGCATTGTACATAGTAATAGTACCGCTGATAGAGCTGATAATCTACAGAAAATCTAATGCATTTGTTTGGATATGTGTAGTAATTGCTGCGGGAGGATTTTATCTTTTATGTATTAAAGAAGGCTTTGAGATCGGCAGGGGAGACATTCTTGTATTGTGCTGTGCTGTGTTTTTTGCCGTACATATCATGGTTATCGACTATTTCAACGGCAAAAATGCAGACGGAATGGTTCTGTCGTGTATACAGTTCTTCACGGCAGGAACTCTTATGACGATTGTGATGCTTGTATTTGAGTCGCCGAAGCTGAATGCTATACTTGATGCAAAGTATACGATTCTGTATGCCGGAATAATGTCCAGCGGAATTGCTTATACATTGCAGATTCTCGGACAGCGTCATACCGCTCCGGCGGCAGCGACTCTGATAATGAGCCTTGAATCTGTATTTGCGGCGCTTTCAGGGTGGCTTATTCTGCACGAAGCTCTTTCGCCTAAGGAAATGGCAGGCTGTGTACTTGTATTCACAGCTGTAATTCTCGCCCAGCTAAAATTACCCGAAAAAAATAACAGGACGGAGAAGAAAAATGAAAAAATATCTCAGTAAAATCATATTTGCGCTGATAATCGCAGCATTTACGATATGCTGTGCGGTCAATGCGCCAATTACTGAAGCAGTAGGCTCTTTGTGGGCACTGCTTCCGCCGATCGTTGCTATCGGACTTGCCCTCATCACAAAGGAAGTATATTCATCGCTCTTTATCGGAATCGTCACCGGCGGAGCTCTTTATGCGATATCAGCTTCAAAGGGCTTCACGGGTGTGTTCAATACTATTGTAAAAGACGGGCTTGTTGCGAATCTTTCAGATTCTTATAATGTAGGAATTCTGATTTTTCTTGTCAATCTCGGAATAATAGTCGTGCTCATGAACAAAGCCGGCGGAAGCCGTGCTTATGGGGAGTGGGCGGCAACGCATATCAAAAGTCGTGTTGGAGCAAGTCTTTCGACGTTCCTTCTTGGAATACTCATATTCGTTGACGACTATTTCAACTGCCTTACAGTTGGTTCAGTTATGCGCCCTGTAACGGACAAACATAAGATCTCACGTTCAAAGCTCGCTTACCTGATAGATTCAACAGCGGCTCCGATATGCATTATCGCACCTATTTCATCATGGGCTGCTGCCGTAAGCGGAACAGTAGAAGGCGTTAACGGAATAAAGCTGTTCATAAGCACTATCCCCTATAATCTTTATGCACTGCTTACGTTGATTATGGTTTTATTCATTTCACTGAGCGGACTTGATTTCGGACTGATGAAAAAACACGAAGAAAATGCTCTTAACGGAGATTTGTTCACAACACGCAATACAGCCTACGCTGCTGATGAGGCTCCGATGCATACAAAGGGAAAAGTGATTGACCTTCTTCTTCCTGTATTGATTCTCATTGCATTGTGTGTAACCGGCATGATTTATACAGGCGGATTTTTCAGCGGAAAGAGTTTTGTTACTGCTTTTTCAGAATGTGATGCCTCATACGGACTTTCACTTGGCTCGCTCGGTGCACTTATCGTGATTATTGCGTATTTCCTTTGCCGCAGAGTGCTTACATTCACAAACTGCATGGATTCTATTTCTGCCGGATTCAAGCAGATGGTTCCTGCGATACTCATACTTACCTTTGCATGGACTCTTAAGACCATGACCAACTATCTTGACGCAGGTACATTTGTTTCAGGTATTGTAGAAGAAGCTGCTGCACTTGAAACTCTTCTGCCGCTTATTCTGTTTATTGTGGCAATAGGACTTTCGTTTGCAACAGGAACATCATGGGGGACTTTTGGAATACTCATTCCTATTGTAACGAGTGTATTCGCCAATGACCTTGAAGGCGTATCCGATACCGGAAATATTCCTGCTATGGTCATAATATGTATGTCTGCCTGCCTTGCCGGAGCAGTCTGCGGAGATCATTGTTCGCCCATTTCTGATACCACGATCATGGCGTCAACAGGTGCGCAGTGTGATCATGTAAATCATGTTTCAACACAGCTTCCGTATGCGATAACAGTTGCAGTTGTCTGTGCAGTCGGATATCTGCTTGCCGGATTTGTTCAGAATGTATTTGTTGTGTTGGGCACATCCATTGCACTGATGCTGGCAGTGCTCTTTATGATCAGGGCTATGACTAACAAAAAAGTTAGCTGAAAATTATGATACCGCTCATGGAACTATCATGAGCGGTATTTTTGTATATTTTTACTGATATTTTGAAAAAATATTTTCTTTATATACATCTGTACGCTTGACATAAAGTTGTGTTTGGGTGTATACTTATAATGTTGCTTTATGTGATAAAGCACGAATTCCGTATTTGTATCGGGATTATAAGGAGATGGTTTGTTTGAAAGAAATATTCAGGCAGTTCAAATATAGAAAGGTTGTACTTGCGGCAGCAGATGCATTTATAATATCAATCGCCGCTCTTATCGCAAATTTTGTACTGTCTGTATTTAATCAGGAAATATCGGCAAGTGAATTGGCAACTTCTGTTTCACTGAGTGTAGTATGCTGCTTTGCTGCATTGCTTGGTTTGGGGGTATACGCCAAGTTGTGGCGGTATTTTCATAGAAAAGATTATTTGTCATGTGTTTATGGTACTTCTATCGGAATTATAATAAGCGGTATTTTACAGTATCAGTTTAACAGCGCGATTATTATCGGATATCATGCAATTCATCTTGTTATTTCCATTATTGGAATATGCCTGTTCAGACTGATATTTAAATCTACATTTATTGATCTAGTGGAAGTCGGAATGAATGACGCTGCATACAAGAAAACTATGATAATCGGCGGCGGTCAGGCTTGCAGAATGTTACTGAAAGAGATAAGCAGTGCTCAGAATACTTCTCATGCATATCGTCCGGTATGCATAATTGATGATGACCGCTCGAAGATAGGCACTGAGATTGAAGGCGTAACGGTTGTAGGAGCAACATATGAAATACATAAGTTTATAGAGCAGAAAGAAATAGAGCAGATCATTTTTGCCATTCCTTCATGCACAGAGGATGAACGCAAACGGATACTTGATATCTGCTCATCAACGGGACTTCCTGTAAAAGTGATACCGTTCATCGGAAGTCTTATATTCGATGATGATCACTCAAAGCTTCTTGATCATGTGCGTGATATCAGAGTTGAGGATCTCCTCGGACGTGAGCCGGTAAAATTTGATAATAAGCAGATCAGCGATTTCGTTAAAGGCAAGGTATGTATGGTTACAGGCGGAGGAGGTTCAATCGGTTCCGAACTTGTCCGTCAGATAGCAAAATACGCGCCGAAGCAGATAATTATTATTGATATCTACGAAAACAATGCCTACGAGATACAGCAGGAACTTTTAATGGATTACGGTGATGCTCTTGATTTTGTTACACTGATAGCGTCTGTCCGTGACTATGACCGTATGAACCGTATCCTTGAAAAATATAAGCCGCAGATAATATTCCATGCGGCAGCTCATAAGCACGTTCCGCTTATGGAATCATCTCCTATGGAGGCAATAAAGAATAATGTCATCGGAACATTCAATACTGCAACGCTTGCGCAGTTCCACAATGTTGAGAAATTCGTGATGATATCCACAGATAAGGCTGTTAATCCGACAAACGTTATGGGAGCTTCAAAGAGATGCTGTGAAATGATAGTGCAGTATCTTTCACAGCAGAAAGATGGTGTTACTGAGTTCATCACGACACGTTTCGGAAATGTTCTAGGCTCAAATGGCTCAGTAATTCCGCTTTTCAAGAAGCAGATCGAGCAAGGTAAGCCAGTTACGGTTACTCATCCGGACATTATCCGCTACTTCATGACTATACCGGAAGCAGTCAGCCTCGTAATGGAGGCGGCAGCTATTGCAGACGGAGGAGAGATCTTCGTACTTGATATGGGACAGCCCGTGCGTATTACGGCTCTTGCTGAAAACCTTATCCGAATGTATGGCAAGGTTCCTTATAAGGATGTTGAAATTAAATTTACTGGACTTCGTCCTGGTGAGAAGATAAAGGAAGAGCTTCTTATGGATGAGGAAGGACTTGAGAAAACCTCAAATAAGCTGATATTTATCGGAAAGCAGATTGAGATAAATGCAGATGTCTTTGAAGGTCAGCTTTGTGCTCTCAATGCTGCTGCAAAAGAAAATAATGACCAGCTTGCAATAGAAGCACTTCACAGTATAGTTCCTACATTTATAACTCCTGAGGAATTCAATAAAAAAGTTCTGATCAAAGTATAAAGGAGAGTAGAAATAATGAAAAACGGATATACATTAAAATCAATTTTTCAGCTGCTTGTCAGTAAGCTGTGGATGATAATCACGATGATGATCGTCGGCGGTGGAGCTATGTTCTGTATTTCAAAGTTCATGATGCCGCTGAAATATCAGTCGTATACTTCAATGTATGTCAAGAACAGCAATGAAGCTATAATTACCGATGGAGTAAACTTGAATGACCTGAACGCTTCAAAGTCGCTTCTTGATACATATATTGCTGTATTGCAGGATGACGCAGTAATTGAGGTTATCGGTGAGGAGCTTCTGAAAAATCATACTGCCGACGATCTTGATGATATTTTCTCTGTAGACAAGGAAGAAAACAAGATCAGCGTTGATTCTATCAGAAACTGCCTTACAATGGCGGCGGTAAACGAAACAGAGGTTCTCAAGGTTACTGCTGTAACTAAGGATGCTGAAATTTCAGCTGAGCTTTGCAATATTATAGCAGATGTTGCTCCGGATTTTCTCATCCGCGTGGTAGGAGCCGGTTCAGTTGAGGCGATAGGGGAAGCAAAGCCTGATTATAATCCTGTTTCGCCGAATGTAATGAAATTTACACTTCTCGGAATTCTTGCTGGAATGTTGATTGCTGTTATCATCATATTTATTATCGACTTTGTTGATAATACTATAAAGGACAGCGATGAGCTAAATACGAAGTACGATAAAGCAATTATAGGTGAAATACCGAGCTTTTCCGGAAGCAAAAAGAAGAATGACAATGAGGAACGAAAAACACTTCTTGATAAGGAATTCCCGTTCCATATCGTTGAGAGCTATAAGGCAATGCGAACAAATATCGTTTTTTCGCTGTCAACATCGGAGAAAAAGATATTTGCAGTTTCAAGCGCTGATCCCGGAGAAGGAAAATCCACAACGTCGGCTAATATTGCAATAGCTCTTGCACAGGCAGACCACAGGGTCCTGCTGATAGACGCCGACATGAGAAAGCCGGTTCAGCACAAGATATTCAAGGTGAAAAACAAGAATGGTCTTTCAAGTGTTATCGGAAAGATGATCACACCGGAACAGAGCATACAGAAGAATATAATAAAAAATCTTGATCTTCTGACAGCTGGTCCGAAGCCGCCGAATCCCTCAGAGCTTCTTGCTTCTGAACAGGCAGAAAAGGTGCTTAATGAGCTGTCTGAAAAGTATGATTATGTTGTGGTAGATACTCCGCCTGTAAATGTTGTCAGCGATGCAATGGGTATCAGCAAGTCACTTGCCGGTATCCTGCTTGTTCTGAAATACGGCGAAACTACATTCGACACAACGGAAAAGGCGATGAAGAAGATACAGCTTGCAGATATGAATATGCTCGGCTTTATTATCAATGATATCAGCGGCAAGCATCACAGCGGCTATTATTACAGATATAAGGATAAATACGGTTATTCCGGATATGGATACGGTGAGGAAACCGACAAAAAAGAAAAGGAAAATGAAAAATGAGAACGGACTATCATTGTCATGTTCTGCCGAAGTTGGATGACGGCGCTAAAAATACTGACGTTTCCGTTCAGATGCTTGAAACGCTGCATGGTCAGGGGATAGAGCGAGTTGTTGCAACGCCGCATTTCTACGCACATAGAGAAAAATCCGTTGAGAGCTTTCTGGATAAGCGCAAGCAGTCGTATGATAAGCTGATGTCATGCGAAAATCCGTTCAGTGAGCTGGTTCTTGGTGCAGAGGTCGCTGTTGAGCATGGTATCAGTGAGCTTGACGGAATTGAACATCTTGCGATCTCTGGAACTGATCTGATATTGCTTGAGCTTCCGTATACTTCCTATGCAGATTGGATGTCAGAGGAAATATATAATATCGCTTGTGAATATCACCTGACTCCTGTGATAGCGCATATACACAGATATAGCGGATATTACAGTAAGTCTGAAATGGAAAGTATTCTGAAAACAGACGCGATTTTCCAAGTTAACAACGAAGCTTATGGCAGTTTCCGTGAAAAGCGTTTTGTTAAAGCACTGATGAAAAGCGGAGTTCCGGTTGTTTTTGGAAGTGATTCGCATAATATGTCCGGACGCAGACCTAATTTTGATATGCTTGCAAAGAAAGTGTCTGCGGAATGCATTGATGATTCAGATGCACTGTTTGAAAAACATATGAAAAATACTACTATATTATAATAAGTATTAACGTCCCGGCTTCCACTCAGATACCGGGATGTTTTTTTGCAACAAAAAAATAAAAAACAATATACAAATTCACAATAAATTAATAGTCCGTTAAAACGGAAGTCTATAATACATTTCTTAATAGAAACAGATGATATTACAAATAGTAATTATAATGTGCAAAATATACAAAAAAAGAGAACACCTCATATGTAATATGGAGAATGTGCAATTAAAATTTGCGATTTGCTTGACTTTTGTAATTGCAAATTGTATAATGTTATTAATAAATAAAGCACTGCTGCATAAGGATTGAGATGGTGAAATATAATGACTGATAAAGAACTGCGAAAATTAAAGCGTTCAGAATTGATGGAGATTTTGTATTATTTACAGAAGGAAGTTGAAACGCTCCAGAAGGAAAATGAATCACTCAAGCAGCAGCTTGGAAATGCACAAGGCGGAATTTCATCCGAAAATCTTGAAAAAATTATAGAAGCTGTTAGATCTGCGGCAAGCGAAGCTTTCAGAGGACAATCTGAAGAAAAAAGCACTGAAGTAAACGACGGCAATGATGAATCAGGAAAGGAAACACCGGATGATTCACCGGAGGCAGGTAAACGAGAGGATGGATAAGGATATTACAAAGGATATTCCGAGTGCTGAACAGTTTCTGGCTGAAATGAAACGACTCAGATATAAAAGGAACTTCCGAAAAACTATTATAGGAACAATCAGTTCGCTTATCGTTGTTGCAGCGGTTGCGGTACTCATTTCGATGCTGTTTCTTCCGGTGCTCCGTGTAACAGGAACAAGCATGACTCCTACATTATATAATGATGAGCTTGTAATATGCAGCAAACGAAGCGACTATAAAAGAGGCGATATGATCGCTTTCTATTATAATAATAAGATACTTTTAAAACGAGTGATCGGACTTCCGGGTGACTGGATCGAGATAAGGGAGGACGGTACGGTATTTGTAAATGGTGAGGAGCTTGTAGAACCTTATATCGACGAAAAAGCTTACGGCGAATGCGATATAGAGTTTCCTTATCAGGTACCTGAAAGCCGAGTATTTGTAATGGGCGATCATCGTTCCACATCGGTAGACAGCCGAACAGCAATGGTTGGATGCATAGCAGATGAATTTATAATCGGACGCTTGATATTCAGAGTTTGGCCGTGGGAGAAGATCAGCGCACTTTAAGCAGCACGTCTTAAATATTTGAAAAGAGGTGATATCCGTGAAAGAGCTGCAAAATATTATACACAGGCATTTTGAAGACCCTAAACAGAAAAAGAGATATCTGGCAATATTTATCGCTTTGTCGATGCTGGTTTCTTTTATGGTTCCTCTTATTCTGATGGAACCTGCGGATAGTAGAACTGGCGTTCTTGTGTGTGGAAAAATCCAACATACTCACAGTGAAGAATGCTATATAAATGGATGCAATCTTGAAGAACACCTGCATACAGAAGAATGTTATGCAAAGGTTACAAGTCTTTCTTCTACGAGAGGATCATCTGAAGAAATAAATAATGTTTTGGTACCCAATGCGGGTGGTGGTTATAATGAGGATGATGGAACTTATACATCTAAAGATGCCCATGAAGATGGAGAAAGTGGCTATTATAACCCTGCTATGGTTCCGCTGTATACACTTCTCTTTGGAGAAGGCGGAGATAGAGATTGGGTAGATACTGAAAAAACTCTTGACCAGAATTTACAGACTGCAAGTAAGGAATACTTCTTGGGGTTTGCAAGTGACTTCTGTGCTTTTATTGAATCAGATTTTACAGCGTTTGATGCTGACGCTGAAGGTAGAATATTCATCGGTGGTGACCTGATTTTTGAAGGTAAAGGAAATGACAATCACGATGAATGGAACTATCAGGTTGGTGCTGGCGATTATGGTAACTTCGATCCTATTTCAACAACAGATGAATATATGGATGTAAAGGGGTTTGCTTCTGGAATAATCGGTGGTAAAGTTTATCGTTTGGCTACTTTGACAACAGGTCCTATAAAATGGATAGCGAATGCACCGGAATTAAATGGTAAACCAGACAGACATACTGATAACTATGATGTTTACCTATATCCGGAAGAAGGATTATACAAGAGATTTATTGTAGGTAATCTTGCTGAATCACTTCATTATGATGAGGATTATGATACAGAGCATGGAACAGGAAAAAAGGATGTTCCTTATGAGGATTTGTGTAATCATGTGTATTATGATATGGGTCACGACAATTACTGTGAAATTTGTAAAGGACTCACTGATGAAGAAATGAAGACTTCAACGCACGCTCATTCTTATTTACGAGAGGTAAACGAGCTTGCTCAGTTCTATCTGTATGATGATGTAAGTACTATTCTTGAAAAAACGTTTGACACAATCAGAGCACGTTCTGCAAACCTCGGTGCTATTCAGGCTACTGAAGTTCAGGTTAAAGATGGTAAACTCACTTTAGATGCTTCAAATATAGGCGATGCAAAAACAGCATATTTTAAGCTTGAAGACTGGAGCCCATTTTATAGTGTAGAAATCGTTGTTCCTCCTGAAAGAATTCTTGAGACAGGTGTAAGTTCATATGCGGATAATAATATGACGATAACAAAACTTGACTTAAATATTATTATCAGCTGCGATGATCAGGAAATAAATCTTAATGGAATAAAAACATATGTCAGACCAAGTGATGAAAAATTAGATGAAGCAAATCATCAGATAAGCAATCGTGAAGGAAATAAGGACTACACTAACAATCATCCTCTTTCGTCCAATATTCTTTATAACTTCCCTAATGCAACATCTGTAAATTTTGGTGGTAACTGTAACTTTAACGGAACAATTCTTGCTCCTAACGCAGATGCTATATCACCTGAAAAATGTCCCGGACATCTTTCTGGTGCGCTGATTGCCAAGTCTTTCTATGGCGGTCTTGAATTTGGTTACAGACCTTATCGTGGCGGTACTGACGTTCTCGGTATGGCATCAGGTTATGAAGTACCCGTTGATAAGCTTATAGCTGATACTACTACAAACCTTGCTGGTGCAATGTTTGCTATCAAGGAAGGCGATGACGTTATAAGCTTATTTGAAAGCGGAAACGGAACAAATTATGCAGCACTTCCTTCTAAGGTTGATTTTTCAGGAAAAACTCCTTATAAGCAGGAAGCTGTTGTGACAACACCTAATGATGACAGAAAATATACCGGTAATACAGTTGCAGGTGAAACTCTTACTGCTCCGGTTGAATGGGCTTTGTATAGTGATTATGAATGTAAGACTTCTATCGATCCCAATACTTCTGTTTTAGGTAAATTTTACATTAAAACAAATCAAAAGGTTACATTACAGTCAATAAATGAAGATGGCAGTGTAAATGATAATATTTATGTCCCCACAAATAATAATCCGAGTGGAGAGAATGTTTATACAGTTTATCTGAATAAGCCTGTTACTTCATTTAAGATTAAGGCTACAAGCCAGGCTAATAACAGTACCTTTGAAGAAATTCCCGTAAGTTTCACCCCAATGGGATTGAACGTTACTGCTTCCGAATATAAGGTTGGAACACCCATTAAACTGTCGGTTGCTAATCTTCCGAAAGCCGATAATGAAACAATTTATTATCGTTATAAAGTTAATGGGACAGTGATAAATAAAGATCCATATAAT
Organism: Ruminococcus sp.; assembly: GCA_017461395.1. GTDB lineage: Bacteria > Bacillota > Clostridia > Oscillospirales > Ruminococcaceae > Ruminococcus. The sequence continues at coordinate 100,472 of JAFTYF010000063.1, forward strand.
AATAATAGTGAATACACAATCAATCCAGAATATGAATATACACCAACAATAAATGGTGAATTATTATGCAGTGTTGAAGCATGTATCAATAGAGATGGTTCTTATCATACTATTGCAGAAGTAACTGCAGAAAAGAAAGAGGTTAATGAATATACATTCCCTGAAGGAGTGGCTATTGATATTTCTGGTACAACTCTAAGCTTTACTGAAAAAGATAGATATTCAATTGCATCAGGAAACAATATAAAAATAGATATTACAAATAAAGATTTGCTTCCTACAAATGCAGTGATAAAGTATACTTTCTATGATAGTGAAAAACAAGCTGGAAATGAGTTCGGTACTAATGGCATATTTGGATTTAAGCTTCCTGTAAATGTTGAAATAACTGCATATGGATTGACATACAACCTCAGTGATCAAATAACAGTAAATTTCAAGGAGGATGATATTACATTAAATGTTCAGCCAAATGATTATAAAGTTGGTCAGAATGCATCACCAATTGAATTTAGTCTGAATAATTTTACGAATAATGATAATGTTAAGAAAAATACAAGCATAACTTATTATTACAATGATGTGGAAGTTAATGGAAGTTCTATTATTCCGACAGTCGTTGGTGAAGAGGTACCTGTAAAGGCAATAGTGACAGTTAATGGCTTAACTACTGAAGTAACTAAAACCATTAAAGGTGGATATCAAGATGTTAATGTGAATATGCCTAATGGTACTTGTAATGTTAACGATGTTCTTAAGGTGGAAACATATTATCTTCCTACTGATTATCAACTTATTGTTAAATTGGAAGATAGGATTAATACATCTAACGATGTTACAAGTAGTAATAATGGTTATAATTCTGTTGAAATCACTCCATCAGTTGCAGGAACATATAATTTGATAGTTTCTATAAAATATAAAGATAATGAAGAAAAAGTAATAAGAACACAGCAAATTACAGTAAACGAAGTTACAACAACTACAATTACTACACAGAATCAAAACGAAACAACTACGACAGTAAATAATGATGAAACAAACACAGAGCAAACTTTATCATTTTCACTTAGAAATTTAAGTGCTCCCACAGAAGAAAATCTAAATCCAGATGATAATCTGATAGAAATTGAAGCACCTGAAAACGATCGGATTGATAAACTCACACTTACATTCCCGAATGATGTTAATGCTAAACAGGCAACATTCACACTTGAAGCTGTTTTCACAGATTCAAATGGAAATAAGCATACAAAGAACTTTAATAATAAGGATAATGTAAACGATCAGAATCCTTATTATCTTGAAATTACAACTTCTTATTTAAATGTTGATATCAAGAAGATTGAAATTAAATCAATTGAGGGTTCGATTAAGGTTGAAAATGTTTATCCTGTATATGTTGCAAGAGAAGATAAGGTGTCTAAGACATCTTCAGCAGGATTTATGCTCAATCCGAATGAAACTGAGATAATAACCATTGAAGATTGGGTTGAAAAGCTTGACAGTGTGATTCTTAATCTTAAATCAGGCAGTAAGATTTCCTATACTATAATAAGAAACGACGGTTCTGAAATTGTTAAGGATGTTGAAGTTACATCTAATGACAATAAGATAAGTATTAAAGATCTTTATTGTGAAAATGCTAAGGAAATCAGAATTACAGCTAAGGATTCACAGCTTGTAGTAAACGATTATGTGGTCAGCTCTTATGTTGAAGAACTTCCTGATGATCCGGAAGCTATTAAAAACAATGAGCTGGAAATAAAGAGCGTTTATACAATTGTCGAACAGCAGGCTCCGGTAGGCTACTTCAAGGATGATAATGTATTCTATACAGTTGAAGTGGTAGAAAAAATAGACTTGATCAAGCTTGTAAATCCGAATCAGTTCACATATCCGTCAGTTGTCGATACAACGATAGTTGCAAAGGATAAAGACGGTAATGAAGTGTTCAGTTATAACTTAGAAATTAGTTATCCTGTTAATGACAATAATATTGATACCAATACAAGAATTATTAAAATTAATGACGATACATTTACAATAACAAAGAACGAAGATGTTATCAATGTTACGTGTGATAATAGTAGTATTGATACATCTGAATGGGATTCAGAAACTCCTGATCAATATGGCGATTATTATTTCGATCCTATCGCAATGATGATTGTTCCTATTCCGCAAACCCACCTGACATTTACTAATAAGATGGGACTCCTTTTCAGAAAGGTCGATGACAAGGGTGCAGCGGTTACAGGTGTGAACATTGTGCTTGATCCTGATCCGGGAGTTAAAGATAATGTTGATGTATGGTATTGGGATAATAATGAATCTAGCGAATGGCTTGTTGATTATACCAAGTTGGATACAACAACAATTTATAAGTTTGTTGAAACTGAAACATATGGCAAATACGAACTTGCAGATCCGATTTGCTTCCAGAAAACAGATAATAATGAAATAACTTATTGGAACGAATCAACACCTAACGATAAAACTGTGCTTAATCTTGAAGAAAACCGTATAATCCGAATGGAAAATACACGAGTAACAGGTATTAAGCTTCAGCTTAAAAAGACTGATCTTAATGGTAATGTTATAGTTGATGAAAATAATGTTGCAAAGTTCAGCCTTCACGCCAATGATGGTACAGTATTGTTGCCAGAAATTGAAGTAAATAGTAATACAATTGATCTTGATTTCAGCGGCTTCACTGAAGAAGATACAACATACGTTGAAAACGGATACCTTAAACCAGGTACATATTATCTAAAGGAAACTAAGGCACCAAGTGGCTATGAGGCTTCAATGAAGTACTTCTACTTTAATGTTGTTAAAGACAGTAAAGGTGCTTATAGTGTTACTCCTGTTGAAAAGGAACCCGGAATTTCAGTACAAAATGAAAAGAAGGGTAAAGATGATTATGAAGTAATAAGATTCGCTAAGGAAGCATTAGACAGAATTAGTGAAGAAATGATTACAGATGATGATATTGTACTGCAATTTACCTTATATACATCTAATTCGAAGGAAGTAACAGAAGGTTGGGGAAATTACGCGTTCTTTGGTGTTTTTGATGGTCAAGTACTAAACTCAGCAGCAGAGAAAAAGACAATTGATAAGAATTGTGCAACAATAACTTATAAACTGACAGCAAAAAATATGCTTGAGGTATTGGGTATAACACCTGAGACGGATAGCAATAACTTGATTACACAGTTCAGAAATTTAACAAGCTTTGAAATCGGAACCATATCAGCAAACAATACAAGATTGAAAGATTACGATTTCATTGATATTTCAAAGGATAAGGCTGAGAATATTTCTAATATCTCATTTACTGAAATATATAGCGAACACGATCTAAGCAAGTGTGTAATTGAAAAATTAGTATTCCATTATGCTGACGGTAATAGCGTTACACAAGAAAAAGTGAAAATTGAGAAAGGTTCTAATAATTGTTACAATTTAGATCTTTCACAGTTCAACAAGGAAAATGTGGCAGCGATAGAAATCAAGGTAAAGGGTGCTAATAATAAAAAGCTCGTTATCGAAACAACTGATGGCAGAAAAATTTGGGGTAATATAGTAAATAGTTCTGCATTTGAAAACAAGGGTATAGAGAATTTCTCTAACACACATACCGTTATTGGTGGTGAAGAGTTCTCGTATACATTCGGAGTTATTCCAACAGTTGATACAGAACAGACTCCAGATAATTCGACTCAATCAACCCCCAATACAAATACAATTCCCACACTTTCAGTAGATAAAACCGTTGTAATAATCTCCAATGACAGACTTGGAAATACAATGAAATTAAGAGTTGTTAAGAATTGGGAAGATGACGAAGAAGTAATGGACTTCAGAAAATCTGTTGAAGTCAAGCTTTATCAATCTACATCAGCAACTGAAAAGGGAACATTGTTTGCAGCAACAGAAAAGCTCCCGAATACGGTAACACTTAACTCGGATAACGAATGGAATTATGTCTGGGAAGAATTACCGAGATTTGTTAATGGTTTAGATGATACAGCAGGAAAATTCTACTATACAGTAGAAGAAACATCTACTATTCTGGGTTACACATCAGAACCAATTACCGAATCCCTGAACGAGAGTGGAACAATAGTAATCACTAATAAACTTGATAAGGTGAATATTCCAGTTACAAAGACATGGGATTATAATGGACACGCTAATGTTAAACTCCCGACTTCAATCAAATTCAAGCTTTTGGCTAAAATTGATGGAAATTGGAAACCTCTTAATGGTAAAACACTTGAATTAACAGGTGAAGGAAATACCTGGAGTGGTGTGTTTGAAAACCTTCCAAAGGGATATGAGTATCAAGTAGTTGAAGAAAACGTTCCATTTGGCTGGGCAACAAGTTATGAGCGACAAAATATCACATCTGAAGAAACAAAGGCTTCAAGCATTGTAGGTTTCAATGTAAAGAATACATACACTGTTGATACAGGAAGCATTGCAGTTCAGAAGCTTTGGCAGGGTATTAGTCAAAATACAGCTCTTCCGTACGCAATTAAAGTTGACTTGTATCGCTCGGTAATTGCACCTTCTTACACAGAAACAGACGCACCATATACTGATAATGATTCGGGTCCGATTGGAACTCCTTCAAACGGAGATGCCAAATACATGGAGGACTATGCGAGACTTTTACAACATTCGCTTTACTTCTACGATGCTAATATGTGTGGTACTGATGTAGCTGAAAATAGTGCTCTTGCATGGCGTACAAATTGTCATACAGAGGATGGGGTTACCGGAGGCTACCACGATGCGGGAGACCATGTAATGTTTGGTTTACCGCAGGGATATACAGCTTCAATGCTTGGTTGGTCATATCTTGAATTCTTTAAGGATAATACAACACGTACAATGGACCCTGATGAAGCAGCTCATTACAAGGTTATTCTTGAAAGATTCTATGAGTTCTTTGAAGATTCTGTACATTATGATTCGACTGGTAACATTTATGAGATTCTCGTTCAAAAGGGCGATGGTAACGGTGACCATCTTGAATGGGGTTCACCTGAAAAGCAGAGTACCGATACGAGAAAAATGGAATGGAGCAGTCAATACGGCAGCAATATAGCAGCTCAATACGCAGCAGCTTTAGCTCTTGGTTATCTGAATTTCAGAGACACGAATCCTGCTAAGTATGATGAGTATCTTGAACTTGCTAAAAAGCTTTATGACTTTGCTGGAAGAACAGGTGCATATTCAGCTGGCAGCTTCTATGCTGACGGTGACGATGGCGATGATAAATCTTGGGCAGCAGCTTGGTTATATGAAGCAGTGAGAGCTCAGACTCATCCTGATAACATGACGGATGCACAAAAGGCTGAGATGAATGGTTATCTTAATGCTTGTTCTAATTCACCTAATCAGCTTCAGTGGGACGACGTCTCATTTGCTGCAGCTTGTGCATACGCTCGTCAGACCGGCGATTGGACTAATGTAATTAATAAGATAGAGACTGAGTTTATCAACAATTCAGATTCGAAGAAAAAAGAATTCTATTACATTCACCCATGGGGTACAGCACGATTCAATGCAATGGCTCAGACAGCTGCATTGATTACAGCTAAGAATCTTGAAAAGACTCCTAACAAGGAACATACATATCCAAATGACGGTAGATATTCTAAACAAAATCAAACATTTAAATATTCAGATTTGGCTAAAAGTTATGTTACTTGGGCAGAAGGTCAGATGGATAAGATTCTCGGTAAAAATGAATGGAAAAGTTCAATCACTGGATTGTGTGAAGACGGTGTACTTCTTGATTTAAATGAAGCTATATGTCTTGTTACAAACTTTGTACCTAAGGGATATACCGTTGATACACCACAGGCTCCTCATCACAGAGCAGCTTCCGGTTGGGAAGATATTGAAGAATACAAAGCAAACTGCGGATATGATGAAGACGGTTACACGTTAATCGGTGCATTAGTTGGTGGTCCTGCATTTAAGGCACATACTGATCAGGATCAGATGAAAGGTTATAATCACAAGCATCCGTTGTCATACCACGATTATATCGATGATCTTCACGACTACTGTTGTAACGAAGTTGCAATCGATTATAACGCAGGTCTTGTTGGAGCAGCAGCTGGTTTGTACTACTTTACTGGAAAAGGCTTACCTTCCACGAAGATCGAAGGCGTTGAATATGGTGCATACGGACTTCGCTCTGTTGCTGATCCTGAAACAGGGGATATCACATCTCCTACAAAGGGTTCAGTTTCCGAATCAGTTCAGCCTACACCTACATCAAATGAAGCTGAAGAAACAAAAACATCTGCATTCTCAGTCAGAGGTACAATTAATACAGCTGTTAACAGTGTTCTCTCCAGATCTTTTGGTGTGTTAGGAACTGGACTCAGAACACAGGCTAATAATGGGTTACCTGTTACTGGTGGAGATCTTGGAGAGAATAAATCTAAGTATAATATTGATATTTCTTCTTTAACAATCGGGGATTCATTTGATGTAACTTTTTCAGGTAATAATTTGGATTATAATGTTACAATAAATTCAGTAGATGGCGCATTTTCAAAGTCTTATACAATTCTTGCAAATACACCTAGGACTATAACTATAACAATTGAAGAAAATTGGAAACATTGGGCAGGTGCTGCTATTCCAACTAAAATGGAAATTTTAAATCATTATTATACTGGAACTCTTCCATCCGTAACAGCAACAATACACTATGATACACCACAATTCGGCATCACATTAAGCGATAACGAAGTTTGCATTGGTGAAGAAGTAACTATTACCGCTGAAAACGGAACAGTTTCATCAGATGGTTACTGGTATGAGCCGACTGATAGTAATGTTGTTTCAATAAGCGGAAATACAATCACACCAAAGCAGGCAGGTACAGTTACAATCAAGGGAAGGGAAAACGGAAATGAAACCAATGTAAAATCAGCAGAATTGACAGTTTTACCTATGATTCTTAAAGCAGCAACTGAGGTTGAAGTAGGAAAGCCATTTAATTTGGAAATAGAAAATCCACCTAAGGGATATACTATTACTTATAAGATGGACGGAACTACAATTAATTCAGATTATGTTGCTAAGGAAGAAGATAAGGGACAACAGCATACAATTATTGCTGAGGCTACAAAGGGCGACGAAAAGGTTACAGCAACTGCATATGTTAATGTGGTTGATAAGGTTACAACAACAACTACTACAACAACCACCACAACCACTACAACAACGACAACCACTACTACAACAACTGCAGCTCCTGCGGTAGTTACAACTGGAACTTATCCGCCAAGTGTTTACACTACTTGTGTAGTAACAGATCCGGAAGTTTTAGGAACTATTGGAGGCGATAAGAAGGGCTTTAAATTATCAGATTTCTTACCATCTGGAGCAATTCTAAAGAATATATCAATAAATGTATCTCCGGTTGATTCAAGTAGAAGCGGTAATATCCAATATGCTTTGATGATTGGTGATACAAGACATGATCAAGGTAATAATGACGTGCCTTGGCATCAGTCGGCTAATATTAATAAAGACATTAATGCTAATGGTCTTACTATACCATTTGATGTATCTACATACACAGATTTGGATATTGAAAACCACTATTACTTCTTCGGCTTGTGGAATCCAGCTGCAGGTCCTTTAAAAATCAACAGTATAATGTTTGAATACGAAATGGATAGTACATACATCGAAATCCAATACGGAGACGGAACCGATGCAAAAATAATCCGAAAAGATGTACCCATAAGATTCAAAGTTACACCTACTGGTGGCGGAATCGGCAGTGTACAGCTGATGAAAGACGGCGAAGTTGTCAAGGATTTAGCAGCTGAATTGGTAATTGATTTGGCAAACGGCGGAACTTATGAATATACTCCACAAGTTTCAGGCGATTATACAATCGTTGCAGCAATGGCTGGTAACTATTCTGACAGAACCGATTCTATCAACCTTACAGTAAAGGATGATATATCAATCAACGGCAATTCAATGATGGATCTTGGCACAAGTCAGACACTTACAGTTAACAACAAGATTGAAGATATCACATGGAATGTTACTGTTGGTGAAGGCTATACGCTTGAAGGCGATACAGTTGTCACAATTAAAAAGGAAAATACGTTGATTGCTACATTTGATAAGTCCACAGGCGAGGTTGTAGTATCAACAAATGGCGGTGAATTTACAATTACCGCAGCTGACAGCTACGATAACGGAAATACCCAAAAGGTATCAAGCATGACAATCAGCATAACCGAAAGACCTAAGCTTCCTGAATTACCGAAGGATGTATTCCTTGAGCCAGTCATTCTTAACGAACAAATAATTTTAACCGAAGAAAAAGGTTGGACATTAACTGTTGAAGGTCTTGAAATGACAGACGAAAAGGGTAATCCATATTACTACTACATTCAGGAAAACGGATATAAACTTTATGAAACTGATGAAGGATTCAATCCTATGTCAGAGAATTATATCCACAGCAGCAATGCGGTATTTATGCCGGTTAACTACTACAACAACGGTATTCTTCCTAGTAAAAATGGTAATATTAATACAGCTAAGGTAGAAAATAAGCTCACAGAAACAATCCAAGGTCAGATGCCATCCTCCGGCGGTGTTGGCAGAAAGACATATTACTTCTTCGGAGGCATGATAATGCTTCTGAGTGCAGCCGGATACACATGTACAAGACGTCGGCAGAGCAGCCGCCGTGCAAAATAAACAATCCACCCACAGAAAGGGTGCGGCAGAGATCGTGCCCTTTCTGAAAACCAAAAATTTATTTTAAAGGAGAATTATTATGAAAAAAACATCAAGAACTTTTAAGAGATTTGCAGCTATAACATCCGCTTCCCTCCTCGCAGCTTGCATGGTTGCTCCGATGGCTTCGTTTGCCGAGACAGGAAAGGGTACTATTACAGTTAATGATTCAGCAACATCATCTTCAATTAAAGCGTATCAGATTTTCGTTGCCGATGTAACAACTGAAGGCGAAAATACAACTGTTACCATTAAAAATTGGGGTGATGGAATTAATGTTATTAAGCTTCAGAGTATGATAAATGATGATGATACTGTAGTAGGTAAAGATGCAGAAGATAATGATATTACTTTTAGTGACTTATTTGCTGATGCTACATTTAGTACAAGTACAGATAATGGTGCAAATGTAGAAAGTGCACAGAGTGTTGCTAAAGTTTTGTCAGATAATAACAGTAACTCAGAGTTTGTAGAAATTTTTGCAAAGATTGCAGCACAGTGTATTATAACTGGTGAAGGTGAGGCTGATAAAGGTCATGCTGCTGTAGATAATAAGATTTCCAATCTTGATTGGGGTTACTATGTAGCAGTTGATACAACAGCTGTAGATAACGGAAGTGGATACACCAGTAAATCACTTGGAATTTTGGAAGTTTTATCAAGCACAACAACTTCAATTGATGTTAAGCGTGATTATCCTCAGTTTGATAAGTTGATTCTTGACGTAAACGATAGCGGTGCTATTCAAGATGATGGATGGGCAGAAGCTGCTGACCATGACATTAATGATGATGTTTCATTCCAGTTGATTGCAACTGTTCCAACAAACATTGATAGATACGATACTTATCAGATGATATTCCATGATGATCTTCAGAAAGATGTATTTTCTTTCAAGTCTGGCACAATTAAGGCTTATTTGAATGATGTAAAAGATGAAAATTTAATTGAAAGTAGTCTTTATAATTATGAAGCATCTACTAAAGAAGATGATGCACAGTTTACTGCAAGTGGCAAAAAGAGTGATGGAACTGAAGATTTCACAGTGACATTTGAAGATATTAAAAAGATTTCTGGTATTAAGTCAGGTGATAAGATTATAATTCAGTATGATGCAACACTTACAGATAAGGCTAATCTTGGTTCGGCTGGAAACTGGAATGGAGCATATCTTGAGTATTCTAATAATCCTAATGTAAGTGGCGAGGGCGATACTCATGAATTTGGCAAATCAACAGTTGACTACGTTGTAGCATATACATATCAGACTGTTATTGATAAGATAAACGGAACATCTGGTCAGCCACTTGCAAGAGCAGAATTCTCTCTCCAGAAAGTTTCAGCTGATGGTAAAACAAAGATAGGTGATCCTATTCCGTATACACTTGCTAATGATGGTGCAACGTTTGTATTTAAGGGTCTTGATGACGGTACGTATGTTTTAAAGGAAACAAAAGCACCAAATCCGTCTTATAATCCTATTAATGACATTACATTTATTATTACTGCAGGTGAAGTTAAGACTGAAGGCAGCGAAGCGTTAGAGGACTTGGATGTAAATTATGATGATTTCAGTATAAAAAATGTTTATACAATTACAGAAACTGTAGTAGATGAAGAAAATGGAATAGTTTCAGTAGAAGCAGAAGAAAGTGAGAATAATACAGGTGCTATTTATGGACAGATTTCAAATGTTCAGGGTACAGAACTCCCCAGCACCGGTGGTATCGGTACAACAGTATTCTACCTCGGCGGCGGCGCAATGGTAGCAGTAGCAGGCATCTACCTCATCTCCAAGAAGCGCATGAAGAACACACAGGAATAATAAACTCAGACGGCATAAATAATAATGAAAACGACTAATTGACCTAATAATGCCGCCGGTGGTACAAGCCGCCGGCGGCCATTAGGGAGGATCCCATGAAGAAGAAATCAGGCTTAATCACAACAATAATTTTTACTATAATGCTATTCGTGGGACTCTCCGTGATGCTTTATCCCATAGTCAGCAACTGGTGGAATTCCAGAGTACAAAGTAAAGCGATTGCAAACTATGAATCCGTTGTTTCAAAAATGGATACAAGTGAAATCGACGAAATGCTCGCAAAGGCAAACGAATACAACGCAAAAATTGCAAGACTTGATGCTCCGTTTACGAATTACGATCAGGTTCCCGGATATTATGATATCCTCGATGTATCGGGCACGGGAATTATGGGGTATATTTCAATTCCTGTAATTCAGGTTGAGATTCCGATTTATCACGGCACAAGCGAGGCGGTACTCAACGTAGCGTCAGGACATCTTGAAGGCTCGTCGCTTCCGGTCGGCGGACTTAACACTCACAGTGTAATTTCTGCTCACAGAGGGCACCCCACAGCAAAGCTTTTCACCGATCTTGATCAGCTTGTAGTAGGCGATGTATTCACGATAAACGTACTCGGAGCGGTATATACCTATCAGATTGACGAAATCAGCATTGTACTTCCGCACGAAATGGAAAAGCTGATGGTAATTCCCGGAGCGGATGTTGTAACTCTCATGACGTGCACTCCGTATGCGGTAAACACACACCGACTTCTGCTGAAGTCGCACCGTATCGAAACAAAATACGTTTCCAATGCAACGGTTCTCTCGGATGCAACAAAGGTGGATCCGCTGCTTGTAGTTCCGCTTATTGCGTCCCCGTTAGTTCTCGGACTGCTGATTTTCTGGATATTCGGCGGAAAGAAAAAGCGTAAGGAACTAAATCTGCGCTACATGATTAATAAACAGTAAGTTATTCTGATAATATCAGATTTTTGAAAGGATGGTGACTGAAATGCGTTTGAAATTTCACAGATACTTTAAAGCTGTGCTTTGTACATTGAGTACTGTGATGCTTCTTCTTACCGGAGTAATGTTCACAGCTTTTGCCGAAACTGTTACAGGAACGCTTACACTATACTGCCGGACGGAAGAAATTACCCTGAGCGGCATGAACTGGAATGTATATCGTGTTGGTTCAAGGACAGGATCAGGATTTGTACTTGACGGAGATTTCAGTGATTATCAGGTTGATCTCAGTGATCTGTCAACGGACAGCGGACGTAAAACTGCTGCAAAGACGCTTGAAAACTATGCGATACTGGACGGGATTTTCCCGACAGACTTCGGCAGAACGGACGAAAACGGCATCAAGAAATTTGAAGGACTTATTCCGGGATTATATCTGATTTCCGGAAATGAGCTTGAAATAGGGAATACAACGTATACTCCTTCAACGCTTCTCATTGAGATTAACAGTGAAGGCGATCCGGTAAATATCGACGCATATCCGAAGATTATCTCCAGTGTTGAGAATCCAGAGGAATTAATCGACTATTCTGCAAAAGGTTTCTGGAGAACTGAGGACGGCGAGGATATCGTAGACGCTTCACCGATCAAGATTGAGATTTATCGTAACAACGAACTGTTTGATACCGTAATACTCGATGAAAACAACAACTGGACTCACAACTGGAAGGGAAGTCCTGATGACGAGTGGCGTATAAAGGAAGTCGATGTTCCTGATAACATAACTGTTATATATGATTCAAATGAGAGACAGTTTGTGGTTGTCAATACACCAAAAACGGAGAAACCTCCGGTAACAACAACGACAACTACGATAACGACATCAGAAGAAACAACAACTACAACCGTAAAAACTACATTAACAACTACAAAGAAAAAAAATGATAACAAGATTCCTCAGACAGGACAGTTGTGGTGGCCGGTGCCATTGCTCGGTCTTATGGGATTAGTATTTATTGCAATTGGTCTGAGGATACGTTCACTGGAAAAAAACGAGAGCAATGAAAATAACTAAAGGAAAATGTTTTATAATGATCGGATCGCTGTTGCTGTTGGCGGCAGCGATTCTGATATTCTGTAATATCAGGCAGGATAAGAAAAGCGGAGAACGTTCCAGAGAAGTTCTGGAAGTACTTGAAGTCAGGATATCTGATGAAGCAAAAAAAACAGATGAGGCTAAAAATCTTGAACAGCCTTCATCAGAGCAGAAATATACAGCTCCGGCGGAAGATCTTTTTGCACAGTATGGTACAGAGGATGCAACGGCGGCAACACAGGAAAAGCTTGCTGAAATTGACGGAGACAGCTATGTGGGGATAATCAGTATACCGAGACTTGGCGTAAGACTTCCAGTTATGAGTGAATGGAGCTATGCTAACCTGAAGATCAGCCCGTGCAGATATTCCGGCAGGGCAGATACGGATGATATAATCATAGCAGCGCATAATTATAGCTCACATTTCGGTAACATTGCAGATCTTTTAATAGGCGATGAAATGATATTTATTGCAGCAGACGGTATAGAATACCGTTATACAGTAACTCAGACTGATACTCTTGATGGAACTGATGTTGAAGGACTTGTTGCAAATGACAGCAGCAGTTGGGATCTCACGCTTTTCACTTGTACATTAAGCGGACAAAGCAGAGTATGCGTAAGGGCAGAGAAAGCTGATGCGTCCGATGATGCGGCTTGATATAATTAGACAGATAAAACGCTCACAGCCATATTGACTGTGAGCGTTGGCTATTTAGCGGAGAAATTCATTTATTTGTTGACTTATTCTGCATGATATGATATAATTATATGGTATTTTAAATTAAAATGTAAGAGAGGATCTGAAATGAATATAACAAAGTCAAAAACAGAGTATCTCAGACGGATGCTCATAATTTTAATGATATTTATGGTGCCGCTGACGCTGTTTTCGTGTAAATCCAAAAAAGAAAGCGAGCCGTCGAAGGTAAAGACTATTGATGATCTTCCGGGTGCAGTGATAGGTGTTCAGCTTGGAACTACGGGTGATATTTTCGTATCTGACTACGAGAAAGAAGGTTCAACTATTGAACGATACAACAAAGCGGCGGATGCTGTTCAGGCACTTAAGCTCGGAAAGATTGACTGTGTTGTAATTGATAAGGCTCCTGCTGACGCTTTTGTCAAAATAAATTCCGACTTGTCTATCCTTGAAGAAAATTTTGCTGTCGAAGAATATGCTATCTGTATTTCCAAGGAAAATCCGGAGCTTCGTGAGAAGCTGAATTCAGCAATAGCCAAGCTCAAGGCAGACGGAACGTTGGATAGTATTATTTCAAATTATATAGGCGATTCCACAAAAGGAAAATCACCTTATATTTCTCCGGAAAACGTTGACAGAAGCAATGGTACGCTCAATATTGCGACAAATGCGACTTTTGAGCCATATGAATACATCGAAAAGGGCGAAATTATAGGAATTGATATCGACATTGCAAGGGCAATATGTGATATTCTTGGAATGTCTCTTGAAATTCAGGATATAGAGTTTGACAGTATAATAAATGCTGTTCAGTCTGGAAAGGCTGATGTCGGCGTATCCGGAATGACCGTTACTGAAGACAGATTAAAAAGCATAGATTTCACGGATTCCTACACAACAGCTACTCAGGTGATAATTGTCCGCAACGGTTCCGGAGCGGCAAATGTAAGTCTGAAAGAAAAGTTTGAAAATAACTTTATAGAGGATGACAGATGGAAATATATCACAGACGGCGTGCTTGTTACGCTTGAAATAAGCTTTTTTGCTGTCCTTATAGGTGTTGTTCTCGGATTCCTTATCGCCATACTGAGAAGCACCTGCGATAAAACAGGAAGATTCAAGCTGCTGAATCTCATCCTTAAGGCATATCTGACGATTATCAGAGGAACGCCGACAATGGTTCAGCTTCTTATAATTTACTATGTGATTTTTGCTTCCACAAATGTAGATAAGGTTTTCGTTGCGGTGATTGCATTCGGACTTAATTCATCTGCATATATTGCCGAGATTGTAAGAAGCGGCATAATGTCCGTTGATGCTGGACAGTTTGAAGCCGGACGAAGCCTTGGCTTCAATTACGCTCAGACTATGAGATATTTCATTCTCCCGCAGGCATTCAAAAACGTTCTTCCTGCACTCTGCAATGAGTTTATCGTGCTTATCAAAGAAACTTCAATTTCAGGTTACATCGGAATCATGGATCTTACACGAGGCGGTGACTACATCCGCAGCCGTACATACGAGGCGTTTATGCCTCTTATTGCCGTTGCGCTTGTATATCTGGTGATAGTGGTTGTACTTACATCTCTTGTATCAAGATTAGAAAAGAGGCTGAAGAATAATGAAAAGTAATGCAATTATAGAGGTCAGGGAATTGAAAAAATCCTTTGGCAAAAATGAGATCCTGAAAGGAATAACAACTGATATACATAAGGGAGAGGTAGTTGTAATACTTGGACCCTCAGGCTGCGGAAAATCTACATTTCTGAGATGCCTTAATATGCTGGAGAAGCCGACTGGCGGAAGCGTGATTTTTGACGGAGTTGATCTTACAGCTTCTTCAACGAATATCAATGAGCAGCGTGAAAAAATTATGATGGTTTTCCAGCATTTCAATCTTTTTCCGCACCTGACTATCCTTGAAAATCTCACAATAGCTCCCAGAAAGCTGAAAAAAATACCGGCTGATGAGATAAATAATAAGGCTATGGAGCTTCTTACAAGAGTAGGCTTGCAGGATAAATCCGACAGCTATCCGAATCAGCTTTCAGGCGGACAGAAGCAGCGTGTAGCTATATGCAGAGCGCTTGCAATGGAACCGGAAGTAATACTTTTTGATGAGCCTACTTCTGCGCTTGACCCCGAAATGGTTGGAGAAGTTCTTGAGGTTATGAAACAGCTTGCAGGAAGCGGCATAACGATGATATGCGTTACGCATGAAATGGGATTTGCTCGTGAGGTTGCTTCCAGAGTAATGTTCATTGATAACGGAGTTATTGCTGAGGATGATACGCCGCAGGAAGTATTTTCAAATCCCAAGCATCCACGTTTGAAGGAATTTCTCTCCAAAATTGTATAACAAAAAAGCAGCCAGCTCTCTGGAATTTCTCGGAGAGCTGTTTTTTTGAAGGGAATATTGGTAATAAATAACAATTACATGGTGTAGACGTATTGCAATATTGTGCACAAAGGAGAAAGCAAAGATTTGTTGCAGCGTTTTTGAATTTTATACGATTGTTGTTTATGTAAAGCGAAACAACAGATCAGACGTAATTGAGTGTACATAAATTATGGTGTGGTCAATATGAAATATGGGGGTATGGAAATGTCCGTTGAAAATATGAATAATTATTGGCAAGGATCCTCTGATGATATGTACAGAACCTTGCTGAAAGAACTGGGACGATACGTCTATGTCATAGTGTTCAACAAGCTGAGAAGCTGTGGAACTAATGAGGATATTGAGGAATGCGTCAGCGATATTTTTGCAAATCTTTTTATAGCAGTTGAGGACGGATATGCTAAGGATATAAAAAAGCTTGCCGGAACAATAGCAAAGCGTCGTGCGATAGATTATTTCCGAAAGCTGTCGGCTTCGGGAAAAAATACGGTATCTGTTGATGATGAATCACTTCCTGAGCTTAAAGATTGTTTTGATGTTGAAAATATATCCGAAAACAAGGAAGTAAGAAACATTCTGCTGAGAGAGATAAATTCTCTCGGAGAACCCGATTCAACTATTATTTTACAGAAGTTCTACTATAACAAGTCGTCATCCGAAATAGCAAAAACAGTCAGAATGACAGCTTCATCTGTGCGTTCACGCTGCACAAGAGCAATGGAACGACTGAGAATATCACTTTCGGCTATGGGTATCACGAGGTAAAGGAGGATAATTATGAATAAAAATAATATTTTCGATTTTCTTGAAAATTCTGAGGATGGTGAACTTGAAATGATAAACCGTCTTACTCCTGATTTAAACGACGACCAATTTGAAAGAATACTTGAAATGAGTAAAAGGAAGAGAAATGCTATGAGAGATACAGAAAGAAAAAATATAAAAATCAATTCCAACGATGAAGAAATAGTTTCCGGAGTAGAAGTATATAAGCGTCCGAAATGGATAAAGCCGGTTACAATGGCTGCGTCATTTGTACTGCTTGGCTGTGGAATTGCTTTCGGAATCCACCTTATGAGAAACCTGAACCCAACACCTCCTGTTATTGAACAGGGTGTTTCCACAACATCTGAAACAACAACTACCGCAGTTACTACGGATGAAGCTGTATCTACAATTTTAGTGCCTGCAGACAAAAATCAGACCACAATTGTAACAGGTATGCCCGTTGAAGTTACAACAACCACAGTGGCAGTAACAGAAGATGCTACTAAGATTGATGTGGGAACATCTATTGATGAACCTGACTATAAAGCTGAGTGTGAAGCGTGGATAAGAAATAAGGTCAGAAAAAGAGATGAAGCTCTTGAAGTGTTATATTCAATCACCGATCATGTAGATTTGAATGATACGTTTACGATTGATGTTCATAATGAGTCTGGCGGCCCTGGAGATATTCCGGTAATAAGTGATTATACTATCACATATGCACGTTATACAAATCCTCAATTCAGTTCTCTTGATGAGATAAGAGATTTTTATATTGAAAATTATTTGAGATTCTTATCTCCTGATTGGGAGTATGACGGATCGGATATGGATAGTCATTATGTAAAGCGCTATTTTGATACAAGAATACAGCCTGGTGAGAAGATAGAAATAAATAGTTGGAATAAGTATGATATTATACCGGTTTATACAGAATACAACGGGAAAATCTACACGCTTTATGCGAAAGAATCTGCAATGACAGACGCAGAATACTGGGCTGAGAAACAACATGGTATTATGTGGTGTTGTGCAGTAGATAACTGTACTGAGGATTATTTTGAGCTTTATGAATTCTATTCCAATAGTAATGAAAGCAGTTGGGTAATTCCTTGCGTGAAGATTGACGGCGAATGGAGAATGCAGAGAGACGAGGAACATATGTGGCAGATGCCTGAAGATTTATGGCAGGAATTATGTGAAAAATTAAATAATGGAAGCAGTGATATCATTATAAACTAAGGCAAAACATCGCAAAAGCGGTATTGTCCAGAATCAGATTTACAGTGTGTTGATGAATGAGTCCGATGTTATATCGGGCTCATTTTTTGTTTGTAACCGTCAAATAAAATGCGTCGGAAGAGATACAAAACTACCCTCGCCGAAATTGGCGAGGGTAAACATTATAGATTATTCCACGGCAACAGTATAGTACCTGCCGGATTGGCTCTGTGAAATACTGCTTTATATTATTACAGTATCTTATAATCAGATGAATTTATTACCACCCCTGACAAAAAAACTCGATTTCCTCGCCAAGCGGTCCATAGCAGAATGCTATTATTGCCGGAAATGCAGAATCTCCGCCGATATGTACTGTTTTCGGAGCGATAAACACCTCATAGCCTGCCGCTTCGACTGCGTTTACACAAGCCTGTACATCATCAACAGCAAATGCGAAATGACGTATCACGCCCTTTTCAAGCAATTCCGTACCGTCACGGAAAATTTCCACGATGCCTGCTCCGGTATCAAGCAGAATACAGGCTTCGCATTCCTTGATTACGGATAATTGCAGAGTTTCTGTATAAAAACTGCGCACTTTCATGTATTCTTCTTCGTTCTGACATTTCATTGAAATGTGATGAATTCCTTTTATCATTGTTATTCCTCCGTATGCTTTTTATAATTGGCAGTTTTCAGATATAACATTATATTCTCCTTATATGCAGACATCCTTACAACACTACGCCAATAAATATCAAGGATATCTGCCTATGAAAATATTATTCACTCTTTTTTATGGGGTGACGTATAACTGTTTTCCACTTCTCTGGCGGCGATTTTCTCGGATCTGACAGATATATTTCATGGTGCAGACGTTCACTGCCAAGATCATTGACACAGCCGTTTTCTGAAATGTATTCATCCATTACCGCAACTGTAGCCGGCTCGTCATCATACGATCCGTTATGCATGATCTGAACACAAAGTCCCTCCGTAACAGTCAGAAATTCAGCGGATAAACAGTCGATTTTCTTCTTTTTTGATGCGGTTTCTACTGCCCACAAGAAGTCTTTTTCCGTCACGAAATCAGGAAGTCTTATAACAGATATCCATTTCAGTTCAGATTTGTCAGAGTAATCAAAATCTCCGCCGTTATCGCTCCACCAGAAGCCCTCCAGCGGAGGAACAACATACTCGAAGAAACCATCAATCTTATAATCTGTTTTATAGCTCATTTTCAGCGTATATGCAACCGCGTAAAGCACCTCTATAGCCTTTTTATATTCGCCGTCCTCATCGTTGGGATTCCCTTTTCCACGAACTGCAATGTAGTTCATTGAGGGAATGTCAACTATCTGCGGTTTATTTTTCGGCATATAATATTCCTTGAATTCCTTTTTAAAATCAAATGCCATAATTTCCTCCATGATTTATGTTTCCAATTTCCAACCATTATCCCCATGATAGATCATCTGTCTGGTCATACCGCCGTCAATACAGATGTTCTCGCCTGTGATAAATCCAGCCTTATCTGAGCAGAGAAACAGTACCATATTGGCTATATCAAGCGGATTTCCTACTCTGCCGGCAGGCTGCTGAACGGCGTCTGCTCCTTCATACACTGTATATGCAGTATCGATCCATCCGGGAGAAATTGAATTCACACGAACCTTTCCCGCCAGACTTACCGCCAGTGCGTGCGTAAGAGATGCAATTCCGCCCTTTGCTGCCGTATAGCTCTCCGTCTGCGGCTGACTCATCCTGTCACGGGATGAGGAAATATTAATTATAGAACCTTCCTCACTGAAATGCGGAGCAAACAGCTTTGAAAGATAAAATGGGGCTGTCACTCCCACTGAAAGAGCATACTGGAATTCCTCATAGGTACACTCGTCAATACCTTTCATGAGCGGCAGAGCATTGTTGATGAGAAAATCAATCCTTTCGTGTTGTGACAATACAGATTCCGCAAATGCTTCAAGAGTTTTTCTGTCAGCGATATCTCCTACAAAATGCTCTCCCTCTGCCTTGTCAATCACATAGACGGTGGCTCCTTTTCTGCGAAATTCCTCAGCAATGCACTTTCCAATTCCGTTTGCACCGCCTGTGATTACTGCAATTTTATTTTTAAATGTATTCATAGCTCATACTCCAAGAATTTCCAGTGTCTTATCATCATCAGTGCCGCAGCAGAACTTATCAAGTATTTGCTGGAACAGCTTCTGTTCAGGTGCGGCGTACTTAAAGAGCGTCATACATGAACGAAGCTTATATGCATCGGGATCGCCGAAAACTACCATTGGATCATTACATTCAATATCAAGCAGAGATTTTGTGATTTCAAGCAGTCTTTCCCTGAGAACCGGATGCGCATAATAGTCCTTTGCTTCTTCAATATCACGGATAGAAAAAAGCGCAGTTGTACCGCTCGTGCCGAGTCTCTGAATCTGCGGAAATACATACCACATCCAACAAGTATTTTTCAATCCTTCTCTGATTTCCGCAAAAGCGGTTTCGTAAGTTTCACCAAAGCCATAGCCGTTATCCTGTGCGTCGATGAACTTCTGTAAATCAGTCATGCGGAGTTCAATCCCCAGAGCACCGTACTTTTCCTGCTTTTCACGAGGATAAAAAGCATCCATGTGATCCGGAACGGGTGTTTCAGAAGGCGAATACCCTAATTTTTCTTTCGGCAAGGACGCATAAAGTTCCTGAAAAGAATCAAAATGGTGCAGTGCAGTTACCCGTGTCTGAATTTTTTCATCGGAATTATCAATCAAAGTGAATTCGATAAAATCTCCTACCTGTACCTGCTGGCGCTTTTTATCATTAAGACGAAGCTCTATTGTTTTGATTCCGTTTTTTATTTTCATAAATGGAGAATTCTGCAATTTCATTTGATGCATCATTAGTTATCACCTGTCCTTACAAAAATAATAATGTAAACGATTCATTAATAGCAATCTCATACATCTCGATTATAGCACAGTGAACTTTAAAAATCAAGGATGCTACTCAGTTTTTTATTTATTTTAAACTCAAATCATAGTAAGTATGAAAGAATGGAAAACAGAAAAATCCGTTCCCTTTTTTAGAGAACGGATATGAATATGCAATTATTCAACGATTGCTTTTTCTGTTTTCTTTTGCAATTTTTTCGAGTTCTTCTGCTCTTAACAGTGCACTGTCAATGTGATCGCAGAAATTTTCCTTGCCGATTCTTTCCACGAAACCGGCTTTTTCCATAGCCTGCATAGGCTGTTCGTTTACATGAGAGAAAATTACGGAAATATTGTGCTTTTTGCATCTCTTGGTTATCTTATCGAGAGTTTCAACACCCGTTGCGTCGATAGCTGGAACATTTCTCATTCGTATGCAGAGTACATCTATATTCGTATCATCCAGCATATAATTGAATTTATCCGAAGCTCCGAAAAACATAGGGCCGTTGATTTCGTAAACTTTTGTATTGTCAGGAACTTTTTTCAAGGCAATATTGTCAGGATCGGTATCCTCATCGTCAACATATACCCAACCGTGAACTTCAGTAACGTCTGCCATTCTCTTCATAAAGAGGAATGCCGTAAGTATCATTCCGGCGGCGATAGCAACTACGAGATCAAATACGACTGTGAGGATCAGCGTTGTGAAAAGCACGATTATATCGCTTTTAGGAGCTGTTTTACAGGTGTTGACAATACCTCTCCAGCCGCACATATTATAAGCTACGACAAAGAGAATGGCTGCAATTGCAGGCATGGGGAAGCTCTTTGCATAGGGCATAAGCAGTACGAGGATGATGAGTACAACAACGGCATGAACCATTCCAGCGATAGGAGTTCTTCCGCCGTTCTTGATGTTAGCGGCTGTTCTTGCAATAGCTCCTGTTGCAGGAATGCCGCCGAAAACGGCAGATGTGATATTTCCGGCACCTTGTGCAACAAGCTCCATGTTGGAACGGTGTTTTGAACCGATCATTCCGTCTGCAACAACACATGACAGAAGTGATTCAATAGCTGCAAGAATAGCTATAGTAAAGGCATTGGGAACAAGTGCCTTTATGCGTGAAAAGCTTATTTCCGGAATTGACGGAGCAGGCGGTGCTGATGAAATTTCATACAGATCGCCGATAGTATTGACATTCATACCGGAAAATTCCACTACGAGTGAAGCGACGATTACTGCTATTAGTGAGGGCGGGATTTTACTTAGCTTTTTAGGCCAAAAAATGAGAATAGCAAGTGAAAGCAGTCCTATAAGCAATGCCTGATAGTTGAAGGTGTCAGCGTGCTTGAACAGTGCGGTGATTTTTTCTGTTGTTTCAATAGGAGATTCTCCAGCAAAGCTCATGCCGCAGAAGTCCTTTATCTGCCCGATGAGTATGGTCACGGCGATACCAAATGTGAATCCTGCTGTGATAGTATTCGGTATGTATTTGATGAGACTTCCGAAACGGCACAGTCCCATGATGATCAGGAATAATCCTGCCATGACGGTTGAGATGATAAGACCGTCCATACCGTCTGTGGCGACGATTCCTGCAACGATAGTAGCGAATGCGGCAGTAGGTCCGGCTATCTGAACACGGCTTCCACCGAGGAGAGATACTACAAATCCAGCGGTAATGGCTGTATACAAACCTTGTTCAGGTTTCACACCGGATGCCAGTGCGAGTGCAATAGACAGCGGCAGGGCAATGATTGCAACGATGATACCCGAGATAACATCCTTAAAAAGCTGCTGACCGGAGTAATTTTTCATTACCGAAAACAGCTTTGGTTTAAGTTTTTCTTCTGTTGGCTTTTTTGACGAAGTTTCCATAAAATACCTTCTTTTCCATAGTATTTGACAAAAATGTATTATATCACCATTTTAAGCGATTTGCAAGGCATTTTATCCTCTGCCGGAACTTTTCCACGATTTAAATAATATAAACAAATTTCAACATCAAGTATTGTTGGATATGATAATAAAAAAATCTTGACTTTCCGCCTTGAATATGCTATAATATTATGGTATTAATATGCCGCTGTGGTGGAATAGGCAGACACAAGGGACTTAAAATCCCTCGGAGTAACATCCGTACCGGTTCAAGTCCGGTCAGCGGCACCATTAAGGGAATGTCGAACTTTCGATGTTCCCTTTTTGTTATGCCGTATCCCCAAAATAAGCAACTTACAATTGACATTAGGCATTGCATATGGTATAATGATAAAAAAATTAATAACATCTGCAATTCAACTAAACTATGGTATCATTCCAGGAACGGAGGTTTACTATGAAAAAAATCCTTGCATATTCTATCCTGTTTTCTATGCTGATTACAACTTTAACAGGCTGCGGAAAAGAAAAAAATTCCAAAAGCATAGCTTCTTCTGAAACGTCATCTGAAACTACAGAAATCCAAACTGCTGCCAACTCAACTGAGAAAAATACACAACAGCCTTCAACAGAACTTTCTACAGAAACATCGGCAAC
The DNA here is from genome assembly GCA_017461395.1 of Ruminococcus sp. Lineage (GTDB taxonomy): Bacteria > Bacillota > Clostridia > Oscillospirales > Ruminococcaceae > Ruminococcus. Next base: position 123,728 of record JAFTYF010000063.1, read on the forward strand.
AACAAATCCTGCTACAGAAGCACATACAAATAAGACTGATTATAACAAAGTTTATTCAGATATCATTGAAAGCTTCAAGAGCGTTATTACAGACGGTGTACAGGACGAAACTGAAATCCCCGGTGATCCTTCCATTATTTATGAACTCTCAGGACGTGAAGCTGAATTTAATCTCGGCTATGCTGTAGAAGATCTCAGCGGTGACGGTATACCAGAACTCACAATCGCCACTATTAACGAAAAACGTGACGGAATTTGTTATGGTGAACAGGTTTACGCAGTATACACCTGTCACGATAATACAGTATCACTTGTCTTTGAAGGCGCTTACAGAAATAGCTACCGCTACAAAGGCAATGGCACTTTCCTCTATCGTGGGTCAGGCGGCGCAATATACAACATTTTCGGCAGCTATACCCTCCAGCCAGACGGCAGAATATTAAAGTGCGATGACTATTACTTCACATATGAGAAAGACGATACATTCACGGAAATCGGTTACTATCACAACACACTTGGTATAAGTGATAAGGAACAGTCCGAAGAACTCGATATTACTGAGGATGAATTCTGGGAAATAAGCAAAAATATGGAAAGTGAATCAGAAGAAATCGCTCTCATTCCATTTGTTGATGAATATGAAGTGAAAACGGTTTCAAAGCTTTTTGCCAAATATATCGATGATTCCACATATAACGATGACTCTTGCGATTTTTATTCCATCGATCAGTCTGAATACTCAACTAAAATTGTATTTTCAACTGACGACAAACTTCAGGACTTCAAAATTCTGTCGCTGTTTATGGAAGATGTCAGCTACTCCATTAATGATATTTATTCACATGGAACATTGACATTTGACCGTCCGCTTGTCGTGGAAATGACATTTTATGGTGATACGCCGTCATACGGTATTTCATACAAGGATGAAACAGGCGAAACAAAACGCTTTTCAATTTCTATGAGCGGATATGACGGCTCACTGGAATTGCTTGAATTTTAACATATAAATAGAACGAAAGCCCAGAAAGGTTTCCCCGTGCATCGATCTTCAGAATATCGCCATTTTTCACATCCAGCACCTCATAGTCAAAACGGAGAAGCCCACAAGCTTTGAGAGTCTTCTCCATAATGCTCTGCGTGGATGCGTAGACATACAGCCCGATTAAGGGAAAATGAATCAGATACAGCGGACTCGAACCTTTCACAAAATACAGCGAATTTTCGGCATCGAGCAGGGTAAACGTGAAGTTACCGGAAACATCCTCTGCCATCTGTGCCAATGATTCAAAGGAGAGATCCCCATTCTGTTCAATCAGCTGAACCCCAATATAGCTGTCCGTTTCGATTTTCGTAACGGGCAGCTTTTTCGTTCTCCGCAGCTCCCGATTATTGTAAAGCACACCATTATGAGCAAATGCAAACTCCTGTCCGGCATATCCACGGAATGGATGGTTGTTGAAGTTCAAGGAAGCCGAGGGGAATACCATTTACAAGAATAGTGATGTCGGGTCTGAATGAACCTTCTTCCGTACCTTTTGTGATGCAGAAAGGGAGTTCATCCACAACAGCAAAATCATTCTTTGAAATATCCTCAAAATCAATAAGCTTCACTCTGTCCAGAGGATTAATAAGCCAGTTGTAAAACTCTTTACCGAGGTCGTTATTCTTAATAACGCTGTTGATTTCCATAAGAATATCAATAACCTCGTTGTCAGAGAACGTTCTTTTGTTTATATTTTCAATAGCAGTCTTGAAGCGATTCACAAAAATCTTTGTTTCAAAGTCTATGCTCGCATCACTTAGAGACTGATAATTATAACCTATTCTAAGAAACTGAATAGTAGCAGGGATTTTCACCCTTGTATCTTCATTAAAGACCTTACTCATCTTGTACTCCTCTAAGTATTATTATAACTTTCAAAAATTCTGATAACTCATTTTCCGGTGGATGAGTTATTTCGGTTAATTATACGGTTGTTGAGGTGATTCTATTAAATCCATGATAGAAATCACATTTGTATCCTCATTTTGCATGAGTAGTCAATACAAGTTTAATCCTATCCGCCGAAAGGAAAGAAAGATAGTAAATGTGAAAGTATCTTTCAAAATTATATAGAAACTTGGACTGTTTTTACGGTAACAGTTGCATTTCCTCCCCAAATATGGTATAATAGAAACAACAAAACGAAATCAAGAATGCAGCTGATTTTTACGGTATCAGTGACCGTCTGGATGAAATTCAGCAATGGTATGACGGGTATCGTTTTGGTGAAACGGAGATCTATAATCCGTGGAGCATGATCAACTATATTCAGTCAGCAATCAGCGGCAACCAGA